>JAFUQZ010000095.1 GCA_017472085.1 Akkermansia sp. | reverse complement strand
TCGGAATGCGATATACTGCGCGCAGCGGGTGTGTGGCGGGTCTCTCAGCATTCCATCGCGCGTAGAACTGGGTATCCCCGGGCAGCTCGCAGCCAAAACAACAAACAAATAGAAAACATAAACACAAATGAAAAAGACGATTATCGCTCTGATGGCTCTGGCTGGTGTGGCCATGGCGGATACCACAGCTGTAACTCTCGGTTCTTGGTTTGAGAAGGATGGAGAAAATATGTAACAGTTGATAAAGTAAATGGGTTAACAGAGGCCGAAGCGGACGAGTGGCTGCCTTCAGACAAAGTTTCACAGGCAACGAGCAACACAACGTTTGATGTTTATACGGGGCAGCTGCTTCTTTCCGGCACCAAGGTTGGCGATACTGTCCAGATAACTTCGCTGCAGATTTCCAGCGGATGCTCAAACACTAATTTCATCGGAAATCATGATTCCCGCACAGCCAGCGTAACGTTAGGTAATGTGACGTATACTTCCGACGCGCAAAGCGCAAGTGTTACAAGTGGTAAGTTCGGTGTCCTCACCTACACTTTCTCCGGCGATAATGCTTTCAGCTTTGTAGTAGGCGATACTTTAAAAGTGTCCATTAACGCAGTCAATAATGTCGCGCATACACAATACGGCACTTTCCAGGGGCAAACAGGTGTTAGTAATTTATCGTACGGCACTGTTTCAGGTTGGCAGACATCTGTTAAACTGAGTGGTACTGTGGCCGCTTCCGTCCCCGAGCCGGCCACGGCTACGCTGAGCCTGCTGGCTCTGGCCGGTCTGGCTGCCCGTCGCCGCCGCAAGTAAAGCGCGCCTGACGGCTGAGTCAATTTCCAACGCTGCTGCCTGTTATGGGTGGCAGCGTTTTTTTCATCTGAAGCTTGTTTGCCGGAGCATCGGATGAAGAGAAGCCTGCTGTCGCAGGCAGATGAAAAACCGGCTGTTTCGGGGTGAAAGAAATGGATGTCCGGCATTTCTGCGAAAAAAAGCACAGGCTGCGCGCGTGGTACGCGTGGGTAAGGCATTCATTTGACTTGACCGCGGGGGCTTAGGGGCGTATAGTTTTGCGCGAACATCATGAAAGAACGGATAGCAAGCGTACAAGCAGAGGCCCTGGAGCGCATTGCCGGCATTGCCGACATGAAGGCTCTGGAGGATGCCCGTGTGGGGATTCTCGGCAAGAAGGGAAGTCTGACCCAGGTGCAGCAGGGAATGCGCGATGTGCCCAAGGAGGAGAAGCCCGCTGTGGGCGCTCTGCTCAATGAGGCGCGTGCCGCCATCACTGCCGCGCTGGATAACCGCCGCAATGAGCTGCAGAAGCAGCTGGATGCCGCCGCCGTGGCCGGGGTGGACTTTACCATGCCCGGTGCCGCTCTGCCGACCGGCGGGCTGCACCCCATTTCCATCGTGCGCGATGAGGCGGTGCGTATTCTGCGCCGCATGGGATTCACGCTGTCCGACGGCCCGGAGATTGAGGACGAGTGGCACTGTTTCGACGCGCTCAACACGCCGGATGATCATCCCGCCCGCAATGAGAAGGACACTTTCTATTTCGACAGCGGCAAGCTGCTGCGCACGCAGACCAGCACCGTGCAGGCGCGCACCATGGAGAAGCAGGCACCGCCCGTGCGCATCATCTGCCCGGGGTCTGCTTTCCGCCGCGATGCCATTGATGCCACCCACCTCTCCGCTTTCAACCAGATTGAGGGGCTGTATGTGGATAAGAATGTGAGCGTGGGTGACCTGAAGGGAACGCTGGAATACATGCTCAAGGCGTTGTTCGGCAGCGACACGGCGGTGCGTTTCCGCCCGCATTTCTTCCCCTTCACGGAGCCGAGCTTTGAGATTGACGTGCTGCTGCAGGCGGCCGGGCAGGCACCGCGCTGGATTGAGATTGCCGGCTGCGGCATGGTGAACCCCGCCGTGTTCGAGGCTATTGACCGCGAGACCGGCAAGCAGCTCTATTCCGGCTGCACCGGCTTTGCTTTCGGTATCGGCCTGGAGCGTCTGGCCATGATTCGCTGGGGCATCCGCGATATCCGTCTGCTCATCGAGAACGATGTCCGCTTCCTCGCTCAATTCCAATAAACCTCTAATTCTCTCATCACAAAGCAATGAACGTTTCTCTTAATTGGCTTTCAAGCTACATCGACCTGGAGGGTCTCGGCACTCAGGAGATGGCCGATATGCTCACCTTTGCCGGTATTGAGGTGGAGGGGATTCAGGAGCGCGGTGTCACCACCGACCTCGTGGTCGTGGCTCAGGTCATGGAAAAAACGCCCGTGGAGGGCAGTGACCACCTCAACGTCTGCATGGTAGACGCCGGGGAGGGCGCGCTGCGCCAGATTGTCTGCGGTGCACAGAACTACAAGGTGGGCGACAAGGTGCCCTGCGCTCTGCCCGGTGCGGTGCTGCCCGGCGGCTGGGAAATCAAGGACGGCAAGCTGCGCGGCGTGGAGAGCCGCGGCATGCTCTGCTCCGCCTCTGAGCTGGGACTGCCGGACAAGGAACACGGCCTGTGGATTCTGCCGCAGGAGTATGCCGTGGGCACTCCCGTGCGCAGCTTCGTGCCCACCGATACCATTTTCGAGCTGGAAATCACGCCGAATCGTCCCGACCTGTTGAGCCACTGGGGCATGGCCCGCGAGCTGGCCGGCATCACCGGACGCACCCTGAAGCAGGACCCGGCAGAGCAGCCCACGGCCGCTATTCAGACGCGTCCCGCCGGTGATTACATCACCCTTTCCGCGCCGGAAATCTGCCCGTTCTACACGGCCACCCGCATCAGCGGTGTGAAGATCGGGCCCTCTCCCGCCTGGCTGGCAGACCGCCTGGTTTCCATCGGCCTGCGACCCATCAACAATGTGGTGGACATCACCAACTACTGCCTCTTCGAGCTGGGACACCCGCTGCATGCATTCGATGCCGCCAGGCTCACCGGCGGGCTCAACATCCGCCGCGCTGCTGAGGGCGAAAACTTTACCAGCCTCATGAATGAGCAGTACAGCCTCACGCCGGAGGATATCGTCATTTCCGATGCTTCCGGTGCAGCCCTGGCACTGGGTGGTGTGATGGGCGGGCTGGATTCCGGCGTGACGGAGGCTACTACGGATATCGTGCTGGAATCCGCCTGGTTCCTGCGCAGCAACATCCGCTTCACCAGCCGCCGTCTGGCGCTGGGTTCCGATTCTTCCTACCGCTTTGAGCGCGGCACGTCTCCCTGGAATGTGCTGCGCGCCGCTGCCCGCGCCGTTGAGCTGATTCTGGAGTGTGCCGGAGGCACGGCAGAGCCGGTGCTGGTGGGGGGGCAGGCTCCCTGTCTGGTGCCGGAGGAAAATGCCACCAACGCCACCGTGCTGGAGCAGGGGACGGAGGGTAAGATTTACTACGCCCTCGACCAGGTGCAGCTGGACTGGAAGGAGCTGGACGTCATGACCAACGCCTCTGTGCCCCACCTGGAGGCCGCCCGTATCCTGCGCCAACTCGGTCTGCGCGAGATTGACGGCAAGGGTACCTGGGATTGCCCGCCCTGGCGTCTGGACCTCAAGCGCAGCTGCGACCTGCTGGAGGAAGTGGTGCGTGTGTATGGCATCGACAACATTCCCGCCACGAACACCTCCATCTATGTGGAGGAGAGTGCCTATGACCGCGCCAGCGATTACCGCATGGCTCTTTCCCGCAAGCTGGCCGGAGCCGGCTTCTGGGAGGCCCAGACCTTCAAGCTCATCGCCGCAGAGAGCATCGACCCCACCATTGCCAGCGTGGAGCATGCGCTGCCCATCAAGCCGCTCATGGAGGGCGATATCATCCGAGTCTCTCTCCCCATCTCTGAGGACCATTCCACCCTGCGTCCGTCTCTGGCTCCCGGTCTCATCTCCGTGGCTGCCCGCAACATGAACCAGGGGTTGGAGGTGCTGCGCTTCTTCGAGTGCGGCCGCGTGTTCCGCAACACCGGCGGCGGCAAGGGCAAGGACATCGAAAACGAGGTGCTGGGCATCTTCATGGCCGGCAAGCTCAATCCCGCCAGCTGGGCAGATACCAAGCCGGGCGAGGCTCATTTCGAGCACCTGCGCGCTGTGCTGGACATCCTTGTGCCCAAGGCAGAGATTAGCCTCGTGCCGGCCAAAATGGCCCGTGAGACGGCTGCTGTAGGCGCCGATATCCAGATAAACAACCAGGCCTGCGGCTACATGGCCCGCATCGCCCTGTCAACCTGCCGCACCCTGGGTCTGCCCATGGAGTCCTACTACGCGGAATTAGACCTCCGCAAGCTCCAGCAGGTGGCTACCGCTCCCTTCAAGGCGGCAGACCTGCCCCAGTTCCCCGGTTCCGGCCGCGATGCCTCGCTGGATGTGCCCGCCGGCACCCGCAATGCCGATATCGTGAAAGCCATTCAGGCCGCCAAACAGAAGCTGCTGGTCTCCTACCAGCTCAAGGACGTGTTCTGCGACCCCTCCGGCGAGAAACTTGCCGCTGACCGCAAGGCCATGACCTACACCTTCCTCTATCGCGATGCGAAGAAGACCCTCACCGCTCCCGAGGTTGATGCCGCCCACAAGCAGGTGCTCGATACCCTCGCAGCCAGGGTGAAGGAGCTCAAGTTCCGTTAATCCGGTAACTGCATCTCCATTTTTTCTGCCCGACCGCGCTTTCCTGCCCGGTCGGGCGGTTTGTCTGTTCCTTTCAACTCTCTTTAAGTGCGAAAAAATGGCAATTTTACCATTTTTATCTTGCCGAAATGTGAGTTATTGCCATTTTTGTCTTGCTAAAATGTGAAAACGGTGGTATTCCTGTTTACGGGAAAGGGACGTAAAGCTATGGACAGAAGTGCTTTTGATGAATTAAAAAACTGGAAGGACAGAACTAATCGAAAACCTTTGCTGATACAAGGGGCCAGACAGGTGGGTAAAACCTGGCTGATGCGCGAGTTTGGTCGCAGGGAATATCAGAATACAGTCTATTTAAGCTTTGCCGATCGCCCGCGAGCTTCCGGCATTTTTGAACAGGACTATAATGCAGAAGAGATATTTCAAAGTATCTCCCTTTTGACTAATGAACCTGTCCTCCCGGAGAGCACCCTTATCATACTGGATGAAATTCAGGACTGCGAACGCGCCATACACTCTCTCAAATTCCTCCGCGAGAATGCTCCGCAGTATCACATCATGGCAGCCGGGAGCCTGTTGGGTGTTGCCATGAGACACCGGCAGCAATCATTTCCCGTTGGGCAGGTTGATATGATGCATCTGGCACCCCTGACATTTGATGAGTTTCTGGCAGCCATGGGAGACGATGCCCTGTTGCAAGTTCTGAATGAATCAAATGTGCGGCTGATGCGAACGGCGCATGAAAAGCTGATTACCCGTCTGAAAGAATACCTCTATGTGGGAGGGATGCCGGAAGCAGTGCTCGCTCATGCAGGCAGGCATGGGCTTGCGGAAGTGCGGAGGATTCAGCAACAAATCATCAGCGGCTATGAAAATGATTTCTCCAAATACACCGCATCCAAGGATGTGCCGAGAATTCATTCCGTCTGGTCATCCGTTCCTGCACAACTCGCAAAAGATAACCGGAAGTTTGTTTACAAGTTGCTTGGCACCGGAGCCCGGGCACGCGAATATGAAATGTCTGTGGAATGGCTCATCATGTGCGGATTGCTACATCGCGTGCGGCGTGTCAGTAAACCGGCCATGCCGCTGACAGCGTATGAGCAGGCAAATTCATTTAAGTTATATGCTCTGGATTGTGGTTTGCTGGGGGCTCTTGCCGGGCTGGACGCGCGGAGTCTGTTGGATGGGAACGCCATTTTTGAGGAATTCAAGGGAGCTCTCACAGAACAATTTGTTCTTCAGGAGCTCAGGGCATGCGGTGATGCTCCTGCTTATTGGGAGGCGGATGGCGGTACTGCTGAAGTGGATTTTGTGGCACAGTCCGGCAGCAGCATTATCCCCATTGAGGTGAAAGCCGGGCTCAACCTCCGAGCCCGCAGCCTGGCTTCCTATCGGCAGAGATATGCGCCCGATTATGCTGTCCGCACCTCACTCTCCCCCTATGAGCAGAATGATACGCTCTACAATATCCCGCTCTATGCCTTTGCTCATGCCCGGCAGTTGATTCGCAAATAATTCTGGTCAGGTATGCGAAAACGTGGTAGGATGCAGGCATGATGAAACTATCCGATACAGATTTGAGCCGCGAGGCGCGGGAGGCAGTGGAGTCCGGCATGAAACCCGGGGAGGAATTGGTGCGGGTGGATACGCCGCAGGTGCCGTTTCTGGTGGATTTAACCGGCGGTAATGTGGGATATGTGGTGGTTATCGTCATGTTGGCGTTTATGGGGGTGATGCTGTGGCAGGGGGATAAAGACCCGGCAGCGCTGTCGGTTTTGTCGGCAGTAGCCGTGACCGCACTGGGGATTCAGCTGCGGATGCAGGCGTTGAGGAGAGGTGCGCGCTATCTGCTGACAACGCAGCGAGCCATCATCTGCAAACAGGGATTTTTTGGCGCTGCGTCAGATTTTATGACTAGCATGGGGCAAGCTGAGCAAGAAAAGAGGGACTGGAGGCAAGGCGAAGTCTGAGATACAAATGCTGCAGGTCAACAATACCCCTCATTTTTAGCTGAATCTTTGATATT
>JAFUQZ010000094.1 GCA_017472085.1 Akkermansia sp. | reverse complement strand
GATCATTTTTATTATCCTGGTTCTGCTGATCCTGCTGATTTTGCTGATCCTGCTGGTTCTGCTGGTTCTGCTGGTTCTGCTGTTGTTTTAACCGCTCAATTTCTTCTTCCAGCTTTTTGATGAACTCTTCTGTGCGGGAAAGGTTGGTTTTGGCCGGGCTGAGTTCGGGTTGTATGGTGAGGGCATCTCGGTAGGATGCGATATCACTCTTCAGGGAATCCACTATTTTTTGCAGTTCTTCCGGCCCGGGTTGTGATGTGTCTGCGGCGGTATCTGCGGGGGAATTGTAGAGCTCGCGCAGTTCATTCAGCGTGGCCTGTGTATTGATGTTGCCGATTTCGTAGAGCGAAGCCGCCTGAAGTGCGGCATCCTCGTCCAGCAGAGCATGGGAGAAAGCTTCCCGGGCTTTGTCGGGCTCTTTCTCCATCATGGTCAGGCCGATTTGGTAATGCCCGATACTCTCCAGTGAGGGTGCTGCGAATGTTTCCTGTCGGCAGAGAAACCCCACCATCAGAATGCCGGCGATGAGTTTGGGGGCTCTCCAGGCCGTGCGGGTCAGGATGGCGGCAATGACCAGCAGCAGGGCTATTCCGGCGAAATAGCGGAAGAGGTCGTTGGGTGTTTTGGCGATGGAGTGAGCTTCTTCATGTCTGTCCAGTTTTTGCACAGCGCTCCGCGCGAACTCTGCCAGATTGGCGTTGGCTGTCATGGCGAAAAAGCTTCCTCCCGTAGCTTTGGCAAAATCCTGCAAGGCTTTGGGATTGAGCTTGCTGATGACATGTTTGCCGTTGGCGTCCTGCCAGAGCCCGTTTTCTCCCTGCGCATCAGGTATGGCTCCGCCGGCTTCCGTGCCGATGCCGACTGTGATGACCAGCAGCCCGCTCTTTTTTGCTTCTTCTGCAATGTCGAGAGAAGAATCGACGGTGTCTTCACCATCGCTGAGGATGACCAGCGCGTTGGTCCCCTCCGGGGCGGTTCGCTTGAAATCCTGCATGGCTTTGCGGAGAACCCGGCCGAAGTTGGTGCCGCCGGCGCCGGCCCAGCCGCGGTTCACCTGTTCCAGCGCATCGCGCAGGGCGGTGTGGTCGTATGTCAGCGGAACAACCAAATCAGCCTCCCCGGAAAAGACAATGAGCCCGATTTTGTCTGTTGGCAGAGCATTGATGAGCTCGTATGCGGCAGCGCGAGCCTCTTCCAGACGCGAGGGTTTCACGTCCTCCGTTTCCATGGATCGGGAAATATCCAGCGCAATGAGCAGGTTTCGCCCGGAATCCGTGGCGCTTGTTTCCCGATAGCCATTGATGGGGCGGGCGAGTGCCAGAATGATGCAGCCCATGGCCAACAGCGCCAGCATGGCGGGAAGCACCCTGTTCCAGAGGGGGCGGCGGACCACCAGTGTGTCCAGATGCGCGGCAGATACCAGATTGCGCCAGGCCTGCCCCCGGTTGCGGCGCAGCACCAGCGCTGCCACACTCAGCAGAACCGGCAGCAGAAGAAGCCACAGTACGTTCGGATACAGAAAACTCATGGTTGGAAAAGGATGGGGTTATGGAGCCGGCTTGGGAAGTACACAGTGAATCAGAACGCCGAGGGTCAGGAGCAGCAGCGACAGGCCCAGCGGCCAGGGGAACAGCTCATCGTAGCTGATGAGGGTGCGGCGCTTGGCCTCCGTCTTTTCCAGCTTATCGATGTTGGCGAAGGCTTTTTGCAGTCTTGCACCGCTGCTGGCGCGATAGAATTTGCCGCCTGTGATGTCGGCAATGCGTTTCAAGGTCTTTTCATCGAAAGTATCGACATTAGAGGTGTAGTTGGAAAGACGTTTATCCATGCCGATGGCAATGGTGAAAATCTTGATACCCAGTTCCTTAGCCTGTTCCGCAGCTTCGGTGGGTGTGATGGAGCCACGGTTGCTCATGCCGTCCGTCACCAGAATGATGACTTTGGATTTGGTCTCTTTGCGCTCGTTGAGCCGGGTGGCTGCGGAGGCTATGGCGGTGCCGATGGCTGTGCCGTCTTCAGAGATATAACCGGGGCGCTCTCCCCGGAAAGGATCAGCCGTGCCCAGGTAGAACTCTCGGATGATATAGGAAACGATTCCGTGGTCGAGGGTCAACGGACTGCACAGTTTTGCCTTGCCGGCAAAGGCTACGAGGCCAATACGGTCATTGGGGCGACCCGCGATGAATTCGTTGATGACGTGTTTGGCTGCGGTGAGTCGGTCAACGGCCACGCGGCGCTTGCGCCCGGACTCATCCTCTGTGATGAACATCATGTCCTGATTGGCCATGGAGCCGGAGAGGTCGCAGGCTATCATGATGTCGATACCGCTGACAGTCTGCTCCGTATGCTCGTTTTTCCACTGAGGCCGAGCCAGCGCTACCAGAAGGGCGGCGGCGGACAGAGTCATGAGGATGGGGCCGAGTCTGCCCGCCAGGGTGGAGGGCTGTTTTACTCGTTCCACAGCAAAGCGGATGGTGGGGTGGATGACCGCCGCTACAGCACCCCTGCGGCGGCGCAGCAGCAGCAACAGTAGTAGCGGAATCAAGCCCCAGAGCCACAGCGGCTCTGCAAAGGTGAACTCGCGGGTGGCTTCCGGCGCGGTGGCGGCAAGGATGGGCAGAGCGTGCATCATGAACGTGTTTTGGCTGCGGCGGCTTCTGCCGCCTGGGTTTCGCTGATGCGGTGCAGCAGGTCTCGCGCCTGAGTGACCATGGCATTGACTTGCAGCGGGTCTTGTTTTTCCCCACCGGCATATTTGTACTCAGCCAGAGATTCCAGCAATTCGCGGGTCTGTTCCCGGCAGGCGGCGGGAACAGCCGCCAGGCTGTCCATGCGGCGGCTGAATTCCTCGTGCGTTTCGTAGAGCGCAGGGTCATGCGTCTGTCCGGCCAGATAGGTACGCAGAATCATGGAAACACGCAGACTGCACTCTCGCAGCGGCGGGGCATCCTGCTCCAGCGTGCTGAGTGCCGCCAGCGCATTATCCAGCAAACCGGGGGACGGGGGGAGCTTTTTGCGCCTCCTGCATATCAGCAGGATAACCAGCCCGATGATGATAGCCACCACGATACCCGCTATCAGCAGGAGTTGCCCCAGCGATTGCGCGGCAAACGACTCCACCGGAATGTCTTTTTCCAGCTCGGGAATGGCTTCCAGAATGTTCGGAACGGTGGGCTGCATGGCGGTGATTATCGGGTGATTTTGCGGCTGCGTCGGTTGAAAAGGGTACGCAGCGCCGGGATGAAGTCGTCAGTAGTCTGCAGCTCCGGCGCATCAATGCCGAGCTGGTTGAAAATCTGCCGCCACTCTGCGCTGTGGGCGCGGATGGCGCGTGAGTAATCTTCTCTCAGCGCTTCGTCTGAGAGGTCTGCCTCATACAGCTCTCCGCTTTCCGGGTCGCGGAAACGCACCACTCCGGCATCCGGCAGGCTCAGTTCGGCGGGGTCGCGCAGGCAGATGGGCACCAGCTCGTGACGGAAATTCAGCTTGCCTATGGCTTTTTTATCCGGGACTGCCAGGAAGTCGCTAATCATGAACACCAACGCGCGTTTGCGCTGGGTGCAGAGGATTTCCGTGGCAACGGCATCCACGGTATCATCCTGCCCGGCAGCCGGTGCAGAAAGTATTTCGCGCACGATGCGACGGCATTGTTTCATGCCCTTGGCGGGTGGCAGGTGAAAGTGCGGTTTCCGCCCATAGAGCAACAGGCCGACTTTGTCGCCGTTGAGTGCGGCACTATAGGAGAGCACTGCGGCCAGCAGGGCTGCGTACTCCAACTTGGTGTCATTCACGCCGGCGCTGGCATAATTCATGGAGCCGCTGGCATCCACCGCCAGAAGGAGCACCTGCTCGCGTTCCTCGTGGAAGGTGCGCACATAGGGAGTTCCCGTGCGGGCTGTTACTTTCCAGTCGATGAAGCGCGGTTCATCCCCGGCGATGTATTCGCGGAAGTCATCGAAATCCAACCCCTGGCCACGGAAGCCGGAGCGATACTGCCCGGCAAAGGTGGCAGTGGTGAGCTTGCGCGCCATCAGCTCGATGCGCCGCACGCGCTGCATGATTTCCTGCGTTTTGTCCATGACTGCTGAGGACAGGGGCTTGTTTTACGGCACCGGAACCTTGGAAAGGATGCTGTCGATGACGTTGTCGCTGGTCTTGTTGGCCGCTTCTGCTTCATAGGAAAGCAGAATGCGGTGGCGCAGGATGTCATGCGCCAGATCCTTCACGTCCTGCGGGGTCACGTAGCTGCGCTGGCGAGTGAATGCCAGAGCCTTGGCTGCCAGCGCAAAGTTGATGGAGGCTCGCGGGGAGGCCCCTGCGCGCACCATACCCTCCAGGTGGCGGTCTACCTTTTCCGGGGAGCGGGTGGCGCGCACCAAATCAACGATGTAGCGCTGAACGGCGGGGTCGATGAAGATGGCGTTCATGAGGCGGCGTGATTCATCAATTTCCTCCACCGTGACCACCGGGGTGGTAGAAGGAAGCGCATCCGTGCGGCTCATCATCTCCAGCACTTGCAACTCCTCGTCGCGCGTGGGATAATCCACCATCACCTTGAAGAGGAAACGGTCCAGCTGGGCTTCCGGGAGCTGGTAGGTACCCTCCTGCTCGATGGGGTTCTGTGTGGCCAGCACCAGGAACGGATTGGGCAGGGGATAGGTGGTTTCGCCCAGGGTGACCTGTCGCTCCTGCATGGCTTCCAGCAGCGCACTCTGCACCTTGGCCGGCGCACGGTTAATTTCGTCTGCCAGAATGAGATTGGCAAACACAGGGCCTTTCTTGGCGCTGAATCGGCGTTCCTCCGGGTTGTAAATCATGGTGCCCAGCAAGTCGGCAGGCAGCAAGTCCGGCGTGAACTGGATGCGGGAGAACGCCGCCTGCATCGTGCCGGCGAGCGCTTTGACCGAGAGGGTCTTGGCCAGCCCCGGCACGCCTTCCAGCAGCACGTGCCCCTTGCAGAGCAGGCTGAGAATCAGGCGGTTCACCAGTGCTTGCTGGCCGACCACCACCTTGGACATTTCGCGTTTCACTGCGCTCACCCAAGTGGATTTCTGCGCAATCTGCTCGTTGAATTCCTGTGTTGTCATGACGTAAGTTTGCCCCTGAGTTTAACATCGGACAGCTATTTTTCAAGCTAGTTCCCTGTCTGTTGACACAGTTTGCCCGCGCTCCGTTCAATTCGTGACAGAACGCGGGCAATATCTCCATTCCAAAGAAGTTTATGGCCTTTGCGCAGAGGAATACCGAGGTAAGTGTGGGGTGCGCGACCCTCTGAGTCTGTCATTTAGGCTTATCAAAAGGCATTATTTCATGGCGTTGCGTAACAGGAGAACACACTCATCGTTCCCGGAAGTCTCGGCAATCTGCAGAGGCGTGTTCCCGTTTTTGTCTGCTCGGAGAAGGTCAATCCCCGGGTGCGTCAGCAATGCTCGAACACTATCCGTATGCCCTTGCCATGCCGCGAGAAAGAGCGGCGTTTCGCCCATGTTGTTGACTTTGTTCACATCGATGTCCGGGGCGGATAACAGTCGTCGGATGCAGTCTGCATGCCCGGCGTAGGCTGCATGTCCGAGGGGCGTTTCTCCGTCTTCATCCGTCTGGTTGGGGTTGATCCCCGGAGCAGCCAGCAGGAGTCTGACACTCCCTTCATGCCCATACGATGCGGCGCGGATGAGCGGTGTTCTGGAATCAGAACCGGGGGTCGAGGCATCGGCTCCGGCCCTCAGAAGGATGCGGACACAGTCTTCGCGCCCCAGACCGGCGGCCCAGAGCAGGGGTGTCATGCGGTAGATGCCTTTGGTATTGACGTTATAGCCGTCTGCGATTCGGCGGTTTAACTCCTGAACATCATTGCGGAAAATGGCAGTAACGGCTGCATCATAGGCCGAGGTGTCAATGCCTCTGCTGAGAAGGCGTTTTACTCCGTCGCGGTAACCGTTGAAGGCCGAATGGAAAAGAACGTTGACTCCATAAAGATCTTTTTTGTTGATATTGATGTCGGGAGCTCGGAGAAGTCGCCGGAAGCAATCTTCCTGACCTTCGATGGCAGCAACGGTGAGAGGTGTCCAGCCGTATGAATTCTCCGCTTTGTTGACATCTATTCCCGGCGCCTGAAGCAGAAGCCGGACGCAGGCCGAGTGGCCTCCTGCGGCTGCTTTGTACAATGGGGTCTCACCATCATCAACTGCTTTGTTGATATCAATCCCCGGGGCATTGAGCAGGAGCTTCACACAGGAACTGTTGCCCCAGCGGGAAGCCAGAAGCAGAGGTGTATAGCCGCTTTCATCCGTCTGATTGACATCCGGCCGCATCTGCAGAGCTCTGCGCAGTAGACGGGGATTATCTTTTTTGACGGCTTGAAACATTACACGTTTCGCCTGGTTGACGGAGAGGACGGGAGCTGTGATTTGAGGGGATTTAGTACACGATGATACCCCTGAACAGAGCGCCGCCAGAGCAGCGGTGCCGAGTATGGCGACAAAAATTGTTCGATGGGGCTGAGTCATTCGTACCGGGCTTGTCTGGTTATTCTACCACACACGCCCCAAAAGAAAAGCATAAACGCTGTTTTTGCCGGAGTAAATGCATGCCGATGTCGTGATTTCTTTTGGAATTTATCCCGATTTATCCCGCGAATGATTCCTCCATCAATGTTTACAGCAGAGCCGACTTTGGTTTTCTGAATCGGCGAATTCTGTTTGTGGACTCCAAAGCGCTTCTTATCCTTTTTGCAGGACGCTATTCAAAAATGTTTGCCTTGTTGGTTTCAAGACGGGAAAATGCGAATTGTTTATACTTGACAATAGTTATTGATTATGATACGTTCTGCCGCAGGATGAAATTAAAGCAAGTTCTGAGCCTTTTTCTAATGTCGGGAGCTGTCTCAATGGCTGCGACGGAATGGAGTTATAACCTGCCGGAAACGGGATTGATGCCGAGTGCCGCAGAAGTGACGGTGTGGAGCGACATGAGCGAGCGTCATGGCAAAGCGTCCTCGCTCGGTATGCAGCAGTACGATCTCACCATCCCGCTGAGTGACCCCCGGCGCACCAATTTCGGCCCATGGGCATTCAACGCAGCGCTGGATATGGAGATTACGTCTCTGCATGCATCCGGCTCTCTGCAACTGAGGAAAGACGAGTTGTATAATTTCAATCTGCCGCTTACCGTCATTCGTCGGATGGAACAGGGGAGGCGGCTGGCGCTGACTCTTATGCCGAGCATATCCACGGACTTTTCATCAGGCTGGAACGGGGTTGCTCTTGCCGGTGCTGCTGATTACCTGCTTTTCGAAAGCGAGAACCTGACTTATTCCGTGGGGTTGATTGTCATGCCGCAACGGTTGTACTGGGGCGCGGCTCCTTTTTTCTCTGCGGAATGGAAACCCACACACAACTGGACGGTGAAACTGAAAGGCTATCGGCTGGAGGCCATGTATTCTTTCACTCCCCGCTTTTCGGCGGGGCCGGTGCTGATGGGGGCCGGTAACTCCTGGGCCGTGCGGACGGAACGGGGTAATCAGCTTTTCACCGTGCGTTCCCTGGTGGCCGGTGTGACCGGAGAATACGATTTTTCCGCGCCGGGACAGAGAAAGCGCATCATCAAGGCTACTGTGGGTTCTACTCTGACCACAACGGCTGAGCTCAACCGAATGGACAGCGGCAAGCATACCGTGGAAGCACACCATTACCACCCCGGCCTTTATGTGTCGGTGGGAATGGACTGCCGATTCTGAGGCCGGTGCGTGGTTCGTCGCAGCGCGGAGGTGTCGAACCCTCTCTTCCGGGCTTCCTCCATCAGCTGGCGAATACGGGGTGGGGCAGGGTGCTGTTCTCTGGTCAACAACCACAGATAGTGCCCTCCGCTGCCGGCTATGAGAGCTTCACGGTAATCAGCATCCGTGTACAGAATGTGAAATGGAGCCGCAAACCAACAGAATGGGGGGACAAATGAGACCTGCAGAGCGCCCTGTTGTGAGTTCGTCGTTCTGCTGCCCATTCCCTGCGCCCGGTGAGGTTTTCCCCTGGCATCCGTGCCGTTATTGATGACTCGGAAACGCTCGTCGCCGATGGAATAATAATCGGAGTATACATCATCAAGTCCGTGTTCGAAGGTGTTTTCAAAACGGGCTTGTTCGTACCATCTGCCCATGAAAGCCGTGAGATTTACCTCGTTCTGGGGTGTTGTATCGGCCTGACTGCCCTTAAGGCGTTTCCATAATCCCGCCGGGATGTGAAGTAAAGCATGCCATATCATGCGGTGAAGATGCCCCCCCGTGGGCGGTGACATCAAAAACACATAAAAAAATCAGCCGTCGGAGCGGCTGATATGAAAAGGGAATCGGGGATAGAAAGCGGGAGTCACGGCCGTGTAGTGAACTGAGGGGTTGGCAGTTGCTCCTCTTTGCTGCCGCTGCCGACCATGTCGCCCACGTCCTTGAAGGTGACAAAGAGGAAGAACGCCAGAATGACGAAGAAGAAGCCGGTCTGTACTACTTCCAGCACCTTTCCGTTGACGGGGCGTCGCAGGATGATTTCTGCCGTACCGAGCACCACATGACCACCGTCCACAATGGGCAGGGGCAGGATGTTGAGCACGGCCAGGTTGACGTTGAGCACCACGGCAAACCAGAGGATGAGCCGCCAGCCGTTTTCGGACTGAAGCATCTGGAAGAGGTAATTACCGATGCCGACCGGGCCGGAGAGGTGCTCCATGCTCACGCTGCTGCCGGGAGCCGCCACCTTGGAGATGGTGTCGCCCATCCACTTGAGACTCTGGCTGACCTGCGACTGTGGGCTGGGATGAGTGAGTCCCAGACCGGCGTCTATGGATGCAGCCCAGGAGATGCCCAGCAGGGGGAATGCGCCCTCTTTGCCCTGCCAGTTGGTGGGGATGTCGGGGGTGATGGTGACGCGGATTTCTCCCTGTGTTCCCGGGCTTGTCAGCGTGAGCTGTATGGGATTCCCCTCTGCGGAAGCCGCGGAAACGGCTGTGGGGGAATAGACAGGCTGCCCGTTCAGCGCAATGATGTGCTGTCCGGGTTTCAGACCTGCCTTTTCAGCCGGCGAACCGGGAGTTATCTTGCCGACAATGGCCGGAGCAGCGGGGATGATGCCCACCTGCCGCATGCCGCGGCGCTGCCACCACCTGGTCTCCGGCAGTTTGTAGCCGCAGGGGATGGTGAGCGTCTCAACCGTGCCGTCTGCCTTCCTGCGCTCTACGGTGAAGTTGATTTTTTCATGCTCGCTGAGGGCCACCAGCTCGCGCACGCCTTCCATGTTGCCCATCCACTTATCAACCTTCTGACCATCAATGGCGCGGATGGTATCGCCGGGAAGCAGACCGGCTTCCGCAGCAGGACTGGCAGGTGGAATATAACCGATGGTGGTGGTGGGCAGCTCACTGACAGGTTTGCCAACGCCCCAGACGATGACGGCAAAGACGTAGGCAAGCAGCAGAGAGAACAGCGGCCCTGCTGCCGCGATAATGACCTTGTCCAGCGGTTTGAGAGGTTTCAAATCGGCAGGGATTTCGGCCTCGCCCTCAATGCTCTGCATGTCTGCCAGCTGGGGCAGAGAGACGAACCCACCTGCCGGAATCCAGCCCAGCCCCCATTGCACACCGCCGATTTTCTTCTGCCAGATGGGTTTGCCGAACCATATCTGGAAACGGTCGATATAGGCCCCACGCCATTTGCCGGCCAGGAAATGCCCCAGTTCATGCACGAAAATCATGACGTTGAAGAAGAGCACGACCAGAATGATGAGCCATGCTGTTTCGAGGTAGGAAAGGAAAGTAGCCATAGTATCTGCCGTTCATTGTAGCGGAAATGCCTCACGGTCGCAAGCCATCTTCCTGACATAAAAAGGGCTGCGGGCAAACGCAATGCCCGCAGCCGGAAGGAGAATCTGAATTACTTTTTTGTTTTCTTCTTTTTCTTTTTTTTCTTGTCGCCCTTTTTCTTTTTGCTCTTTTTATCGACCGTTTCATCATCCTCGTCTGCGGTATCTCCCCGGGCCGAGCTCAGTTCGTTGATACCTTCCATGACGATGACCTCAAAGGGGTCCAGTTCGATTGACAAAGGTTTGTCCGCGTCGATGGTCTTGCCGATGATGTCAAGCTTGCGCTGGTCGGCAAAGGAGCTCGAGAGCGAGACCGCCCCTTTGTAGTCCGGCGGTATGTCCAGGATTTCGCGCAGGGTTCCGTCCAGCGATTTCTTGCTGTCGGATGAGTTGCGGAGGGTGAGGGTGCATTTTTTCTTGTTCCAGGCGGCCCATCCGTAGACGCTGCCGTCTGCTCCGTCCCAGGGTTTGCCGCCGACCCAGTGGATATCCGGCAGGACATCCTGATTGCGGCGAATCCAGCGGATGCAATCGGCAAGCTCTTTCCAGAGCCGCCCGTTATCCTGCATCATCAAATCACTATCCACGTACAGCTCCTGAAGGGCAGAGCCGCAGCCGAAGGCGGCGCGCATTTCCTTGATGCAGTTGGCCGGTGATTTGCTCATCACCTTGGGCGGGCCGTTTTTGGTGATGATGGTGCCGTGGGTCATCAGTGAATTGATGGGGCAGAATGGTGCTCCCTCCACGAATACCTCGTAGACGAGGTTGTCGCGGTAGTTAATCCAGCGGTCGCGGTTATCCCCCATGCTGCCGGTCTGTCCGAAGTCATTTTCCTGCCGCCAGATGGAATCGGCTACATGAAACCAGAACGGGCTGGCCCAGGTGCCCACGGTGGTGTTGATGAAGAGGTCGGGTCTTTGTCCTCGCAGAGCATGGATGACGCTGATGATGCCCTCTGCGTCCTCCAGTCCGGCAGGCCCTGTGGCGTGAAACCTGGTGGAGATGCCATCGAACTTGAAGTAGCGCATGTCGTATTTCTTCACCATATCCTTGCAGCGTCCGGCAAAGGCGTTGAAATATTCCTTGTTGGAAAGCTGAAAGTTGCTGATTTTGTTGTTGGGATGCGTTTTGTTCCAGCTGGCGATACGCATGTTCTTGGAGGCGCCGTAGCCGCCCACGGGGCCGAGCCATGTGCCCAGACCGGCTTTCATGCGGGCTGCGCTCTTGTCCATGGCCGAGAATCCTCTGGGGAATCCGGAGTGGAAATCCCAGAGGCTGTTGAATTCATCCCAGCCATCATCAATCACAAAGCAATCGATGGCAACTTTGTGTTTCTGAACGAGATTTTTCTGCCAGATATCCAGCAGCTTGAGCCACATGGCTTCGTTGGTACGTTTGGCGGGGTCCTGGAGATCATGCACCACGATACCGATTTCGTACCAGTCGTTGTAATGCACCAGCAGTTTCCAGGGTTGCACGCGTTCGCGTTCGTGGTAGGCCAGGAACGAACGGCGCTGTTGCTGCGGTGCAAAGAGTCCGATGACGGAGGAGACTTGCCACTCTTCGCCCCGGCGCAGGGTGGTGCGGCGTTTCCATGTGCCCTGAACCTGATTGTCGGCGGATGCAGACGAATCCCCTTCCTCGCTGTCGGCTGTGGGGAGCGAGAGTTTCACCTGACCTCCGCAGGCAATGGCCCCGCGGCGGGTGTTTGCCCAGTACCGCAGGATATAGGTGCCTGCCGTGGGCACATTGAGGGTGTAGGTGTTTCGGGAGGGGGAGAGCCCGGTAGTGCCCTGGTGGATGTCTTCGGTGATGAGCCGGCCGTCTTCACTCAACAACTGAACGCCCAGCAGATGGAGACTCCCCTCACCGGAGTCCTGATGGAACGAGAGCTCGCATTTGCCACCCTGAGCGAACGCGATGCTGTTTTCGCTCAGCCCGAGATGCTTGATGACAGGCCCTTCTTTTTCGGTGAAATGTTTGGCGTATCTGTCTGCCATGCCGCCTTCCAGATTGAAAGCATCGCCGAAGGAATCCGGCGTCCAAGCGGTGGCATCTCCCACGGTGGTGTCACTACTGCTCTGCCCGGAAACGCTCATGATGGACATGGGGGTTTCCAGTCCGATGAAGAGACGCTCATTCACCACAAGGTTGCCGTGGGTGGTATTGCCGGAGACGGAGGCCTCGCCGCCGTCCTTAACATTGATGCAGAGGGGGATGATGGAATCGAACTCAACATTCTTGCTGCCTTTGATGGCGAATTCCTGGCGCAGATAGTGAGAGCCGTTGCGCAGAACAGCCTGCCATTGGATGGTGAAACTTTTATCCGGGGCGGTAAAGTTGGCGCTGATGCTCTGGCCTCCCTGTCGTTCAGCCAGATTGACGCTTTTCTTATCTTTTTTCAGCGGAGTCAGGGCGATGCCATCGCAGCTGCAATCGCCGGAGGTGTAGACTTTCCCGCTATGCAGCTGTACTGTGAACAGCGAGTCGGTCCCGGAGACCAGAGCTTTCCCGTCGGCATCCTTCAGGGAGGAGAGAACGATTCCTCCTTTATCGTTCTTCTTGAATTCGGCTTTCAACACCTTGTTGCTCAGAGTCAGTCTGCCGTTCCCCTCATCGGTGGCTTCGGCTTTGCCGGGGTTTAGCCCGGGATAATCTACTGCCGCAAGAAGTGGAACTCCGCTCAGGAGAAGGGCTGTTCCCAGAATGAATGGATGAGGAGACGGGATGTTCATGGTGCTTGATGCGGATTGTTGGAGACTATTACCGATTGACCGGGCTTATAACATATCCGTCCTTTCCTGTCAATCAGGAACATCTGAAAATTCCGCAAAATGAGATGAGAAAGGAACGGGGAAGACGATGGAGTAAGTCAATACTCCGTTCGATCTGCTCGTAATCAGTTGACTTACAAATGCCTTTTTTTCGTTCATTGACTTATCCCCCCCCCCGTACAGAAAGATTTTCAATTTATCGGGCAGGTTGGTTGTCGTGTTATTGTTCGTGTGGGTAGCTGTAGGTTTCGGTCTGTTTCAGGATGCGTTCGGCCATGGCTTTGCCGGAAAGCGTGGGGATGATGAAAAGACCGAATCGCGCCCGGGTGCAGCCTACGTAAAAGTCCGCAGCGGTGAAGCCGCGGTGTTCATCCGTGGCACAGATATCAGTGAGGATGACAAAGGCGGCTTCCAGCCCTTTGAATCCCTTGATGGTGTCGGCCAGGATGCGCGGACTGTCGTGGCGGCGGCAGCGTTCATGTCGCGCGGCAGTTTCCTGTGCGTTTTCGGTGCCGGTAGCAAAGTCGAGCTCCGGGCAGAATGGGAAGCTGCATCGTTTGTTGCTTGCACGCCATGGGGAAAGTACCACGATATCGCTGTTGCGGATGAGATGCTCCGGGTGATTTTTCAGTTCCTCAATAGCCCTGCGGACTTCGTTTGCCCGTTCTTCAGACGAATCGGAGGCCTCTCTCAGCCGGAGCGGGGCTCCGCTGTACAGGGTGGGGCTCATGGAGAGAAGTGTGGGCAATATGCCGTGGCTGAAGGTAGCGATGCGCCAGGCGTTGCGCAGATTCCGGGTGAGCCGGATGCGGGTGGGTAAATCCGGAAGCTCGTGGCAACGGTGGTAGATGTCCTGCCGGGTGTCGGCAAAAATGTAGAGCTTTCCTCCCGGCGCCAGTATGCAGCGGATGATGTCCCACCAGATGGGTTTGAAATCCTGTGCTTCGTCCACGAAAATATAGTCATGCCGGGGCAGGGCGGCTTTGCCGGAAGCCACCCATTTCCAGCCCTCTTCGTCCAGATAGGGTGTCTGTTCATCGTACAGAATGAGGTCATCGCGCCCGGCCGGGCGGATGATGCACTCAATGCAGTAGTCGTGGAATCCGGCGATGATGATATGAGCTGCCCCCCGGCAGCCCCGGATACCGCGCCGCAATCTGTATGCCAGCGCGTTGTTGTAGCATAGCAGCAGGATGCTTCCATCGCTTTCCGGTGGCAGTTGAGCTGCCTGCCGTCGCACCTCGCGGAGCGCCATTTCCGTTTTGCCGGAGCCCGCGCACCCCTCCACCCGAATGCCGCCACGCGATTCTTCCAGTCTGGGCAGCAGTCGGAATAAATCCGGTGCGGCGTTGGCCATGGTCTCCGTGTAGTTGCTGAAATCCATGCGGAAGAGCAAATTCGGAGCGAAGTATTCCTCCATTTCCCGGGCCAGAGCCTCTGTCATGAGGCTGCCTTTCCTCCGCCGATACACAAAAAGGCTTTCGATGCGTTCTTGCAGGTGGTTTTCCAGTGCCTCACGGCCGCAGAGATAGAGAGATTCGAGCGGTACATGCGTTTTGATGCTGATGCTTTTGTCCTCTTCGCTCGTGTTGTTGCACAAATCCGGCGGTACGGCGTTGGTCAGGATGGCCATGGCGCGTATCTCCGGCTGCTGTCGGCTGTCCTCCGGCAGTATCCCGCGATGCACCAGCCCCTGTATCACTTTTTTGCTGCACAGAAATGCCTGATTGAGGGGCGATTTCTTGTGCCCGAGCCCCGTCCATTCCTCATCTTCTTCCTTGGCTTTACCCTGCCATTCTCCGTGGTGAAGCCGTACGAACGGCCAGTCCTTCACCTCAATTACCACGATGCCTAACCCGGGTATCAGCACGATGAAGTCCGTCTCGTAGTTAACGTAGTGATTATTCCTCTTGCTGTGTTCCCGGTGGTTGAGAATGGCTACCCAGTCATCCGGTATCTGCTGCAGTTGGTTGTAGACCTGAAGTTCGCCGTTTTGCGGTTTTTTCGTCAGGTGGGATGGATACATTCTGGCCATGGCATCAGCCCGTGATTCTATCACGTTGCCCCCGTTTGTAAAGAAAGAAGGCTTGCGGACGGAGCGTTATGGTGTGTTTGGGCTCAGATAAACAACAACCACCGGAGAGCTTCTCTCCGGTGGTCGAAAGATGAGCACGGATGCCGGGAAAATCAGGCTTTCTTCCGCTTGGTTGCGGCGGAGATACCGAGGATGACACCCAGCAGCGCCACGCCGCCGATACCGAAGAGAATCGGCGTGCACAGGGCACATTCTTCTTTCGGCGGGTTGGCGTCCGTGATGACGAGGTCTTTCAGGATGGGAGACCAGCCTCCCTCGGTTTCGCTGAGGTTGGCGCGGACGGTGAAGTTGAGCCCCTGTGTGGGTTTCTCGTTGTGGAGGTCAACGGCAAAGCCGGGATCCATCAGGCCGCCGGAAACGGTCGTGTCGGTAATGGACAAATCCTTCGTGGAGGGAGCATAGGTTTTGCCGAGGACGGTTTCAGGTGTGACGGCGCCGTCTACCGTAGCCACCAGATAGGTTGTTTCGCTGTTGAGCTTCAGGTTGTTGAATGTGAAAGTGTAATCAATTCCCGGTGCGGCGGTCGGGGTTTCATTGGAAAGGCCGATGATGCTGAGGGTGGTCGGTTCCATGACCATCAGCCTGAACGCCACGGGGCGGCGGATGGAATCGCGACCGGCAAGTGTCAGCTTGTTGAGGTAATAATCCCCGGTAAATGATTTGGGCTGCTGTTCGCTGACCGGGGCAATGGTATCAGCCTTGATGGTGAAGGTGAAGCCGTGCACATAGGCAGCATCGGGTGTGCCGATGGAGGTTGTCTTGTACGAAAGCGTGTCGGATGCCATGGCGCAGGCTGCGGCCGCGAAGAGAGCGATGAGCGTTTTTTTCATAGTGAATGGGGGATGATAGGAGGTTTTTGAGAAGAAGCGATGCGGACACCTTCGTCCACCCTGTTATTTTCGCAGAATCGACGAAAATATCAAGTTATTTCCGTCTTTCTGTCCATTTTTTTGAGGAAACATAGCGCTTGCCTCCCTTATGCACGCCCGGTGAGGGTGGTGTAGGTCTGGAGCGCGTAGGAATCAGTCATGCCGGAGACATAATCAATGACGTGGGCAAAGCGGGATTCGCGGGTGGCAGCTTCCTCCGGCGAGGCGTGGAGGACGACGGCAATTTTTTTGCTGAGCGAGTGACGGGGGGATTCCACCCAGAGCAGGAAGAGCTCCAGCAGCCCGCGAATGACGTTGAAGCCGGTGATTTCGATGCGCTGTACACTCTCGTGGCAGTATATATGGTTCAGCGAGAAATGCTTGACCGCTTCATAGTCGGCACGGAGGGGAGAGGCTTTCATGAGCCCGGAAGCAAGAGAGCCGCTCATCATGGCATCGTACTGTTCCTCCATGGTGAGGCGGAGGGTGCGGATGCATTGACCGATGGCCAGAGCGCGGGCATAGTGGATTCCGGCGGCGGGACCGTGGCGGCGGATTTCCTCTTCGGCGCGGTCGCGGTGTTTCTGCTCCAATCGGCCCAGCAGACAGAGCTGTTCCAGCGTCCGGTCGTAGCTGATGATGCGGGAGATGAACGCATCTTCCAGATCCGCTATCAGGTAACTGATATCGTCCGCCGCTTCCATCAGGAATGCCAGCGGATGCCGCGCCCGGCAATCCGGGGCAATCTCCGGCATGCCGCAGGCTTCCGCAACGGCTCGGAAAGTGGGCAGGTCATCCTCGTTGATACCGAATTTTCCGTAGCGGCAGGAAGGCGTATTCCGGGCCGCCGGAGGGCAGGGGTATTTGGTGAAGGCTCCCAGTGTGGCCGCCGTGAGGTCGAGCCCGCGTCCGTTGATGGGGTCGCAGATGCGGGTGAGCAGCCGGAATCCCTGGGCGTTGCCCTCAAAGCGGAAATCGGAAAAATCCGGGGAGCAGATGCCGGTGCGGATGGCTTCTGCAATGGCGGTTTCAATGGCCTCTTCCCCGGAATGCCCGAAAGGCGGGTTGCCGATATCGTGTGCCAGACAGGCCGTCGCCACGATGTCGCCCAGCGGTGAGAGGTCAAGACCCGGGGCATCGCCACGTTCCTCAATGATTTCGCGCAGCTCCAGCGCGAGGGCGCGGCCCACGTTTTCCACCTCCAGACTGTGGGTGAGCCGGGTGCGTACGTAGTCGTTGCGCCCCAGCGGAAACACCTGGGTCTTATCCTGCAGCCGCCGGAACGCGCTGGAGTACAGCACGCGCCCGAAATCCCGATTGAACGCGCTGCGTTTCCCTGCGGTGCTGCCGCTGCCGCTCAGGCGCGCGCTGCTCAACAATGCCGACCATTCCATGCCCGAAGAATACCACAGAAAATCGGATGCTGACAAGCGGAAAGAGTTTCAACGGGAACGAATGACGGCATGATTTGCCCTGACTGTCAGGAAAAGCGAGGCGGGAGAAAAGGTTAAGCTTGACTCCGCTGGGGTGTTGGCGTACAATCCCGCCCGCCATGAACGCAGAACAGATTAAGAACACGCCGCTGTGCGACAAGCACGTCGCTCTCGGTGCCAGGATGGTCCCCTTCGCGGGATGGAATATGCCGGTGCAGTACACGGGCATCATTGATGAGCACAACACCGTCCGCAATGCCTGCGGTGTGTTCGATATCTCCCACATGGGACAGTTTGTGGTGAAGGGCGAGGGCGCTACCGCCTGGCTCAACGGCATGTTCACCAACAATCTCAACAAGCTCGTGGACGGCATGGGGCAGTACTCCATCATGCTCAACGAGAAGGGTGGCGTGATTGATGACCTCATCATCTACCGCCTCGGCGAGGAAAACTATTTCGTCGTGGTGAACGCCAGCATGATTGATGAAGACTACGCCTGGCTCTCCGCTCACAAGCCCGAGGGTATCGAGCTGACCAACCTGAGCGCCGATTACGTGGGCCTGGCTGTTCAGGGCCCTGCCTGTGAGGAGGTCTTTGCCAAGCTCTGCCCGGGCGTGGAGCTGCCCGTTCGCAACGGTATCCTCTGCTTCACCGCCGACGGTGATGATGTGATTGTGTGCCGTACCGGCTACACCGGCGAGAACGGCTACGAGTTCTTCTGCCCCGCCGCCAAGGGTGTTCAGTGGTTTGAAAAGGTCATCGACTGCGGCGCCAAGCCCTGCGGTCTGGGTGCCCGCGACAGTCTGCGTCTGGAGATGTGCTACTCCCTCAACGGCTCGGACCTTTCCCCGGAGAAGACCCCGCTGGAGGCCGGCCTCTCCTGGTGCTGCGACCTGACCAAGGATTTCATCGGTGCTGATGTGCTCCGTCAGCAGAAGGCTGAGGGCCGCCCCACGGCTTTGGTGGCCATTGAATACACCGGCAAGGGCGCTCCCCCCCGCCACGGCTACGAAGTGCAGCTGCAGGACGGTACGCCCCTGGGCGAGCTGTGCAGCGGCGTGCTTTCCCCCAGCCTGGGCAAGGGTATCGGCATGGCATACGTGCCCACCGCCCTCGGCAAAATCGGCACTCCGGTGAATGTGATGGTGCGCGGCAAGGCCGTGGCCGCCGTCATCGTGAAGAAGCCCTTCCTCAAGAAGTAATTTTTTCATCCCCGTATCAATTTAACCCCAAAAACATACAAACATGAGCACGAATCCTGCTGAATACAAGTACTCCTCCGAGCACGAATGGGTGAGCCCCGTTGTGGACGGTGTGGTGACCATCGGTATCACCGATCACGCCCAGTCTGAGCTGGGTGATGTGGTCTATGTGGACCTCCCCTCTGAGGGGGACTCCTTTGCCGCCGGCGACAGCATCGCCGTGGTGGAGTCCGTGAAGGCCGCTTCCGATGTGTACAGCCCCGTCTCCGGCGAGGTTGTCGAGGTGAACGAGGCGCTGGATGCCGAGCCCGGTACGGTGAATACCGACCCGAACGGCGCCGGCTGGCTCTGCAAGGTGCGTCTGTCCGACCCGTCCGAGCTGGACGCCCTGATGGATGCCGAGGCCTACACCGCCTTCTGCGAGTAAAGCAAGCTTCCCGGCGGGCAATTGTCACTGCGTCAATTGCCCGCCGCTTTTTTATTTCTCCTGATTACGTTTTATCATGATTACCGCTCAGACTTCTTTTATCCCGCGCCACATCGGCCCCTCCGATGCCGAGGTGCAGGAAATGCTGCAGACCATCGGTTTCTCCTCCCTGGATGAGATGACCGATGCCATTGTCCCCGCCGATATCCGCCTGAAAGCCCCGCTGGCCATGGATGCCCCCATGGCAGAGCAGGAGGCTCTGGCTGCCCTCGCCGGCGTGCTCTCCGCCAACAAGCCTGCCCACAGTCTCATCGGCCAGGGCTACTACGGCACGTTCATGCCCGCCGTCATCCAGCGCAATGTGTATGAGAACCCGGGCTGGTACACGGCCTACACGCCCTACCAGCCGGAGATTGCCCAGGGTCGTCTGGAGATGCTCATGAACTTCCAGACCATGATTGCCGGCCTGACCGGCCTGCCCGTGGCGAATGCCTCCATGCTGGACGAAGGCACCGCCGCCGCAGAGGCCGTGAACCTGTGCATCAGCTCCAAGAACCGCAGCAATACTTTCTTTGTGGCCGATACCTGCTTCCCGCAGACCATCGATGTCATCCGCACCCGCTGCGAGACCACGGGCGTGAACCTCATTGTGGGCGATTGGCGTTCCCTGGACCCCGCCTCCGTGGCCGGGCTCGCCGGTGTGCTCGTGCAGTACCCGGACAACCTGGGCAGCGTGGAGGACTACAGCGAATTCTTTGCCAAGTGCCATGCCGCCAAGGTGCTGTGCGTGGTGGCTGCTGACCTGCTGGCGCTCACCGTGCTGAAAGAACCGGGTGCCTTCGGGGCAGACGTCTGCGTGGGTACGACCCAGCGTTTTGGTATCCCCATGGGCTTCGGTGGCCCCGCTGCTGCCTACATGGCATGCTCCGATGCGCTGAAACGCAAGCTGCCGGGCCGCTACATCGGCCTCTCCGTGGACAAGGACGGCAAGCCCGCTTATCGTCTGGCTCTCCAGACCCGTGAGCAGCACATCCGCCGCGAGAAAGCCACCTCCAACATCTGCACGGCTCAGGTGCTCACCGCTCTGCTCAGCACCTTCTACGCCATGTACCAGGGCCCGCAGGGGCTGAAGGATGTGGCCATGACCGCCCACCGTCTCGCTGCCGCCTTTGCCGCAGCCGTGACCGCCGCCGGCAAGAAGGTGGTGTCCGCCAACTACTTCGACACCGTGGCCGTTTCCGCTCCGGGTGAGGCTGATGCATTGGTAGCCGCCGCGCTGACCGCCGGCTACAATATCCGCCGCATCGATGCCGACACCGTGTCCGTCTCCTTCGATGAGACCACCACGGATGCCGACGTGGCCGCCCTCTGCGCCGCTTTCGGTGCTGCCGCCGGTGAGGTGCCCGCCGCTGCCGTGTGGGCAGGGGAGTTCACCCGTACCTCCGCTTTCTGTCAGGAGAAGTGCTTCAACGCCTTCCATTCCGAGACGGAGATGATGCGCTACATCCGCCGCCTGGAGAGCAAGGACCTGGCCCTCAACGAGGCCATGATTCCGCTGGGCTCCTGCACGATGAAGGCCAACTGCGCCGCCATCATGATGCCCATCACCTGGCAGGCCGTCACGGAGCTGCATCCCTTTGCCCCCGCCGACCAGTGCAAGGGTATGACCGCCATGCTGCAGCAGCTGGAGAAGATGCTCTCCGTGGTCACCGGCTTCCACAGCTGCTCTCTGCAGCCCAACTCCGGCGCCGCCGGTGAATATGCCGGTCTGCTCACCATCCACCGCTACCAGGTGGCTCAGGGACAGGGACACCGCAATGTCTGCCTCATCCCGAACTCCGCTCACGGCACCAACCCCGCCTCTGCCGCCATGGCCGGCTTCAAGGTGGTGCCCGTCAAGTGCGACGAGATGGGCAACATCGACCCCGCCGACCTCAAACTGCAGGCCGAGACGCATCGCGACAACCTCGCGGCCCTCATGGTCACCTATCCCTCCACCCACGGTGTGTATGAATCCGGCATTGCCGACCTTTGCCGCATCGTGCATGAGAACGGCGGTCAGGTGTACATGGACGGCGCCAACATGAACGCCCAGTGCGGCCTGACGAACCCCGGCACCATCGGCGCCGACGTCTGCCATCTTAACCTGCACAAGACCTTTGCCATGCCGCACGGCGGCGGCGGCCCCGGCGTGGGCCCCATCTGCTGCGCGGAGCATCTGGCTCCCTACCTGCCCGGACACTGCTGCACGGGTGAGTCCCGCACCCAGGGGGCTGTCTCCTCTGCCGAGTACGGCTCCGCCGCGCTCAACCCCATCACCTGGATGTACCTCACCATGATGGGCTTTGAGGGCCTCAAGCGTGCTTCGCAGATGGCCATCCTGAACGCCAACTACATCGCCAAGCGTCTGGAAACCTACTTCCCGACCCTCTACGCCGGTGCCAACGGCCTGGTGGCCCACGAGTGCATCCTCGACACCCGTCCCATGCTGGCCAAGAGCCACCTGAGCGTGGACGACATGGCCAAGCGCCTCATGGACTACGGCTTCCACGCTCCCACCATGAGCTTCCCCGTGCACGACACGCTCATGGTCGAGCCCACCGAATCCGAAAGCAAGTACGAGCTGGACCGCTTCATCGATGCCATGATTGGCATCCACAACGAGATGAACGCCGTGGCAGAGGGAACCGTGCCCGCCGATGACAACGTGATGGTGAACGCCCCGCACACCGCTCTGAGCGTCTGTGCCGATGAGTGGACGCACGCCTACACCCGCGAGCAGGCCGCCTTCCCGGCCTCCTGCCTGAAGCTGCACAAGTTCTGGCCCGGTTGCTCCCGCGTGGACAACACCTACGGCGACCGCAACTTCTGCTGCACCTGCGATACGCTCTGCAAGGCAGAGGAAGCCTGATAACGCTCCGATACCTGAAAAATCAACCGCCCCGGTGCGCTGCATCGGGGCGGTTATTCAGTTCCGGCATCGGAACAGAACGGGAAAACGGATCAGAGCGTGCGGTAGAAGTATTCCTCATCCCTTTCCCGCGAAATGAGACCTTCATCTTTCATCCTGTCAGTAATGAGCGCCGCCAGCCCGTACCCGATTTCAAAACGCTTCTCCAGCGTCTCTTCATGGATTCGCTCCTGCGTTTTCGTAAACTCACAGACCCTGCGGTACAACTCCTGTCGCTCCGGCGAGGCCAGATAATCCACCGGGGCACCCTCCATCGGTCGAGTCGGTGTATCCGCAGCATCCTCGCCCGGCATGACCATCTCTATCATCATACGCATCATCTCCCTGAGCTCCGGCGTGATTTCATCCTTATTCATGAGCCCATTGTAGCGGCTCTTCTTTCCTCAAACAACAAAAAAGTTTGTCCAAAAAACAAATTTAGCTTGCCAAGGGCAGGGGAGACGTGTATAATGCGCGCGTCCTGCAAGGGACAACAAACAGACGGGGTATTAGCTCAGTTGGTAGAGCGCTTCAATGGCATTGAAGAGGTCAGCGGTTCGAACCCGCTATGCTCCAGGCTTCGTCAAACACCGCATCAGGGTACATGATGCGGTGTTTGTCTACGCCCAGGCAGGCCAGAATG
>JAFUQZ010000093.1 GCA_017472085.1 Akkermansia sp. | reverse complement strand
GTTAAAGACCAAGGTGAGAAAGCACATGATGAAGCGGCAAAGAGAACCACACATTGTCAAAAAATTCTTCAAAAAGCCCAGCACAGCTTATGCTGAGGACGAGGATAAGAATGTCTGATTAATTGTAGCCAGATTAATAATTCGGCTATCGTCACTCGTAAATCCACGCCCCCCACTTTTGGGGACACGCGTGGCTACCTTCGTCATTCTGAATTGATATTCTTGATTATCGCGGGGATTGTGCTATACTCTGCGCGCAGGCGGGCGCAGAAGCGCCGCCTTCTAGCAGCTCTGACACCATGGATACTCAAGCACTCATCGATGTGGCCTACATTGCCAAGCTGGCCAAAGTGGAACTGACGGCGGAGGAAACCGAGCGTTTCTCCGGGGATTTGAACCAGGTGCTGGCCTATGTGCAGCAGCTGGAGAAGTGGGACACCTCTGCCGTGGAGCCCATGTATCATCCGCTGCCGGTGTTTGATGCCCTGCGCCCGGATGTCCCCGGCGAGAGCCTGAGCAACGAGGCCGCCATGGCCAACGCCCCGCAGCAGGAGGACGGTCAGGTGCGCGTGCCCAAGGTTGTTGAATCCGCCCACTGATAACGAACCCTTTACCAGCGAATACGACCATGCTTATCGGTACTATTTCTCACTGGCGCAAGCAGCTGCTGGCCGGCAGCATCTCCCCCTCCGAACTGGTGGAAGAAATTGCCCGCAACATTGATTCCCGTAACCCCGGCATCAATGCCTATATCTCCGCAAACAAGGAAGCGGCGCTCGCCGAGGCCGCCCGGGCTGACCTCTCCCTGCCCCTGGGCGGTATTCCTCTTGCGGTGAAAGACAATATCTGTATCCAGGGTGAACCCACCCGCTGCGCTTCCCGTATTCTGGAAAACTTCGTCTCGCCCTACGATGCCACCGCCGTCTGCAAGCTGCGAGCCGCCGGTGCCATCCCCTTCGGCCGCGCCAACATGGACGAATTCGCCATGGGTTCCTACGGCAAGAACTCCGCCTTCGGTGCAACGGACAATCCTGCCGCGCCCGGACATGCCCCGGGCGGTTCCTCCAGCGGTTCTGCCGCTGCCGTGGCAGGCGGCATGGCCATCGCCGCCCTCGGTTCCGACACGGGCGGCTCCATCCGCCAGCCGGCTTCCCACTGCGGTATCGTGGGACTGAAGCCCACCTACGGCCGCATTTCCCGCTATGGTCTGGTGGCATTCGCTTCTTCTCTGGATCAGATTGGGCCGCTCACACAGAACGTGGAGGATGCCGCCCTGCTGCTGAATGCACTCTGCGGGCATGACGCCAAGGACTCCACCAGCTCCTCCCACCCCACGGAGGACTTCACCGCCGGACTGGGCCGGGACATCAAGGGCAAGCGCATCGGCCTGCCAAAGGAATACCTCTCCTCCGGCAACGATCCCGCCGTGGCCGCAGCTTTGGATAAGGCTGTGCATACCCTCACGAAACTGGATGCCGAAGTCGTGGAGATTTCCCTGCCGCATGCAGAAGCCGTGGTGGCCGCTTACTACATCATCGCCTGCGCAGAGGCTTCCTCCAACCTGTCGCGCTTTGACGGCATCCGCTACGGACACCGCACCGCCAACACCAACGGGCTGGACGAGCTCTACAGCCGTTCTCGCGCCGAAGGTTTCGGGCCGGAGGTAAAGCGCCGCATCATTCTGGGCACCTACGTGCTCTCCAGCGGGTTCTATGATGCCTACTACGCCAAGGCCCAGAAAGTACGAGCCCTGGTGGCGCAGGACTTCACCGCCGCCTTTGAGCAGGTGGACTTCATCATCGGCCCCGTGTCCCCCACCCCCGCTCCCGCGCTCAACGATACCTCGATGAGCCCGCTGCAGGTCTACCTGTCAGACATCTACACCATTCCCGCCAACCTAGCAGGGCTTCCCGGCATCTCCGTTCCCTGTCCGCAACCGGAGGGTGCTCGACCCATCGGTATCCAGCTGCTGGGCAGACACTTTGCCGAGACTGACCTGCTGCGCGTTGCCTCAGCCCTCGAATCCGCCCTCGCATGAGCACCACCCCCGTTTTCCTGAGCATTGCCGGCTCCGACTGTTCCGCCGGAGCCGGGCTGCAAGCCGACCTCAAGACCGGATTCGCCCTCGGCTGCTACCCGCTGACCGCCGTCACCTGCGTGGTAAACGAAGTGCCCGGGCTGGTGGAGGGCATTGTGTCCATGGAACCGGACTTCGTGGCTGACCAGGTGAAACTCTGCCTGAGCATCTTCCCGGTAAAGGCCGTCAAGACAGGCATGCTGTACTCTCCGGAAATTGTGCGCGCCTGCTGCGCGGCGTTGGAGGGCTTCAGCGGGCCCATCGTGGTGGATCCGGTCATGATAGCCACCGCCGGTGAAGCGCTCATGCAACAGGCAGCCATTCAGGTGTATGAAGAGGTACTGCTGCCGCGTACCACCCTGCTCACGCCCAACAAGGATGAGCTGGAAACCCTGCTCGGAGCCACCGTCAACACCGTGGAGGAACTGACGGAAGCGGCAGAAGAACTCTGCCGACGCTACAACTGCGCCATCCTGGCCAAAGGCGGGCATGTGGAGGGCAGCACCTGCACGGATGTGCTGGCCGTGAAACCCGGCACAGCCCCCCTGCAGTGGAGTCATCCCCGCATCACCGGCATTTCCACCCACGGCACCGGCTGCACCCTCTCCAGCGCCATCACCGCATGGTTGGCTCAAGGCTACAGCCTGGAACAATCCGTGGAACGCGGGTTGGACTACATCTCCAAGGCCATTGCCGCATCCCACAATCTGGGCGGCGTGCATGCCGTCAATCACCAATACATTGACGGTTGACAATTGACGATTGATCATTTATTATCAAGTTCATGAAGCGACTGTTTTCTTATCTGCTGGTATTATTCGGCTTTTCCTCAGCCCACGGTGAGCTGCTGGAGGGAAAGTGTGCCTACGTGCAGGACGGAGACTCGCTGAAACTGCAAGTATCCGGCAGAGCGGAAGAAGTAAGCATCCGCCTGCATGGCATCGATGCACCGGAAAAAGGACAGGCGTTCTCAGAAGAGTCACGCGCTATGCTCCGCAATCTCACTCAGGGCAAGAACATCCGCGTAGACGTGCAGAACACCGACCGCTACGGCCGCTATCTCGGCAAGGTGTATGTGGGCAAGACCTATGTGAATCTGGAGCTGGTGAAGGCAGGACTCGCCTGGCACTATGATGGCTCGCGCGATGCGGTCATCGAACAGGCGGAAGCCGCTGCACGCATGGCCCACAAGGGGCTCTGGAGCGATACCACCGCCACCAATCCCCGTGAACACCGTAAGAAACACGGCACCGTATACGATAACAGAACGTCAGAAACTCCTCTTACCCAGGAGGTAACGTCCTCCATATCCACTGGTTCGATTTTAACCGGCAAATGCGCCTACGTGCAGGACGGGGATTCGCTGAAATTCATTCCGAAAGGAGAAACGGAAGAAGTTCGAGTGCGGCTCCACGGCATTGATGCCCCGGAAAAGGGGCAGGAATTTTCCGCACAGTCCCGCGAGCATCTCCGCAAACTCACGCTCAAAAAGAACATCCGGGTGGAGGTACAGGACACCGACCGCTACGGGCGCTACATCGGGAAGGTCTACGTGGGCAACACCTATGTGAATCAGGAGATGCTCCGTGCCGGGCTCGCCTGGTACTACGACCACCACGCAGACAACCGCAGGGATGCCGATTTACAGAAGGCACATCAAAGCGCCCGTAGTGCCGGAAAAGGGCTCTGGAGCAATCCGGATGCCGTCAATCCCCGCCGATTCCGCGAGGAAAACGGCACCGTCCACCAACGCAAGTAATCAGAACGGCACACTTTCAGCCATCCGGCCAAAGCCCCACAACAGCCTTAAAAGGATGATTAAAAGGATGGCAGCCGCCGGCCCGTAGATGCAGAGTATTGACATCAGACTGCGTTTGAAATTGTATCTCAATACCAGACGGCAGATGAGGCAGGGTTGCACCAGCATCAGCAGAAAAATCAGCCACCCCATCCCCACAAACCCATCGCTGAGGATGAGGGCCACCGCCGGAATCCCCATCAGAACAGGGGCGGAAAACGACCAGGTGAGCGCCAATGCTTTTCGACCGGGGCTGATGTGCTCCCGGCTCCAGGCCTGCAGAAAATAAATCAGCGAACAAAGCATACAGATACCGACAGGCAACACCACAACCAGCAACCCCACCAGAATGATGGGGCCCAGGGCCAGGTGCAACGCTGCCATCGGCGGCGGAATCATGTCATTGCGATGCGTCCGGAATTATTTCGTAAAACGATTGATCTCACGGAGAATCTGAACCGACAGGTCGATGGTTGCCTGCAAATCACGCTCATCCAGAATCCCGTTGTGAGAATGGATATAGCGGGTGGGAACCCCCAGTACGATGGAAGGTGCACCGTGCCACTGCGGGTAGGATGCCGCAGCATCCGTACCGCCCGTGCGACGCACCGTCGGCTGGCAGGGAATGTTGCGCCGCTGCGCGGTTTCCAGCACGAAATCAGCCAAAGCAGGCGGGGTGATGTTGGTGGGGTCAAACAGGCGTACCTGTACCCCCTTCCCCAACACACCCTGACGGCAAACACCACTCTGCCCGTAGGTGTCGTCAGCAGGAGGGGCTTCCAGAATCACGGCATAATCCGGCACAAATGCATCCGACAAGGCGCGGGCCCCGCGTGTACCCACTTCTTCCTGAACTGTAGCAATGGCTCGCACCGTGCAGGGCTGCTCCGCATCACGCAGAGCTTTCATCACCTGAATCATGCAATAAACCCCGGCGCGATTGTCGAATGCCTTGCCCATCCAGCGTTTTTCCACGGCCAGCGGCTGCAGCTGCACATCCGGCACGATGCAGCATCCGAGCCGGATTCCCAAGGCCTCCACCTCTGCCGCGGAAGAAGCACCTACATCCACGAAGAGCGCGTCATCAGGCATGACCTGTTTGCGCTGAGCCTCCGGCAACAGATGCGGCGGTTTCGTACCAATCTGGCCGGGTATACGGCGACCATCGCGGGTGATGACCTGCACCCGCTGGCTGGGCAGCGTGTGATTCCACCATCCGCCCAGCGGTACCAGCAGCAGATAACCATCTGCCGTCACCCCTTGCACCATGAAACCGATTTCATCCATGTGAGCCACCAGCGCAACAACAGGCGCACCCTCCGGTCCTTTTTTCTCGCAGATGAGGTTGCCGGAGGGTGTCTGCGTTATCGTCCCGCAATCTGACAATTCCTCGGCAATCAGGCTGCGGATTTCATCCTCAAAACCGGAAACACCAACGGCGTTGCTGCATTTTTCCAATAAATCTTTGTTGAACATAATAGAAGAGTTTGTCTGCCGCTCATCCGTTGAAACGGATAGAGCCATATGATATTCGCCGGGCTTTGCGTGCATCACGCCGGGGAGCCCTCCCCAACCCGAAGCATTACTCCATCATCCTAACAAACAAGCCCTGCCTTGGCAAGCTGCAAATATCAACACTCGTCAAGTTACCGGCATCGTCAGCGGCATCACACCGCAGTCATCCGCGTCAGCCCCATGCGTTGACGCTTTTTTGCGTTGCGTACGCAGCGTGCGAATGTTATACATCCAAGGATTTTTTGTCCTGCCATGAAACGCTCTGCTTTCCTGAAGCTTGCTCTGCTCTTCTCTCTCTGTTCCTTTCCTGCTCTGAAAGCAGAATTACTGATTCCCGGTGGAGATGATGACGGCCCGCATGCCAACAAGGTGATGACTTTCGATGGTTCTCTTAATTTCTGGGCCAATGATTTGTATGGCTTCAAGGCGGGGCGCGCGGTGGTGTTTGACAATG
>JAFUQZ010000092.1 GCA_017472085.1 Akkermansia sp. | reverse complement strand
GATGACTCCCTGCAATCGGAACATCCCCAGACGCATGTCGATGGCTTCCTTGTACAGATAGGCAATGGTGTTGTGCGGTAATGTGAACATAGGTTCTCATTATCGCACGTCCCACTACAAGCCTTTTGGTTGAGTGCTTACCACTTTTTCATAAACAACTCATTTCCGAGAGCTTGAGGATGGACCAATTAAGTGATGCAACAAGAATCGGGTGCTATGGCGGGGGGCGTTTTCCACGAAACGCATGCGATGCTGTTTCTACGCATCCGCAGGTTTATTGAGCTTTTTCAGCAATTTTATTTTCAACTCATTCCACTGTTCCGAACACGCCACTTCGTGCGAATTCTTTGCCAACCGAAGCCCCAGCTCCACCAGTTGCAATGCGGCTTTCCACTGCCGAGCCTGCATGAGCCGCTCTACTTCTCTCCGGCGTACCGCGGGTATGTATAAATACTGTCGGATAAGCGGGGAGATTTCTTCCTCCCTGCCCCATTTCCTCAGCAGTTCCATCCGGCGCTCCAGCAGGTGGAGTTTCTGCCAATCGCCGGCATTGGCAGGGTCATCCATGAGCGAATCCAGCATGCCCAGCGTTCCCTCTTGCTTCAGGCAGCGCTCACAGCACCACAGAAACAGGGATGTCAGCTCTAGGCCATCACCGGCCAGATTCGGAGCCACCGCCAGCGCGCGAAGTTCCATCAGCATCTCCGAAAGGCGGTCAGAGGACAAAGACCGTGCCCGAACGACAGTCCGAATCAAGTTTTGCACCCGCTCCGCACATTCGTACACCCCGCGCACATAGCCATGATGGACCTCCGCATCCACGGCGTCCGCCAGTTCTGCGAGGGTCTGCAATGCTGCCCCCAACGCAGCCTCAGCCTTATCTGCTTTCACCCACGATTCGGCTTGTTTCAGCACCATGTCCAGCTCCGGCAAGACCTGTTCCCAATGGGTTCGCCAATCCCTGTTCCAACGCCGGGGATTGCTTTCTCTCACTACAGCACCGGGTGCGTGAAAAATGTTCCTGATTGTTTCACGGGCAGATTCATAAGTGGGAGAAGATTCAAGCAAACGGTGCTGCAACCAGCCCCTCAACCGGGAGCAACATTCATCTGACTCTTCAGCATACTGCAACACCCACCCGAGCAGTTCATCGTGAGAAATCTGTTTCAGCAGGTGTTGCAGTTGATGCTTGTCGAGCGTTTTACTCATCGAACATCTCCGGATAGACCTCTGCATAGAGAGAAGTTCGGCAGAACTTGCAATCCTCAACGGATTTTTTCCAATCCTTTCTGAACCCGAGTTTCCCGGCCCGATTGAAGAGCAACTTGGCCTTCTTCTCATCCTTTTTCACATGCAGGCCGAAATAATACAGCAGCCCCATCAGGAAATTGAGGCGTCCGGATGAGGGCAGAAGCCTCTGCGCTTTCCCTATCCAGTAATTAATGCCGAAATCTTTTGGTTTCAACACTTTTTCATGGATGCCCAGAATGATTCGCGCGTACACGTCCTCCACGATTGTCTCATCCTCCCGCTCCTCCTCATCCTGATCAGAGAAGACAGACTCCGCCAATCTGTAGAACTTCAGCGATGAAGCTGCATTTCTGCGCGCCCCCACGCCGAAGTAATACATATCCCCCAGCAGCAGCGCCACATCCGGGAAGAGGGCGGCCATGGCGCGCAGTGAGTCCAGAATCTCAGCTGTCCACTCCGGGCTTGTCGCTTTAAACTCCAGAGCCATCCACAGGGCATTTCTTATCAGTGGACTAATGGCATAATTGTCCACCATGTAAAGCAGCTGTTTACCCGCGCCTTCCTTATCACCGGCGATGCACAGCTCCCTCAACTGCTCAACAACATCCTCTTCCGGCTCCATGTCGTCCTTTTCCTTCTGAAGGGTTACGGATATCAATTCCTTACTCAATGACTCCAGAGATTCCGTGAAAGAGGCATCATCCTGCGGAGCATTCCGACGGGCTACCTCCAGCAGTTCCGATGCACGATTCAAGTTCAACTCCACCTCTTCTCCCAGTATGCAGAGACCGGCCATCATCAGACAGCAATGGGGCTCATCCACCGCCACACCTTTCTCCAGCCAGCGCAGCATTTCCTCCGTATTTTTTTCTGCTCCGTCGCCGTATCGATAGCAAACAGCCAGGTAATGACATACTCCCATTTCGCCGCCCTCCGCAGCGCGGAGAAAAAAGTTTACCGCCCGATTGCGATTCATACGGCAGCCATGCCCGTAATAGTGCGCAACACCCAATTTCAGCAAAGCCAGCGCATTTCCCTGACCTGCAGCCTTGTAATACTCTTTCACGGCCAGGTCTGCGTTCCGACGGACACCTTGACCGTCCATATACATATCACCCAGTACGATGCGACTTTCAGCACAGTTGGGATGTTCTTTCTGACACTTCTTCAACGTGCGGATGGCTGCATCAAAATCTTCCATAGCCAGACAGACATCTGCGAGCAAGAGATAAAGTTCAGCCTCCTTTTGTTCGCTGAGCGCTCGCTCCAGCAGAGAACGGATTTCAGACAATTCCACCTCATCCCGGTGGAATTCCCAGTATGCCGATGCCAGCATGACGCAGCAGGACGCGCTCCCTGCCTCCACGCCCATGCGCAGATATTTTTCACATATTTTCCAATCAGAATGACCGGGTAGTGCCGGATTATACAGATTCCCCATCAGAAAGCAACCTTCCTGCACATCATCTTTCATGATATCCTGAATCCAGCATTCCAGCTTCATCCAGTCACAATCGGGAACAGCCCCCCGCAAAGCCACGCCTATGTATACACGGCGAGCAAACGGGTCACCGCTGTTAGCCATATCCATCAGCCAGGACAAGGTAATCCCCGACAAAAAGCCGTTATTTTGATGTAGTTCCTGTTGAATACACATGATACGCGCCTGCATATCACCGGACATGGCAGCCGACAGAAGTCGGGCTGATTCAGAATCGTATGGTTTCATGGTTGTATTATTTCATGAGCTGCAGTAGTTCATCCACGGTAAGCGCACCGGAGGCAGCACCGGAATCGGAGAGGACAGAATCCACAAGCTCTCGCTTATGGGCGTGGAGTTCCAGGACGCGCTGCTCGATGGTATCGGCACAAACGAGTCGGCAGACGGTGACACGCTTGTCCTGCCCGATGCGGTGCGCACGGTCGGCGGCCTGGTCTTCCGAAGCGGGATTCCACCAGGGATCCAGCAGAATGACGTAATCTGCGGCTGTGAGATTGAGCCCCACGCCACCGGCTTTGAGCGAGATGAGGAAGAAGTCCGTTTCTCCCTGCTGGAACTTATCCACCAACGCGCTGCGCGCAGCCGTGGGTGTGCTGCCATCCAGGTAGAGACAGGAGAATTGTTCCTCTTCACACAGGGTACGCACATGCTCCAGCACATCGGTAAACTGGCTGAATACAAGGGCACGGTGTCCGCCGGCTTTCAGTTCTGCCGCCAATTCACGCAGCGTTTCCAGTTTGGAAGACGTTTTCAGTCCGCAGTCCGGTGCACCCAGCAGCGGGTGACAACAGAGCCGCCGCAGGCGGGTCAGATGAGACAATACGCGGAAGCGCTCCGTCTCGCCGTTCATTTCCTGCAGGGCGCGGCGACGCATCACTTCGTACAGAGCACGCTCCTGCTCAGAAAGTTCCACCTGAATAATATGCTCACTTTTCTCCGGGAGTTCATCCAGCACATCACTCTTGAGGCGGCGCAGCACGAAAGGCGCAATCAGCCGACGCAACCGCGCGGGCTCATCCTTGAAACGCGACAGGAAAGAACTACGGGCTCCCAGGAAGCCGGGATTGAGGAATTCCATAAGGCTCCAGAGCTCCAGCAGGTTGTTTTCCAAGGGGGTGCCGGTGGCGGCGATGCGGCATTTGGCCTTCAGACTGCGAGCCTGTTCAGCGCGCTGACTCCGGCTGTTTTTGATGGATTGAGCCTCATCCAGCACAACAATATTCCACGAGATACGGCTCAGGGCCTCTGCCTCACTGACCAGCAGGCCATAGCTGCACACCAGCACATCCCTGGGCTGCAAATTTTCCAGCAGCTCCTCGCGCCCGCTGTTGCGCAGCCGATGCACCCGCAGCGTCGGTGTAAAACGCACAGCTTCCCTCTCCCAGTTGGCGCAGACGGATGCCGGAGCCAGCACCAGGCCGGGGCCTTCTGATGACCTGGCCAGCAGAACAGACAATATCTGCACGGTCTTGCCCAGCCCCATATCATCAGCCAGACAGGCTCCAATGCCAGACGAAATCAACTGCATCATCCAGCGATATCCCGTCAGTTGGTAATCGCGGAGCTCCGCCCGCAGCGCAGCAGGCAGCCTGCTGCGGCGGTGAGACTCCAGCTGCTCCCGGACTCGCTGCACGGGGAGTTCCAACGCAGCCGGAAGTGTTTCTTTCTTCTGACTGAGAGCCAGAAGCGCCATTGCGGCAGGCGATAATTCCAGCGTTTTGCGCGCGCGCCCGCCCTTATCCGGAGCAGGCAGCAAGTTGCCCAGCGTTTCCAACTGGCGGGCAATGGAGCGTGTGAGCCGCAGGAATTGCCCTTCCTCCAGCCGGATGTAAGCTCCGCTACGCTGTCGAACAAGCTCCAGCAACTCCGTGAATTTCAATACACGATTTTCATCCACCCTGACCTCTCCCCCGACTTCCAGCCATCTGTCTGCCGTTTCTCCCACACTAAGGTTGAATGCCGTCGGCGATTGAATGGTGCGAAGGGAAAGCGTCTGTCCCTCCGGCCAGCGCAGTTCGATATGCTCACTTCCGAAGTCCTGCAACTCGCCCAGAATATCCAGCGCAATCTCCGGGTCATCCACCTGCCAGCTCAACGAGCTTCCGGCATACTCCCGCAGCATGGGGCACGCTTGCAAAAGCCCGGACAGCAACGCTTTTTCCTGAGATAAATCCCGATGCAGGAGAATTTTCTCATCTCCCCGCTGTACCACCTGAGCGGGCTCTCCCTTACCGGGTATCAGAAGCGCAGAACCGGCAAAGGGTTCTATGCCCAGAGAACCCATGAAAGAGCCATCCCGGCCACTCAGCAATGCCACAAGACGGGCATCAGACTGCACCTCCGGCAGATTGCCCCGGGTAATACTCAGATCCCCCGTCAGGCGGAATTGAGAAGAGAGCGCGGTGAGAGCCTCCGCTACCGCCGGTTTCCCCCTGGCTGGCAACATCAGCTCCCCTCCGTTTCCCAGACGTCGAATGAGTTGACGAAGTTTTATATCCGCCTCTGACGGCAGCATCAGGCCGAATTGCCCCTCTTCCATGAGAATCAAGGTGGCACGCTCGCACACCTTATCCGGCAGGGAGATAACACAGCAATCCCCCTGCATTCGAACGGACAATCCGGGGGGCAACAGCCGCAATGAGCAGTCACGATATTCTTGCCCGTTCCAGTCAACCCGCAGATGCGGATGTCCGCACAGCTTGCTGACCGCCTCAATCGGGACATAGTAATAACCACCGCCCCAGGAAGAGGCATAGCGAAGCGAGGCCACGACATCCCTGTCCTGTTCCGTCAGGCAATCATCATACTTTCCTTCCTTCAATGTTGACAACCCGGCCTTACGCCCGGCGCTCAGTATGCCTTTCTTACTGCAGGTACAAAAAACCGGACATATCTCCGACACGGCACCGTCACTACGGAGCGATATCTGCCAATCCATGCGACCGGCAGCCCGTTGTTTCGCAGCCTTATCAACACCAACGAGTTCATTCGCCAGAGTCAGGAACTTTTCCAGCACCAGCTCGTCCATACCGGAGAAAGTCTTAATGCCGGGAAGCGGTGGTAAGTCGGAACGAGACTCCACGATTACCCGCAATTCCCGCTGCGATTCAACAGGAAGATTGCCATAACTCAACAGAATGGATGCCATATACCACGAGTACAGCGTGAGTCCTTTCTGATGCAACGTGATGCAGGCAGCCACCGCCTGCGACAAAGCCTTCGGGGAAAGCACCGGAATCTCCGGGTGAAGCAAGGCCGTCAGCAGCAACAGGTACTGCCCGATGGGACGCCGCTGTAACATCTCTGCATCATCCTGATCCACGCTACCGGCGCGCAACACAATCACCCCCGTCATCAGACTGCTCAAAGCTATGCCACATGCAGCAATCGGACAACGCAACACGCTGTTTGCAAAAGGAGTGACAGATGTTTTATTGGCTGCAACGGCCAATGCCACCACCGATGACATCATGATAGTGACGGCATCTGTGCAGGTCACCAGCTTCTGCACACCTCGCAGCGCTGACCAGCTCTTTTTGTCTGTCCAACGACAGAAACGAACAGCAAACTCGCGCACCTCATCAGGAGCATTCTCACTCACAGCCAGAGCGCGAACCGGTTCCCAATCTCCGCTCTGCAAACTATGGAAGAGAATGGAAAAAAGCAATTCATGGTGACACGAGCTGCGGCAAATACTCAGGATTCCATCACGAGATGCAAACACATCATCCTCGCACCGAGACTCCAGACTACAAAGAATGATATTATCACACAGAGCACTCTGCTGCATCGCAGCCGGCTGGGCAGATACGGGCTCGTACTTGTTATCCAGCAAGCCATAATACATCCGGCGCAAATCAAAACGATCCAGATCATCATAGATGTGCATTCTGTAATCCAGCAAATCCGGATGGTCAGCCCAACGCACAAGCAATCGGTAAGCCATTTCATGCTCACCAATCAACCGCAGGATGCGACACATGAAATACGGAGACAAATACTCCGGCACATCCTCCGGCAACTCCCGTTTTCCCCATCGGCCGCGAGAAGAAAACATCACCCCAATCGGTCTGTTCTCGTCCTGCCATTTCTCCTTGCTGAGCATCTGCTCCGCCCAACTCATTACCTGTCGGACAAAGGGGGAAAAGCAGACGTCTCTCAACCATTCCGCTATTTTTTCGACCGGAGGGTGATTCCTGAGCGCATACAAGGGAGCATCATACTGCAGCAGCTTCCTGCGCTTCAACTTCTCCAGAATGTCTTTGAGCTCTTTCTGTTTCAGTTTTTCCCGGCAACAGGCATCAGCCAACTTGCGAAAAGGAAGTCCCGGAAAAAGAGCCAGCACCGCCAGTACCAATACTTCCCTCAGAAACACATTCCTTTCTTTTCCACGGGATGAACAGACACACTCCTGCGCAATGGAGCAGACAAGCTCCTCGCTCATTTCCGCGGACAAAGGGAATGTATACTGACGCATAACGGAGGTCATTATAAACAAAATAGTGTAAAAATCAAACTATTATTCGGACTTATCTGCCGAAACACACCATTCCGAAAGACGCAGGGGTCTCGGCTTGTTTCCATTTCTCATTTTCCGCGTCAGCCCCATGTGTTGACGCTTTTTTGCGTTGCGTACGCAGCGTGCGAATGTTATACATCCGGGGATTTTTTGTCCTGCCATGAAACCCTCTGCTTTCCTGAAGCTTTTTCTGCTCTTCTCTCTCTGTTCCTTTCCTGCGATGAAAGCAGAATTACTGATTCCCGGTGGAGATGATGACGGCCCGCATGCCAACAAGGTGATGACTTTCGATGGTTCTCTTAATTTCTGGGCCAATGATTTGTATGGCTTCAAGGCGGGGCGCGCGGTGGTGTTTGACAATG
>JAFUQZ010000018.1 GCA_017472085.1 Akkermansia sp. | reverse complement strand
TTCGCTGCGTAGGCTGGCCACCTGAACCTGGTATGCTTTTCTCGCTTCAACTGATATAACTTTGATGTTAATGTAGTCGCCTTTTGTGGACATGGATTGATTATATCATGTCCAATTAAATAAGTCCAGATTAATAACATGGGAGAGAAACCCGGCGGCAGGTTTACCCAGCATCGCCTTTGCTGCCGGATCGACCATATCGAGCGCATTGCCCCGCTGGCGGCCCACCAGAGTCACCTCGGAGCCGGAGGGAAGCATCGCCAGTCTCTCCTCACCCGCACCAGACCCCCTTCATGAGCCGGGTCTGGATGCTCCACGCTGCCGGTGTATACGCGCTCACTCTCCAGAGACTCAGCCAACATGTCCGCCTCTATACACAGCAATGCCAGCATCACCAGCATGAACACACCGCCCCCAAACACCACAAACGGCTTGATAATAGCCCGGGCCATGCTCTCAGACACATCAGCTTTTCTCACATGATTTTTCATGTCTCATTCCATTCGCGGGTTGACATCAGCGCTCAGCAAACATTTCAAACATCAATTTCCCAAGCTATTCGGATTTTTCAGAAGCGGCCTTCAGTTATTCAGCGGTTCGTATATGGCATCCACCACCCAGCCGATGGGCGTTGCAATGATGGAGAGCGGGATATCCACAGCCTCAGCAGCCCAGCTCAGGGGCATGAGGCAGCGGTTATACCAGGTTCGGCGGGGAGACGGCAGATTCTCGCAGTTATTCCACAGCCGGTATATGGGATATGGCTCTCTGCACCTGTCCGACAACAGCACTGCGTTGCTCAGGTCGACTTCCGCAGGCGTGAGGATGCGGACATCCCGTAAAACGCTCTGCTTGTCTTGTTTGATGCGTTTATCCTCAGTCCACATCTGCTTGTATTGCACCTCCGTCAGTTCGGCATAGAAATATTCTACGGGATATTGTACCACCTCGGCATCACGATAGCGCTCAGGATATTGACCGTCCAATGTCTTTTTCCGCCATGTATAACTGCCTGCAAGGTGAACCAACACCGGGTAGCGTGCGGGTACATAGCATACCGGCAGCTGCAGGATGTAGGAATCCCCCTTTTTCCAGATGCGATAGCGAAATTGAAAGATATCCACCCCACCTTTCGTCACAGGCTGCCCCTCGGGGCGTAGTTTGGCCTGCTTCTGCCCGATATTGGCAATTGCCCCACCGGTGTCGATAAAGGTAGCACGCCCGAGGTGCAGGCTGATGCACCCTTCCACCAGAAACGAGAGAATGAGGCAGGCCATGGAACAGGCATTCTTATAACAACGATTCATAGAATGGAGAAAAAGAGTTAACGCTCAGATTGTATCAGCATTCAAGGATTTCCGCAAGTCCGCGTCGCCAGGGCAGATGGGTGGTGGAGGCGAGTTTTCCCTTTCGGCTACGGCCTTTTCCAGAATCCCCTCCACCATCCGCACATCGCGGATACCCATGAAACCGTATTCGTTCCAGAGGCTATCACCTATTTCGCTTCTGTCTTCATTCAGTCGGACGGCAAACACCAGGTTACCACTTCCATCCGCCGCCTTCACATTGCTGACCACCATATCCGGAGCAAGCGTCCAGGATTCTGTTTTCCCGGCACAGACAACAGCCCGACAATTCGTGATAACATAAACGACACGCCGCCGCTGCCATCCCTGAACAGACGGTACAACCAGAGCCGAAAGAGACACCAGCAGCCAACCACACGAGGCAATCCATTCTGCATACCCGGCATCTCTGCCTGCAGCCGTATAGAGCAAGAAAAAGCCGATAACCACAAAGATGGCAACAACGCCATACCATCCCAAGGCATCCGCAGCAGAGGAGAAACATCCCCGGGCAACGGGCTGCCCTGCCCAAAGCACCTGCTCACCCGGTTGCAACACTTTCTGCACCGACCTGCATTGCCGGGGATTCAGGCCGAACTCTCTGAGATTACCTGTTTTCATTCGTTGTATGAGTCAGATTGCCTGTATGATTTTCCCTGCTGAGAACAGCCACGATGAGCCCCCTCCCCCGCCGCAAGGCAGTTGGATGCAGTAACATGCGTTCCGGAAATGGTGGTCATGGCTTCCAGGCTTCCGTACATAACGACGTCCCGGGGTAAAAGCAAATTCTGAAGACCACACATTCTTTTTGACTGCTGCAAAAAAGCGGTGGTATCAATGAACGAGTAACTACTCTCAGACACGGGCAAAGAACGCTCAGCCGATCCTGCCACGCCGACGCCATGAATGAATCGCTCCATCGGAGACTCATCCGCGACCGACATCGGCAACAGAGACGACAAAAGCATCAGGATTATAGCCATGGATTTCATGTTCTCCTTTTACTTATGATAATACACCCCAGCCGCAAATCCGCAACTTTTTTTGCAAATTGACATCAAAAAAAACTCCAAACCAATCAATAAAAGGAAAATATTTGGCGATCTGTTTGCAAGCATCGGCGAGCCGAATCCGAATCCCGGAGGGGAGAATAAACATTCAGTTATTCTTTACACGCCTTCGCCACGGCAAATGGCAGCAGACATACAATACGGCAGCGGATAACAACACACCGCAGCATTCCGAAGCCAATGCAGCAAGCAGGCATTGCCTATACTCTTCATAATGGTATACCGCAGGGCGAGAATTCAGCAGCACGTGACTCCACCAACCACAGGCGGCAAACGGCAGGAGGGACAGACAGCAGCGCTCTACCCCACGCGAAATCCCCGCCGCGCGCATGCGCTTGCTGATAACATACGCACACGCCAACCACCAGACCAAATACACGGGAAACACGACTGCAATCGATGCCATGACGGCAAAAAGATTGGCGCGTTCCATTTGTGCTCTGATTGCAGCTATCAACGCCGCATCACCATGCATGATGCCTTCGGCAAACAGCGCACGATACTGCAGCCCGCTGTTGAAAGCGGCTATAGAAAGGCAGACCAACAGCACGATGAACGCTGTCATACTAATCCATGTAACCGGGCGTTTCTTCATCACTTGTAAAAATCTGACAATCAATCATTTCAGAATATAACAGCTCACCTCATTCTGTTGTGACAGAGCGCGCCCCGGCGGCGCGGAGTTTCTCCAGAACACGCAGACAAAGGTCGCGGCGAGCAGGTGTCGATGCTCGTTCCAACGCCTCTTTCACAATATCCGACGGAGCTATATTCGCAACAGAGTTTGAATAGATAAGGAATTCGCCTTCATTTCCGAGCGCATCGGACGGCTGAGCGCCTTTCCCACCGACAAGATTCGGATCGGCCCCGGCCGCCAACAACATATCGAAACGCGCTTCCCATTCCTCATCAGAAAGCTCCCCATCAACGTTATAACGAAGCCTCCTCAGCATACTCTGCAAAACGGTTGCCTCAGTCTCACCATCAACAGCGTTGATATCGATCAGCTTCTCGCGCAACACCTTCTCCACCAACGTCCGGGCCGAAGGCAGAACGATGATGGATGAAAGGTCAGATGTCTTCATTCTTAAGCCATGATTCAGCGCCCACAGCCAGGGAGCATCAGCTTCCGGGGCGTCCACCATCAACGGAATATCGCAGCTTAACCTGTGCATACGGTCGGAAACATTGATATCTGCTCCATGCTCCAGGAGAAATTCTGCCGTTGCTCTTCTCTCATCCCAGGAAAGCCTGCGCCCGTTGGTAAACTGCCCGTTAAGCAAGGGGGACAGAGGAGTCTCGCCTTTCATGGCCTCCGTATATTCATCCGGCTGATTGTAAGCGGTGGCATTGGGGGAAGCCCCATGCCGCACCAAGGCCTCAAGAGCTTTCAGATGAGCCGTCTGAGCCGCCAGAATAGTCGGCGTAAACCCATGGTCATCATGAAAACTGACCGTTTTCGTCTGTGCGGCATTACCACTCTCTGCGGCTTCATGCAGCATATCCGAAATGGGTGCAGCATAGCATCGGACCGCATACGCAATCATAAGTTGCTCTCTCAGGCCGAGCTCCGGCAATTTCCACCCAAAAATCACGAAAGATTCATGCATTCTCTCCAAGCCCCGGGACATATCGTGTGCGAATTGCTGCCTGAGATAGAGGTCAAACTCTGCAATGGCTTCCCGCTCCTCCGGAGTCCAGCTCGCATGAAAATTCGGGGCAGACTTCAGCGTCCATCCCCACAGCCAGAGCGCCCCGCCCCCCGCCAGCACTATGGCAACAGACAGCACACCAAGCAACGAATAGCATAGACCGCGGCACACTTTACGAATTGTTGACATACGGCATCATCCTTTACCTGTAATAATACTTCTCAACGGCAAATCCGCAACTTTTTTTTGTAAAAAGTGAGTTTTAGTGACCCTTGGGCTCACTCATCAGGGAGTTTGCCTGAGTGGAGAAATGCCGAAGGACCGTAAATGGATTTTAACGAGAAAGGTAAAGTCAGAGGAAGAAAGCTCAGAATCAACATTCCGGACTCCGATACCAGCAGGGTGTTGCGGGCTTACAAGGTCTGTTTGAAAACAATTTTCCGAGCTGCGCGGCGGATATCATCCTCAGAAAAGGCGTCTTCGCTAAGCTCAGGGAGGCCGTTGTCGGGAGCGGTGTTTTCCCACCAACCGGCCAGACATCCGAGGGCAAGGAGTTCGGCGAACCCGGTGCAGCTTTTCAGCAGACGTAACAGCGCCGGGGCTTCGTGAAACTGGGTCCACACATCATCATCTGCGCGGACAAGGCGCGCCATCAGCCTGAGCAACTTTTCCGGCTTGTAGGAGCGCGGCGTGGTGTATTCCACCTCCGCAGCCCAGAAATCCACATCATTCCGATGCAGCAGGCGACTCCAAAAAGTGGCTTATGTTGAGTGTGAACCCGGACAATCCTCTGGCAGAGGCCATCGGCATACAGGCTGCTGCCGGGGGCTTCCAGCAGGAAATCGGCATCTTTCTTCGGGAGCTCAGAGGGAGCACAGATGAGACGGGGAATTTCATCCTCATCCACCAGAATCAGGGGAAAAGAAAGTTGCAGTTCCCGACAGTAGGGGCCGCGGGGCTTCCGGACGGGGCCGGTTTGCCCCGAAGTCGGAAAAGAAATCCCAGCAGCGGAGTGATGATAAGATTGGGGATAGAGCCATAATCAATCAGGAAGCCCGCCAGCGCCAGAGCAACCACCATGACCATGCCGGGCATCCCGTACCCGACCACGGTCTTCAGAAACGGAACGGAGTATTCGTGCAACCCGTAGGTAAGAATGGCGATACCGCTGGTGAGCAATAAGCCGCCCAGAAAGGGCACGATGCATGTCTCTGCCTTGCTGCGGTGATGACGCCATTTCTCCCACACCCAGATACAGATATCAGCCCAGTTGAGCAGGGCAAGCAAAATGCCCGGAATAAGGAAGAGACAGGCAAAGCAGATGATGAAAGTAGTTTCCATGTCGTTAATGAATGCGTTCAGTATCGGATATATTCAACGAAACACTTGTGAGGGACAAATAAGAGCATAAAGACCGGCTACCGTGTACCCGACAGTCGAGGCTACCACGGTAGTCGGAACATCCACCACAAAAAGAAGGGCTGCCGCCGGATAGGCCAGAATGGCGGAAGGCCTGACATGGGCATCCGTCTGTACCAACAAATCCTCATTCTCGCAATTGTATATAGGCATGAGAACAGGATATGCCTTGGCTTGCTGCGGCAGAGACGTCAACAACCCGGTCGGCTTTATATGGTTCGTCAACTCGTTCTGTCTGCTTCCGTGTCGGGAAGCGGTGCGCAGCTTGCCTGCGAATTCGGATGATATGGGGAGATAATACTGCCGCTTGTCTTCATGAGAAACATTGGCTATCCGATATGCAGTTTCCGGGTCTCCTTGTATCACTTTCCTGGTGTAGCAGATGCGATAAACCAGCAGATACCATTCGCCGCAGCATTCATACACATACATGCGTTTCGTCAACTTCATGTTGGCAGCATTGCCATCTATGGGAACGCTGTTGTTTTCCAACCATGCCCCCTCATAACGGCGGGGATACTCATACGCAACCCTGTGCAAACGTGAAACACACGAACTCAGCCCCACCGCCACAAGGCAAAGGGCTGCGGCGGCAAAGATTCGGGAAAAAATTGTCTTTATCATTATCTATCTCTTTACTTATATTAACACATCTAAGCCGCGAATCCGCAATTTTTTTGCAATATGCTTGATTTTTTTCTACCATAGAGACGCTTGCGGCGGACAATTATTTGCGCGTTTCCTGCAATGTTGCTGATACTGAAGCCAAACAAGACATCCGTAGGAGGAGGACGGTAGACGGGGTGCATTCCTGCCCGACTTCGGGAGTTTTCCCGGTCATGCTATTCTGCCTTGGCTCCGAACTGTATCAGTAATTGGTATATGCTGCTACCCTTTTTGGCAAAAAACAGAGGTGAGGCTCTCCATTCATCCTCGTTCTCTCCGGCAATGACATTCGGGTCTGCCCCGGATTCTAACAACAGACGAGCAGTATCTTCTTTTCCTCGCCAGACCGCTATATGCAAAGCTCTGAGTTTTCGATTGCCTGCAATGTTCGGGTCAGCACCCTGTGAGAGTAAGTAGCGGATGACTTCATTTTGCCCGTTCCATGCAGCCAATTGCAGCGCAGTATAGTTATCGAAAGGTTGCTCGTAGGGAGACTCCAGTTTGTTCCGAGCCTCTATATCAGCACCGGCAGCTACGAGCAATTTTACCACTTCTGTATGACCAAACATGGCAGCCCCCATCAGAGGCGTGCACTCGAGCACCCCTCGGATATCCGGGCTGACACCGGAGCTGAGCAGAGATGCTACTTCCCCGACATTTCCTGCAATTGCAGCCCGGTGTAGGGATGTCCATTTTTGTTCCACTTCCTCATCACCGGCCCCGGCGTGCAACAACATCAGGGTATTGATTGTATTTTCTGCAACGGTTGCAGCGTAATTCAAAGCCGTGTATGTTTCCGATAAGATTCCTTCTTCAGAGGAGAGCGCATGGGGGCTGGCCCCCTGCTCCAACAGATATTCTACTGTCGGCTCCGCATCGGAGTACACAGCAAGAAACAGGGGGGCATCCACTCCCACCGGAGCATCCAGCGACAGGCCGACCTTGCAGGCTTCGTCTATCACGGTCCGCATATAATCTTCCTCAGGCTCTTGCCTGAACGCCATAGAATGAACCATATTCTGTCCGAAATTATTCACAGCGTGTACATCCGCGCCGCATTCAATCAAGGCGCGGATGACATCACCGCGCTCAGCTCGCATAAGTGGAGTATCGCCCATGCTTTTCTCGCGTTCATTTGGGTCAGCTCCCTGCTTTATCAGTAATCGCACATCGTCTGCTGTCAGTCTGCCGGAAAATAGAGTCTTCGTGTCCATTGGTTGTTGGGGGTGGAAAAATGAGTCTTTCTTGTCTGATAAAGCTTCTTCACATGCAGTCCCCATCAGAAGAAAAACAGTCAGGAGGGACGCATAAATCAGCTTCTTGCCAAATAAGCGGTTGTTACCCATCGCTGTCATTATATCAATTTTCACCGACCTGTTCAAGGTTCGCTTCTTTTTTGTGTTGATTTTCATAAAGTATGCTTACTCAGGCATTGCAGGGGGCTTCGCTGAAGCTACTTCCACTGCTTGGGGTCAGATACGATGCGCCACAACATCCGCAGTAACCATGTAAGCCCAACCATCCCGATACAGCAAGCACCATTAGCCGCCAGAATGAGGAAATGACCAACTATCGTATTGAATCCGTCATATCCAAAAAAGTAAACAGAGATAACACAGGCAACCAATAAAAACACCATTGGAAGAATGAAACAGATGTAAGGCGTTTCCATACTCCGAATGGGGCGACGCTGAATCCACAGCCAACCGATGCAGCAAACCAATGATGGCAATGCTATGGCAAGAAGAAAGATGAGACCTGCCAGATATGGTGGTATTAGAAAATCACAACTCATCAGAAAGACCAGAAGAGCATACAGAAGAGGCAACAAGAAAGTATAGAAAATACAGGATTTCATCTTATGGCGAACACGCGATTCTCTTTACCTCTAATAATACTCCCCAACGGCGAATCCGCAACTTTTTTTGCAAAAAATATGTTTTGCAGAGGAACGATAGAGGAGAATTCAATGGGGGTGCATACAGCGCAAGACTCTCAGTCAAACAGACTGCCGATGCAGAAGCCGGTAAAACTGATGAGGTCGAAAGGGATATCCACAGCCACGAAAAGAACCGCAGCAGAGGGTAATCCGTACAAGGCACGCCATGAAAGCTGTTCCTCCGGCTCGGTCAGCCTGAGTTGGATATCACCGGTCTGTTCACAAGTATAGGTGGAAACCTGCCTGCATGCCTCCATGGCGAGGGAAACAGAGGGATAGGAGGGTGAAGGCAAAAAATTAGCAGTGATAACAGGGGAATCAACAGGCATTGTTGTAAAGGCCGGCTGGGGGTCTTTTGATTCAGCCGATGGAAGCGAGAAGAAAAACTCCCCGGATCGGACGGTCAGCTCCACTTCGTAATAGGCCTTCTCTTCCTTGCTGGTGTGGTAGTATGGCTCCGGAGCAGCCTGTCCAACGGAAGAGAAAACACCTACATTCCTACGCATGTCCATCCGGTTAGCCTCCACATAGTATTTTTCATCCTCCTTATATACGGGCACTCCGTAATAAGGGCCGGTTTCTGCGGGTGTCTTGTATTCCGAAGAAATGACAAACTGCCTATCCATACTGTGTTCCAACATGTATTGCCCGGTGTTCAGAACATAGAATGATCCGGAGCTGCAGGAACAGTAAAAAAGCGAGCTCAACATACTCAACCCGCCATACAGCACAGCCCCCAAACGGAACTTTTTCCGGACAGAGCGAGAGAAAAGAAAACGCAGATTCATAGCGGAAAACAGTTGTATTTGTTACATCAGGGATTATACTCTTATTCCTGCATATGGCAAGCAAATAGGCGAGACCAGGACATTTACCATTCTTCACAGCTCACTAGCAACGTGCTACCGACTCCGGCAAGCGTCTGCATGTCAGAACAATTCTAAAAAATAGAGCGATGTTCAAGTCTGCGCTTGCGTTGGTGGGGGAAATCATGTACAATAGCCGCGTGGCGGGAAACTGACTTTCCACTACAAAACACAATAACACAAGCCACACAGAATCAATAAGATGATTAAGGTAGCCATCGTAGGATACGGAAATATCGGCAAGTACTCAGTAGACGCGCTGCGTGCCGCGCCCGATATGGAATTAGCAGGCATTGTACGCCGCGCCGGCAGCGCCCCGGTTCATGGAATCAAGACGGTGACGGATATCGACGAGCTCGGGAAGGTGGATGTTGCACTGCTCTGCACCCCGACCCGTAGTGTTGAAGAGACGGCCCTGCCCCTGCTGGCCAAGGGTATCAACACCGTTGACAGCTATGATATTCACGGCGGCATTGTTGATTTACGCCGTTCGCTGGGTGCACAGGCCAAAGCCAGCAATGCCGTGGCGGTCATTTCCGCCGGCTGGGATCCCGGCTCCGACTCCGTGATGCGCACGATGATGCTGGCCATGGCTCCCAAGGGTATCACCTATACGAACTTCGGGCCGGGCATGAGCATGGGGCACAGCGTGGTGGCTCGCTCCAAGGCAGGAGTGAAGGATGCCCTCTCCCTCACCATCCCGACCGGCTCCGGTGTCCACCGCCGCATGGTATATGTGCAATTGGAGGATGGCGCGGACTTTGCTGAGGTGGAGGCTGCCATCAAGGCAGATGATTATTTCTGCCACGATGAAACGCACGTAAAGCAGGTGCCGGACATTGATTCCCTGCGAGACATGGGACACGGGGTCTACATGGAGCGCAAGGGTGTATCCGGCACAACTCAGAACCAGATTTTCAAGTTTGAGATGCGTATCAACAACCCTGCTCTGACGGCTCAGGTGATGGTGGCCGCCGCGCGCGCCAGCATGCGACTGTCCGCAGGATGCTACACACTGCCGGAGATTCCGCCCATGGATTTCTGCCCTGGCGACCGCGAGGCCCTCATCGCCCAGCTGGTATAAGCGCATTTTCATCGCAGCATTCTTTTCATCAACGGGATAGGTATAACCTATCCCGTTTTTTCTCGCGCGCAGCCCGCGGTGGCGGACAACGCCATTGCACTCAGCCGCACACCGGGACAAGGTGTGCGGCTGAGACAGGCGCGGGAGGCCCGCGATTGGGTCAATTCTGCAACGTGCCGATTACTTCTCTTCTTTCGGTCGGCAGCAGTGGTAATGCGCGCGGGAGCGACACAATTCGTTAATCCACAGCAACGTCACGCCAACGGTGAGTCCCATCAGCACAACAGCATTGGCAGCGCCCAGTGCCACTTTGCAGCAACGGCGATGTTGCTTATCCTCCAACCAATGCTTTACCTTTTCTCCGGTTTCCTTTATTGTTTCCTGGTCCATGCAGCTATGACCCCTGCCCCGCAGCAAAAAATCAAAAACCTATAGTTTTGCGCTGAGGGAACGCACCTGCTGATTCCGGGCTTCCGCATCGGCAAAATCCGAAACAGCCCCGGATACCAAGCGCAGATAAAGACATCCAAACGACCATTCTCACAAAAAAAAAAGAAAAAAAATTAAAAATAAAGCTTGCAATTTCGTTAAGATTGGCGTATATTCCACCCGCGCTGCCAAGCGCCCCCTGGCGACAAGCCCATGGGCAGGTGTCTGAGTGGTCGAAAGAGCACGATTGGAAATCGTGTGTACGGCAAAACCGTACCGAGGGTTCGAATCCCTCCCTGTCCGCTGAAAAGCCTCATATTTCAACACTTACGTTGATTTATGAGGCTTTTTTCTTTTCCGCAACTCACAAATCCGGGCATCTCGATAAAGCCGTTCCCCGGGGCTTCTGATCTGCAATCAAGAGGACAATTGCATGGGTAGATGATGGCTCTTTATTCTTCTGCGGCGCAACGGGGACAGTTTTCCACCCAATGTCCGGGAGAGACTTCCACCAGCGGCGGGCGCTCGGTCAACTTCACCAAGGCTACCCCCTTGCGCTGGCAGAAGCGACAGCCCTGCACGTACTCGCGGATGGGTGCCACATTGCCGGGAATGGTGGGCAGCAGGGATTTGCGCTCGTAGTTGCGGCGAGGCATGGAGGCCAGCAAAGCCTTGGTATAAGCATGGCGGGGGTTGACAAAGAGTTCCGTCACGGGAGCACTTTCCACAATGCGACCGGCATACATCACCAGCACGCGGTCGCAGTTCTGCGCAATCACCCCTAAATCATGGGTGATGAGCAAGGAGGAGGCGGTCAAATCCTGACGCAATTCGCGCAGGAGGTTGAGTATCTGCTGCTGCACGGTCACATCCAGCGCAGTGGTCGGTTCATCCGCTATGATGAGTTGGGGACGACAGGCCAGCGCAATGGCGATGACCACGCGCTGGCGCATGCCTCCGGATAGGGAATGAGGGTAATCCAACGCACGCAAATCCGGGTTGGGGATATGCACCAGGCGCAACAGATTCACTGCTTCCACCCAGGCGGCATCCGCAGTCAGCCCCCGGTGCAGCATGAGCGACTCCGCTATCTGGTTGCCAATGGTATGCACAGGATTGAGCGCCTGCATGGGTTCCTGAAAAATCACGCCCACGCGCCCGCCGCGCAACTCGTGCAGACGGTTCGGCGGCATGGACAACACCTCTTCCCCGTCAAACAGAACCTCGCCGGAGAGAATCTGCCCGGCGGGTTTCGGCAACAGCCGCACCAGGCTCATGGCGGTCACGCTCTTGCCGCAACCGCTTTCTCCCACGATTCCCACGCATTCGCCGCGTCCGATGCTGAAGCTCACATCATCCACCGCACGCAGCAGGAGCCCATCGTCTGATTCGAAGGCGACCGAGAGATGACGTACTTCCAGAAGGGGCTGATGATTCATATCTGAGGTTCAGGTTGAGCTGTCTGCGATTCCGGCAGCGGTATATCTATCTGAGCTTCCGGGAACGCACCGCCGCCCGTACGCGCCTCCAGAGTCTCTCGTTTAATATCTTCGTCAATCCAGTAGAGGTGGCTGTCCAGCGGGTCATAGTACCTCGGCGGGCAGAATCGGCAATCCGGTGTATCAGGCCAGCGCAGCCAGCGCCACTGGGCAAAACGCCAGAAAGAAGTGGTCCATCCGGGCACCCAAGCCGCCGTATCCGCGATAAGCCGCTGCACCCGGAACTGGGCTTCCATCATATCCTGTTCCGTGGAGGCCATGCGGCAATCCAGAATGGCAGCATCCAGCTCCGGGGATGCTGTGGCGGTGATGTTGTTGGTGCCCGACAGAGGAGTTCCGTCTTCTTTCAGGGCATATTCGGAAAGGAAAAAGGCTGAGGCATCCGGCAACGGGGGTGAGAACCCCCAGGAGAAGATGGCAGCGCTGTGTTTTTTCTCTTTAACCTTGAGATAGAACACCGTATCATCCATCTGCTCCAATAGCAAATCCACCCCGCATCTGGCGGCATCCTCCCGCAGCATGTTCATGCAGTTGGCATAGAGAGAATCTATGCGGGAGCTGACAACCACCTGTAAACGAGTGCCGTCCGGTTTGCAGAGTATGCCGTCATCCCCCTCTTCTGTGTACCCGGCAGCGGCAAAATAACGCCGCGCTTTTTCCGGTGAATACGGCAGAGCCCGAATGCCGGAATCCGTATATTTGCCGAAGCCTGAGAAATAGGACCCCAGGCGGGAGTAGTCTCCGCGAAAGACGGTGTTGATGACGCTCTGGATATTGAGCGCATGGTGAAAGCCGAGTCGCACGTCCTTGTTGTTAAACGGAGCACGAGCGCAATTCAGATGCCAGCCGAAACAGTTTCTCGGCCAGATGTTGCTGAATCGTACCCGCTGAATCAATCCTCGGTACATGGGGTCAATTTCCATACCCTCATACCAGATATCCGCATCGCGGGCAGAAAACACATCCAGCTGACCGATGCGGAACAGCTCTCGCACCTTGGAGGTTTCCGTTACAAAAAGGTACACGATATTGTCCACATTGCAGGAATGACGCGTAAATTTACGCTCTGCGGCCCACCAGTCCTTCACACGGCTGAGCACCATGCTGCGGCCCATGTTCAGTCCATCCGGCAGAATGGTATAGGCCCCGGTGGTCGGGGCTACCCTCCACAGGTAACGCGTGGGATAATCCGGACCGAATTCGGCATAGAAAGAGGTGCAGCTGGCGGGAATGGAGGCATATATCGGCGCGTACGGGCGCGGCGCATTGAGCGTCACCGCCAGGTACTCATCGCCATACACGGTGATGCGAGCAAAATTTCCCATGTAATAGCTGCCATAGAACGGTTCTTCGGCAAAGGATGAGGTGCGGACAAACAGAGAGCAGATATAATCGCGGGTGGTCAACCGGCGGCCATTGGAAAAGCGAGCGTTCGGGTCGATATGAAAATACACGGTGCGGTTATCCGGCGAGACGGCCCAGCGATCTGCCGTGCCGGGGATGAGACGACCGGTACCGGGGTGCAGCCGCACCAGCGGCAGGTCAATATCATCATACACATAGCGGCGGGTCGAATTATTGCTGTTCGGGCCGAACGGCCGTAATGTATTGGGGAACGACCGCTGCAACGGCAGCCGCAGCGTTCCGCCTTTGCGAGCCTCCGTGCTTCCCAGCTCGGGTTCGGAGGCACCATCCTGCCACTGCAGGTTATCCGGGATGTCCTTCGGGCGGCGAAACACCAGATAATCCCCCATCTGACGCCGTTCCATGAGATTGGAAAGGCTGAGCTTGTCGGACTGAGCCCGCACACCGGCACGGCGGTGTTCCTCCGACCCGGGCACCGCGCTGAGCTGCTGCGACATGGAGCGGTTCAGCTCCTCCGTCTTGCTTTCGATGCTGCGCTCCAGGTAGGTCTTTACCCGTTCATTCCAACGCGCCGGAAACCCGCGAAAGCCCTCCGGCATGCGCCAGCGCTTCGTGTAAGCAGGAACATCTTCTTCTCCGTCAAAGGCCGGCGGCATTTCCTTGTCCTCCGGCGGCTGCCAGGTGATACCCTCCACGTTGTGCCGACCGTCACAACTGCACAGCCACCCGCCAAGCAGGCTGGCGCACAGCAACATCAGGACAGAAATATGGTATGGAAGCTTCATTCGTAATAGGTGCGGCGTCGCGGATCACAGGCCTCGCGGATGCCTTCTCCGACAAATGTGACTAAAAGCAGAGTAATGACCAGCGCAAGGAAGGCAGAGGATACCACCCAGGGGGAGGACAATCGGGCAAGACCATCATTGAGCAGGCGTCCCCAACTGGCATAGCTTTCCGGTAAACCGAAGCCCAGATAGTCCAGAGAGGTCAGCGAGAACACCACGGCCGCCACGCTGAAAGGCAGCAGCGTCACAACAATAGCCATGATATTGGGCAGTATGTGCCGCAGCAGGATGCGCCCGGTACCGGCACCCATCACCCGCGCCGCGGCCACATATTCGCGTTCTTTTTCCTTCATGGTGGCCGTGCGTACCAGATAGGTCATGCGCATCCAGCCAAAGAGCGCCAGCAGACTGAGGATGAGGAACATGCCCCGCATCTCCAGCGGCAGGGAATCCGCCAGAATCATCACCACAAACAGGAACGGCAGCTGAGACAGTATCTCGATGAGCCGCTGTACCAGCAAGTCCCATTTCCCGCCGAAATAGCCCATGAGCATCCCCAGCGTCAGTCCTATTCCGTAGATAATCGGCAGGTAGAAGAGCGATGCAGCAATACACACCTGCAAGCCTCCGTACAGCACTGCGGCAATATCCGCTCCCCGACTGTCCGTGCCCAGCAAATGCCCCCCGGAAAGCGGCGGAGCCGGATGATAATGCACCACACAGGCGCGTTTCGGGTCGGTCAGTTTCTCGAAATCCTCGACTGTTCCCAATCCGTTGTAGTGGTGCTCCGTCATCGCACCATCAGAGTAGCGGGCAGCATACACCTCCCGACGGTCACGCGACCAACCCTGAACATACCCGTCCGGAAGTCCCCGGCGACAGCGAGTGCGCATGTGCGGCATGCCGTCCTCATACAGGCGACACGCTATCCCGTTGAATGGTTTATGGCTTCCCTGTCTGTAATAAAGACCATCGCTCCGCAATTCCAGCGGCTCTGTGGGAAAGGGTGCGGCATCCGAAACGGGATTATAGGGGATAGGAGGCATCACCACCACTTCCGGAGCATCCGGCAGACCGACGGACGAAGCCAACTCGCGATAATCCGGCTCCGCAAGGGCCTCATCACCCACCAGCCCGAACGTATCACCGGGAATGATGGCGCGGGTGAAAGCCGGGAAATACCAATGTCCCTCGTATTTGACGGCCAGAGCGCGCTTTCCCACAATACACTGGTCAAGCCCCGCCAGAAGCAGGAGGAACAGAAGAAGAAGAAATGACCACCAGCCACGCTTCATGCTGCGGAATCGCCGCCAGCGCTTGGCCATCTCCGGGGCCATACGCATGGAGGCAGAAGGACGCAGCAGCAGGTACAGGCCGACAAAGAACAGCACCAGCATGCTCAGCCACCCGAACCAATGGAAAGAGCCATCCACCTCCAAATCAGGGACATAGTGCCCGCTGATATGCAGGAAACTCATCTCTCGACTGACGGTAAAAGGCCAGGAAATCGTGGGCAGCAGCCACCCGTTCAGTTCACCGGCAACACCGGCAACCGCACAGAGAATCAGAAGGAGGGCTACGGTGTTCTTAAGCATGGTCAAACTTGATTCGCGGGTCAATGAGCGCCACCAGCATATCTGACAGCAGGTTTCCCAATATAATCAGCACGGATGTCAGCAGCAGCGTCCCCATCACCAGGGAATAATCCTTATCCATGAGGGCCTGGAAGCTCAGCATGCCGAATCCCTGAATATCGAACACGCGCTCTATCAGAATGGAACCGCTCACCACCGTGCAGATGACTCCGCCCAGCGATGAGGCCAACGGGATGAAAGCATTGCGGAAAGCATGACCCCAGACAGCACGGCGGAAGCTGACTCCCTTGGCCACGGCTGTGCGAACATAGTCGGCAGAGATGTTTTCCATGAGGCTGTTTTTCATCATCATGGTGGTCATGGCAAAGGTGGATACCACATAACACAACAAGGGCAGCACAGTATGCATGGCCAAGTCCTTTACCTGTTCACCGGCAGACATGGAGGCAAATCCCGGACTGGTGATACCGTACATCGGAAACCATTCCAGGCGTGCCCCAAGATACACCAGCAGCACCGCACCCAGCGCAAAGCCCGGAACGGCATACCCTGTAAAAATAGCCACGCTGCTCAGGCTGTCGAACCAGCCACGATGATGCAAGGCTTTCACCACACCCAGCGGCACACTCACCAAGTAGGTTATCAGTGCCCCCAGCAGGCCAAAATAAAGGGACACGGGCAAGCGGTCACGTATCATGACTCCCACAGGCTCATGATACTTGTACGACACCCCCAGACTGCCCTGCAACAGGCCATCACACACCCGGCGACACGCCACTGCGCGCCAGCGTCGACAGGCCGGAGACGCCTCTCGCTTTCTGATGGCGTCCTCATCCGTAACCCCGTGGCGGCGAGCCCACTGCTCTGCCCGGCGGCGCGGAGATTCCAGCCGCACCTGCCAATTTTCCTCCTCCATCCAGGGTACTGCCAGAAACAGGGGCTGCGTGCCGCTCCGCTGCACTTCCAGCACGGCGGATTTTCCCGCGGAATTGGTGAGCGTCAGATAAGCTGCCCCCTCATCATTGAACTCCGCCCGCTCCACCTGAATATCGCGCGGCATGATTCCCAGCCATTGCAGATAGGCTTTCCAGATGGGCTCATGCAGACTGAACATCACCTCCAGCCGCTCCAGATCATCCTCACTCACGCTATCACTGCTGCTTGCCTTTTCCCCGCTCAATGCCGCCATGGATTGCTCCTGCAACATGCGCTCAACAGGCCCCCCCGGCACCAGCCGAGAGAGGGAAAACACCAGAAAGGTGATGCCAATCAGCGTGAATGGCATCAGCAGCAGGCGTCTGATGATATAACGGCGCATGTATTGTGTGTATTCTACCTGTTTCCCTCTGTCCTGGCAAGTTCAGAGTTGCCGAATCTCCGATTTTATGCACTTTTTTACCTTCCGACCTCCCATAAACAGACAACGATATAGATTGACGGCAAATCAAACATGTCCGATGATCATGCGAATATGAAAAACGGAGTCATGATACAATTTTTCGAATGGGAGCTCCCCAACACAGGCGATTTGTGGAAAAAACTGGAAGCAGAGGCGGGGCATCTGGCGGGACTCGGCATTTCTGCCGTCTGGATTCCTCCGGCCGGCAAAGCCCAGATGCAAGATGATGTCGGCTACGCAAGCTACGACCTCTATGATTTGGGTGAGTTTGACCAGAAAGGGACCGTGCGCACCAAATACGGCACCAGAGCAGAACTTCTCCGCGCCATTGAGAGCCTGCACAGCCACGGCATCTCCGTCTATCTGGATGCCGTCATGAACCATAAGGCCGGAGCAGATGAAAAAGAGCGGTTTCGGGTGCGCGAGGTCGATGAGAACAACCGGGATGAAGAAATTAGCGATACCTACGAAATGGAGGGATGGACTCGCTTCACTTTCCCGGGAAGAGGCGGTAAATACTCTGATTTCACCTGGCACTGGTATCATTTCACCGGCACGGATTATGACGCAGGCAGAGATGATTCCGGCATCTACAAAATTCAGGGAGAAGGCAAGGAGTGGAGCAACAATGTGGACGATGAAAACGGCAACTATGATTACCTGATGTGTGCCAATATTGATTATCATCACCCCGAAGTCGTGGAGGAAATGAAGCGCTGGGGAATCTGGGTGGTGCGGGAGCTTCAGCTGGACGGATTCAGGCTGGATGCCATCAAACACATCAACACGGATTTCATTCGCGACTTTATCTGCACCATGAGAGCCACATTCGGTGAGCAGTTCTACTTTGTCGGTGAATACTGGAAAGATGCACCGGATGATTTGTCCGCTTATCTTGCAGCAGAGGATTACGCCATGGATTTATTCGATGTCACACTGCACTACCACTTTGCCGAAGCCTCAGAACAAGGGGCAGAATACGATCTGCGGCAACTGCTGGACGGAGCTCTCGTTTCTACCCACCCCGCACTCGCCGTCACCTTTGTGGACAATCATGATTCCCAGCCCGGGCAATCGCTTGAATCCACCGTCAGGGACTGGTTCAAGCCGGCTGCCTACGCCCTGATTCTGCTCATGGAAAAGGGCTACCCCTGCGTATTCTACGGAGATTACTACGGAATCGGCGGGAAGGAAGCAATACATCGCCACACCCTTGACATACTGCTGAAACTGCGCAGCACCATGGCTTACGGCCCGCAGGACAACTATTTTGACTCTCCCGGTTGCGTGGGTTTTGTGCGCAGGGGCACAGCGGAGCATCCGAATTCAGGGCTGGCAGTACTCATCTCCAACGGGGAAGAGGCAGCAAAACAAATGCACGTGGGCACGGAACACGCCGGGCAAATCTGGAAAGACGCCCTTCAAACCTGCCCGGATGAAATCACTATAGACGAGGAAGGCAACGGTCTCTTCCGCGTTCCCGCCGGAAAAGTGGCGGTCTACACAGGCATCCTCCCATGCTGACCACGGGCCGCAGTCCCGACCACAGCCCGTTCTTCACCACCTGCATGCGGGTAAATCCCGCACAGCGTCCCCCTTTTGTGTCAGGAACACTCACTCCAGCAACTGCTTCATATCCGGCGGCAGAGGCGACTCTACCGTGACCGTCTCCCCTCTCCAAGGGAAAGTCAGCTTACAGGCGTGGAGGGCGTGCCGAGGCAACACAAGGCGGGCAGCCAGCGCCGGAGCCCACCCCTGCTCCATGAACTCCAGGTAGCAGCTCTCATCTCCGCCGTATATTTTATCTCCCACGAGGGGATGTCCCAGATAGGCCAGATGAACGCGTATCTGGTGCATACGCCCGGTATGAGGGATGCATCGCACCAGACAACAGCCACCCCGCCCCTGCTCCAGACGCACAAATTCCGTGCGGCATGGCTTCCCGGCCGGGTGGCAGCACTGGCGCACATGAATGCGGGTGGGTGCCACCTCCTCCATCCGCAGAATCGGCTCGGCATTCACCGCCCGTTGCCAGAGGGGAACGCCCTGCACCACAGCGTAATATTCCTTGTGCAGCAGGCGTTCCTGCATGGCCTTGCCGAGAGCGGATGCAGCCTCGGCCGTCTTGGCTATGAGGGTGATGCCGCTGGTCTCGCGGTCCAGCCGGTTGATGAACGACACCTGCCCGCCCGTGGCCAGCTCATATGCCAGCAGCTCCCGTACTCCATGCCAGAGCGTCGGCTCATTTTTATCCCCGGTAGGGTGCGTCAGCAACGGGGCGGCCTTGTCTGCCACCAGAACCCCGTCATCTTCGTAGAGCATCCGAAAATCCGGCTCCACCGCTATGGGCATGTCATACTCCATCACTTCTCAAACACCTTCGGGTCGAATTCCACCCATTCCCCGGGAGCAAGCCCGAGTTCCGCCAGCCGCATCGGACCAATCTGCACGCGGCAAAGCGTCTCCACAGGCGCACCGACGGCTGCCAGCATGCGGCGCACCTGGTGATAGCGCCCCTCATGCAGCGTAAGCCGCCCGGCGCATTCGCCGGTAATCTCCAGTTCTGCCGGCAGACAGGGCGATTTCTCCCCCTGCAACAACAGCTCGCCCCCGGCAAAAATCTCCACCGCTTCTGCCGGAATCGGCGCGGACGTGGTGAACTCATACACCTTGGGAACATGGCGCCGGGGGCTGGTCATGGCATGTTCAAACTTGCCGTCATCCGTCAGCAGCAGCAGCCCGCTTGTCTCCTTATCCAATCGACCCACAGTATTCACCCCCGGATTGCGGGCCATCCACATCTCCGGAAGCAAATCATACACCAGCTCACCCTCCTCCCGGTGGCTGCAGGTGCAGCCCAGCGGTTTGTGAAAGGCCACATAAAGCCCGTTGACGAAAGGAACAGGCTCGCCATCCACCAGAACCTCCGCAGGCTCTACTTTGTCGGACGGTGACTTCACCGCATTCCCCCGATATACCACCCGCCCCCGCTTCACCCAGGCGGCGGCCTCGCGGCGGCTGCAATATCCGTATCGGCTCAAAAGGGCATCCGTTCTCATGTCGCCGCCCATTGTGCCACGTTTTTTTGAAAAAACAAGGTTGAAATGACACTGATTTTGTGATAGAAATAGATTGATGCGTGGGTATCGCCATACCCACGGCGATGTTTTCCTCATTTTTACCGATATGATTACTCTCATCACAGACCGCCAGCTTGCTCCCGATCAGCAGGGACTCTGGATCAAGGCTCAGCAGGCCGTTCAGACCAAGAACTACAAATACGCTGTCAGCATCCTCAAGACCCTCGTCAAGCGCGCCCCCGGCTTCCTGGAGGCTCGCAAGGTTCTGCGTGCATGCGAGGTGAAGCTTGCACCCGAGGCCGGCGCTGCCCGTCGATCCTCGCTCTTCGGCGGTTTCCGCGTTTCCACTTCCGTGAAGAAGCCTGAAGAAGCGCTCTCCACCGTGGAGGACACGCTGGAGAAAGACCCCTATTCCCCCGCCGCCAACGGCACCCTCTATGCCGCCGCCATGGAACTGGGGCTGACCGAAATCGCCACCTTTGCTCTGGAAACCATCTGCCAGGGAGCACCCGGCGACAAGAAGCAGCTCAACGTGCTGGCCAAGCACTACAGCGACCACGAAATGTTCGCCGAAGCCGCTGAGACCTACCGCCGCATCCTCCAGGTAGACCCCACGGATGCCACCGCCATGCGCGCAGAGAAAGACTATGCAGCTCGTGCCTCCATGAAGCAGGGCAACTGGGAAGGCAAGGGTGACTTCCGCACCAAGATGAAGAACGCCAATGCCACGGCAGACCTGGAAAGCGGAGACAAGATGGGGCTCACCGGTGCTGAACTGGAAGCCCGTCTGGCCCAGCTTTCCGTACAGTACGCCGTGGACAACACCAACCTCCAGATTGTCAAGGACATCGCCTCCTGCTACGAGCAGATGGAAGACTACGCCAACGCCTACTCGTTCTACGCCTATGCCTTCCAGCTGGGCGGCGAGGCAGACGTGTCCATCAACGACAAGGCCATGGCCATGCACGAAAAAGCCATGGAAGCCGAACTCGCCTACTACGAGCAGGTGCTTGCTGCCGACCCGAACAACGAGGAAGCCCGCGCCACCCTTGCTGCCCGCAAGCAGGAAATCGCCATGGCTGTGGTGGAGGATGCCCGCGTCCGCGTGGAAGCCAACCCCACCGATGCCCAGCTCCAGTTCAAGTACGGTCAGGCCCTCTTCGATGCGGGCATGCAGTCCGAGGCCATCCCTGCTCTCCAGCGCGCCCGCACCAACCCCAACCTGCGCATCAAGGCCATGCTCATGCTCGGCAAGTGCTACCACGCCAAGGGCATGGTCGATATGGCCATCCGCCAGCTGGAAGACGCCGACAAGGAGCTCATGGTCATGGACGAGACCAAGAAGGAAATCCTCTACATGATTGGCCTGCTCTACGACGAACAGGGCAACAAGGAGAAATCCCTCGAAAACCTCAAGGCCATCTACGAAGTGGACTACGGCTACAAGGATGTCGCCGCCCGCGTGGAAGCCGCCTATTCGTAATTCCCCCATGAAAACAGCTGCCGAAAGGCAGCTGTTTTCATTCAATGTTTTCAAAGCGCTCCGGCATGGAGCGCTTTTTTTCCTGTCAATGCCTGCACGGAGGGAGCACAAATACAGCCCCATGCTGCAACAGAAGTTGCAGATAGCGGGGCGCCATTTCCTCCCCGGAAAATATCATCGCCAAATCCGGAAGAGAATAACCATCCCTCAATTCCTTCACATCTGCCCCGGCGGCCAGGAGAATGTCCATGCACGCTGCCGAATGAGGATTCACATTGAAATCCGGCATCGTTGCCCACAGGGCAGAGCAACCATCCACGCTGTGTGCATTCGGCGACACCCCAACGGCCAGTAAACGCCGCACCTCGTCCGCATGGTTGTGCATGGCGTGCCACACCAGCTCGTATTCGGGATTTGTTGCCCTGAGTCCCTGCGTCCGCAGGAATTTGACAATCGGCTCATTGTCATAATAACGCAGCGCCAGATCGAGTGCATTGTGCCCCTGCGGTGTACGGGCACACACATCTGCCCCGGCAGCCAGCAAGAGCTTGATGGAGGCAATGGCCTCCTCATGGTGTGGGTCATCCTCAAACACATCGCAACCAATACCATAGGCATTCAGCAAGGGGGGACACCCCCGCGCATCGCGGGTGTTCACCTCTGCACCAGCTTCAATCAATCGCCCCACATCTGCCGACTTCCACTCACCAAAGGCAAAGGTGACAGCCTGATGCAGCTGAGCATTCCGATTCACTCCGCAGGACACGAACCACACCCCACACAGAGCAACAGAAAAAAAGCGCAGAAAATTCATCATCGGCAGCATATTAACTACACTATACTGCATTCACTACCAAAGTCAAGCATATCAGCATGCCGCAGACTGTCACGAAAAGGTAGTGCGAAAACGGGAGTAAAAGGTGTAGAATACTCCACATGAGCAAGCTCGACCCGAAAACGCTGTATCTTTACCTGGTGACTGATGAGGCCGCACGCTGCCGTCACGGCCTGTTGTCCACCGTAAAGGAAGCCGTTGCCGGGGGCGTGACCATGGTGCAGTACCGCAGTGCTCAGACAGATAAAGCCGCCGTGCTGGCAGAGGTGCTGCCGCTGCGCGATTACCTTCGCAGCAAGAATGTGCCGCTCATCATCAACAATGATGTGGAGCTGGCCGCGGAAATCGGCGCAGACGGCATCCACATCGGCCAGAGTGACATGCCGGTGACGGAGGCGCGTGAGCTCATCGGGCCGGACATGATACTGGGCTTCTCTGTCTCCAATCAGGAGGAGATGGATGCCGTGCCGGTGGAGCTGGTGGATTATGTGGGCTGCGGCCCGGTCTACCCCACGGCCACCAAGCCGGATGCCGCTGCGGACATGGGCTTGCAGAGCTGGGCGGCGGTAGCGGCGTCCTGTCCCCTGCCCGTGGTGGCCATCGGCGGGATTGATGCCGGGCGCGCTCGTGACATCCGCGCCACGGGTGCCGCCGCCGGGGTGGCGGTAGTATCAGCCATCTGCGCGGCGGAAAATCCCCGTCAGGCAGCCCGGGAACTTCTGTGATTTTTTCTCATTACCCAATTACAAACCATGCTTTACACACCTTCCGAAACGGCAGCCATTGTGCTGCAGAAGATACGCGATGCACGTCCGCTGGTGCTCTGTCTCACCAACAACGTGGTGCAGAATTTTACCGCCAACGTCCTGCTTTCCGTGGGCGCAGCCCCGGTCATGCTGCAACATGCCGGTGAATGCGAGGAAATTCTCAACACCTGCACCCAGGCCCTTCTCATCAACACCGGCACCCTGACCGAATACCAGGCAGAGGTCATGATGACCGCCGCCAAAGCAGCCCGCGCCGCCGGGGTTCCCTGGGTGCTGGACCCGGTAGCCGCCGGCGTGCTGAAATTCCGCACGGAATTCTGCCACCGACTGCTGGAAGAAGCGCCGCCCACCATGATTCGCGGCAACGCTTCCGAAATCATGGCCCTGGCAGGGGAACAGGCCGCCGGGCGCGGCGTGGAGAGCACGAACTCCAGCTCGCAGGCGGTCAAAGCCGCCGTTTCTCTGGCGCAGCGCACCGGTGCAGCCGTTCTGGTGACGGGAGCTAAGGACTACGCCACCGACGGCACCAACACCTGGATGCTGACCAACGGAGACCCCATCATGGAACGAGTCACCGGAATGGGCTGCTCCATGGGTGCATTGGCCGGTGCCTGCCTGGCCACAGCAGACAGCGCCTTGGATGCTGCCATCTCCACCGCCGCCATCATGGGGCTCGTGGGCGAGCGGGTTGCCGGCAAGAACCCTCACCCCGGCAGTTTCGCCACCGCATTCCTGGACGGTCTGGACGCCCTCATGCCCGCAGATTTAGCCAGCTTCACGCGTTATCAGGCGGCAGAGCTATAACCCCGATTGGATTTTTTTTACAATTCCGCACACGATGGTCGCATAAAGGGGCGATCGCAAGCTGTCATTTTCTGCGGGACGGGCTGATTTTGCTGGAAAAAGCGGAAAATTAGTGGTACAAATAATTCCGTTATGGCAACACCTCCTTTTGTATACCAGGAAATGTTCCCCATGGGGGAAGATACCACGAAGTATCGTCTGCTCACCAGGGATTATGTGAGCGTGAGTGAGTTTGAAGGCAAGCCCATCCTCAAGGTGGAGCCGGAGGGTCTGCGCCTGTTGGCAGAAACCGCCTGGCACGATGTGGCTTTCTACCTGCGCCCGGAGCACCTGAAGATGGTTCAGGGTATCCTCAACGACCCCGAGGCCTCCGAAAATGACAAGAGCGTGGCGCTGACCATGCTGCGCAATGCCGAGGTGGCCGCACTGGGTGTGCTGCCGCTCTGTCAGGACACCGGCACGGCCATCTGCGTGGGCAAGAAGGGCCAGCAGGTCTGGACCGGGTTCGATGATGCCGAATACATCTCCCGCGGTGCATACGACTGCTACACAAAGAACAACCTGCGCTACTCTCAGAATGTGGCGCTGGATATGTACAAGGAAATCAACACCGGCACCAACCTTCCCGCACAGATTGACCTCTTTGCCACCGACCACGGCATGGATTACTCTTTCCTGTTCATTGCCAAGGGCGGCGGTTCTGCCAACAAGACCTACCTCTACCAGGAGACCAAGGCCCTGCTCAACCCCACCTCGCTCAAGAAGTTCATGGTGGAAAAGATGAGCACGCTGGGCACGGCTGCCTGCCCGCCCTACCATGTGGCTTTCGTTGTGGGCGGCACCAGCGCCGAGCTCTGCCTCAAGACCGTGAAACTGGCCTCCACCAAATACTACGACAGTCTGCCCACCTCCGGCAATGAACACGGCCGCGCGTTCCGCGATGTGGAGCTGGAGAGCGAGCTGAAGAAAGAAGCCGAGAAGCTGGGGCTGGGAGCCCAGTTCGGCGGCAAGTGGTTTGCGCTGGACGTGCGAGTGGTGCGTCTGCCGCGTCACGGGGCGTCCTGCCCGGTGGCTCTGGGGGTATCCTGCTCTGCCGACCGCAACGCCAAGGCCAAGATTACCCCGGAGGGTATCTTCATTGAGGAACTGGAGTACGACCCCGGCAAGTATATCCCCGCCGAATACCGCGAGGCCAAGAGCGAGGGAGTACCGATTGACCTTGACCGCCCGATGAAAGAGGTGCTGGCAGAGCTGACCAAATACCCCGTCAAGACGCGTCTTTCCCTCTCCGGCACCATCATCGTGGGGCGCGATATCGCCCACGCCAAGCTCAAGGAACTGCTGGATGCCGGCAAGGAGCTGCCCCAGTACATCAAAGACCACCCCATCTACTACGCCGGTCCCGCCAAGACACCCGAGGGTTATCCCTCCGGCTCTTTCGGCCCGACCACGGCCGGACGCATGGACTCCTACGTGGATCTCTTCCAGAGCCACGGCGGCAGCATGATTATGATTGCCAAGGGCAACCGCGCCCAGTGCGTGACGGATGCCTGCCAGAAATACGGCGGCTTCTACCTGGGCTCCATCGGCGGTGTGGCTGCAGACCTGGCCAAGAACTGCATCACCTCCATCGAATGCGTGGAATACCCCGAGCTGGGAATGGAAGCCATCTGGAAGATTACCGTGAAGGACTTCCCCGCCTACATTCTGGTGGATGACAAGGGCAACGACTTCTTTGCCGACATCCGCGCCGGCTGGGTCTGCCCCGGTTGTGCCCACTAAGCGTCCCCCATTCTCTCACCCGCTCCGTTGCTCCCATGCAGCGGAGCGGGTTTCCCATATACACCTATGAGCAAGCACAACAGGCTGGACTACAACAACTACCTGGAAACCGAGCGCAAGAGTGAATTCGGCATGGCCACATGGGTATGCTGGATATTGGCTCTGCTTCTGCTGCTGATTCCGGTGCGCAGCAGTTTCCTCCGCATCCACACCATCAATGCCGCCCAGGATTCCCCGGCCCTCAATGGCGATGTCATCCTCTTGAAACGCGACCCGGCGCACCGACAGAGCCCGGTCTATGATACCAGAGTGGAAATCCACTACAAGGGTCACGATTATACCATTACCGAAGAGGGCTTCTGCTTCACGCCGGGCATGTACGAACGGGCTATGGAAAGCGGCGCCGTCCCCGTCTACCTCAATCCCGATGCACCGGAAAAATCCGTTCTCAGCAAAGGAATCCCGGCGAGAGAGTGGATTCTCCCGTCCCTGTTCACCCTGATATCTCTCTGCCTCATCGGGGGCGGTGTTTACTGCCGGAGACGCAGTCGTTAGAAGTCTTTTCATTCTCCTCAGCCTGCCGCAGAAAGGTATTCGCGCCGTGTTTCAGCAACAATTGCAGGAAGCGAGAATCGCCATTCCATTCTCGTTCCTGTTCCAGATTGAAACGCAGCACCTTCACATCAACTTTTGCCAGATCGTAGCCATGGTGAAACAGGAGTTCCAGAATTTTTTCCCTGTTTGATGGGAAGCGGCAGCGGGACATGATATCGGTAGCTGCCAGATTAGGCTCAGCTCCGGCTTCCAGCAGTATTTTCGTGAGCTCCAACGCTCGCTCCCCGGGTTCGATGACATCACCCAGACAGGCCGCCAGCGCATTCGGGGCATTCCGCCCCAGAGCGTTGGGATCAGCACCCTGCCGCAGCAGGCTTCTGCACAACTCCTCCCTGCCCGCAGCGGCTGCACCGACCAGTTGGGCATGCAGCGATGCGGATCTGCCATCCCGCTGCAGCAAAGGCAGCACCGGATTCTCCCCATACCAGCTGGAGGCCAGGGTCATCGCCAGATCCAAGGCGGTCATTCCCGCATTGTTGCGGGCATCAATATCTGCCCCGAATTGGAGCAACAACCTCACCACGGGCACACCATAGCAACAATCCTCACCCCCCACAGAAATCCCTTTCTGCATCATCAAAGGCGTATTCCCGTCGAGATTCCGGGCATTCACATCTGCCCCTGATTCAAGCAAGCGCCGGACGATTTCCGGACTGTTATCGGAATAATGAAGCGGCGTATTGCCCTTATCATCCCGAACATGGGCGACTGCACACTGCACGGAGGTGCTCTTCGGCACAGGAGAAGCATGTTTTGCTTCCGCAGACGACAGGAAAGGCAACACAGCAGACAAAAGGCAGAATGGGAATTTGAGGGGCATCATCACTCCTTCATTCTATGAAAAATCCGCAGAGTAACAAGAAAAAACGTATTTTTATCCTCCGACAGACGCAGCGTTTGTGAGATAATGTCCAAAAAAGCCGATTGCGCGGCAATATCAGCATTAAAACATTGACAAAATCAGCATAAGGCTCTAAACTCAGCGAGGTCTGACGGCTTTATCTCATCCGAAATTTTCTGCCTCATCATGTCTCCCAAACTCAAAACTTTTCTGGAACGCGGACTCAGCACCATCATTCTGCTCGCCATTCTGGGCGGAGCGCTCTGGCTGAATACGCCCATTGCCTATGGCATCCTGATATGCCTGCTCTGTAACCTGACCACATGGGAATGGTTCAACATGCTCAAAAGAGGGTCTGCCAACCGCTGGCTGGTTCTCATCGGCGGCATCATCTATCCCTGGCTGCAGTTGGCAGCAGTGCGTTGCGCTGCCGAGGGGTACGGGTTGCCTCATCCGGATCTGTCTTTTATCGGCGTGCCTCTCTTCGGGCTGGTGCTGTTTTCTGTTACGGCTTTCATCTGTGAACTGTTCTGCATGGATTACCGAGGCAAAACGGCAAAAGATGCCCTTTCTTCCGTCTGCCGCACCGTGCTGGCATTCATCTACCCCGTCTGGTTATTCTCTTTCGCCCTCTGGTATATCAATGACCAGGACTCCGTCAACCTGTTGCTCTGGCTGATTCTGTTCACGAAGATGAGCGACATCTGGGCATACGTGAGCGGTGTGCTGTTGGGCGGCAGATTCATCACCCGCCGATTCAGCCCGGTGGTTTCCCCCAAGAAGACATGGGAAGGCATCATCGGTTCCGTCATCATCACGCTGGTGTGCGGAGCTCTGCTCGCCCCTGTACTGCTGGATGAAGCCGTATGCACGGCTGCCGGCATCGATTGTTATGTGGCAGTAGCGATTCCTCTCTTCTTTCTGGCGGTTGCCGGCGATTTGGCAGGCTCGCTCATCAAGCGAGGCCTTGCCGTGAAGGACAGCGGCTCCCTGCTGCCCGGTATCGGCGGCATCTTCGACCTGATTGACTCCCCGGCCTTTACAATTTCCATCATCACGGCGCTGGGAATCCTGGGTAATGCTTTCTTATGACTACCCCCATTCCATTACTGATTAACCCGAAAGCCGGAAGCCTCTTCCGCTCCGGTCTCAAGGCCTGGCTGGACACTCACCGCGCAGATTTCCGGCTCATCTCCACCCGCAGCGCGGAGGATTTGACGGAAAAAGCCCGTGAGCTGGCAGAAAGCGGCGAACCCATTGTGGCCGCCGCCGGAGGCGACGGAACGCTGATGTGTGCAGCGCAGGGAATCATCGACACCCGGGCGGCTCTGGGCATTCTGCCCTGCGGCACCATGAACGTCTTTTCCCGCGAACTGGGAATCGGCTCCCGCCGGTTCGACACGGCTCTGGCAGCCATGCGGGGCGACGTGCGCCAGGAGGTGGACATCTTCACCGTCAATGGCACCCCCTTCCTGCAACTGGCGGGATTCGGCCCGGATGCCAGCATCATCCGCCGCATCACCCCGCGCATGAAGAAGCATCTTGGCGCAGCCTCACATGTGGTTACCGGGATGCAGGTGGCTGTGGAACACCACCCCATCATCACTGTCACCCTGCCCGATGGGGAGCAAGTCTGCGGAACGCAGGTCATCCTGGGCAACGGTAAGCGCTATGGCGGCGAGGGGCATCTCTTCGCCAACGCCCGGTACAATGACGGTCTGCTGGATGCCGCCATTATCCAGCTGGAAAGCACGGGCATTCTCTTCGAGGTCATTTCCTACATGCTGATGAAAGGCGCAACGGATCGCAACACGACCGATTTCACCCAGCTGCGCCAGTTCCCCTCCTGCACCATCACCGCAGAGGCCACGCTGGATTACCAGCTGGACGGTGACTATGCAGGTACCATTCTGCCGGGGGAAAGCGCCGTCATAGAACGCATGCCGCATCCGCTGCGCATTTGTGTTCCGGCTACCCCCGAGCCGGTGACCCACTTCGGACGCCTGCTGGCACATCCGGTGCTGGAAACCATGCGAAAACAAATTGAGCGCATGAAAGAGGCGGTGCACCAGCTCGATTGATTTTCCATCATCTTTCCCTCTCAACCGGGTACGGAAAAGCGCATCAGTCCGAAAACTGATGCGCTTTTCTGATGCAAATCAGAGTACCAATCAGGCCTGATAGCTGTCCACCAGGGCATGAGTGCGCTGGTGCACACGAGCCACGCGGGTCTTCAGCTCTGCGATGTAGCTCTCCTTGTCCGGCAGAGGGCCGGCAGCCGCGCCGGAGATGACCGCAGCCTCGGCAATGGCCGGGCAGAGGAACTCAATCATACGCGGGTCAAAAGGCTTCGGGATGACGTAATCACGGCCGAACTCCAGAGCCACGCCGCCGTTGGCATCCACCACTTCCTGCGGCACGGGCTGTCGGGCCAGATCGGCCAGAGCACGGGCAGCGGCAATCTTCATGGCCTCGCTGATGCTCGTGGCGTGCATATCCAGAGCCGCGCGGAACATGTAGGGGAAGCAGCTCACGTTGTTCACCTGGTTGGGCCAGTCGGAACGGCCGGAACCCATGATACAGTCCGGGCGGGCAGCCTTGGCTTCCTCATAGGTGATTTCCGGGTCGGGGTTGGCACAGGCAAAGATGATGGGGTTGGGTGCCATGCTCTTGACCATCTCCGGCTTGAGCAAGCCTTTCTTGGAGAGTCCCAGGAAGATATCCGCCCCCTGCAGGGCCACCTCCAGGGTACAGTCCTCACTCTGGGCAAACATGGCCTTGGTGGGATGCAGATCCAGACGGCCTGTGTGAATGAGCCCCTTGGAGTCAAACATGAAGATGTTTTCACGGCGGACACCCAGAGCCATGTAGAACTTGGCACAGGCAATACCGGCAGCTCCGGCACCGCAGACCACGCACTTCATGTCCTGCAACAGACGCCCGGTCAGGTGAGCGGCATTCAGCAGGGCCGCACCGGAAATCACGGCCGTGCCGTGCTGGTCGTCATGGAACACGGGGATGTTCATCTCCTCGCGCAGACGCTGCTCCACAATGAAGCATTCCGGGGCTTTGATGTCCTCCAGATTGATGGCACCAAAGGTCGGCTCCAGCGTCTTGATAACCTCGATGAGCGTCTCCGGTTTCTTGATATCAAGCTCAATATCAAAGACATCCACATCCGCGTATATCTTGAAGAGGAGCCCCTTACCCTCCATCACCGGTTTGGAGGCATGAGCACCGATGTTGCCCAACCCCAGAACAGCCGTGCCGTTACTGATAACGCCCACCAGGTTGCCACGGTTGGTGTAGCGGGCGGATTTGGATGTATCGGCTGCAATTTCATTGCAAGGAACGGCCACACCCGGAGAATAGGCCAGAGTGAGGTCATCAATGGAGAAACAGGACTTGCAGGGCAGCACCTCCAGCTTACCGGGGCGCGGCTGCTCATGATACCGCAATGCTCTATCTGCTAAACTTTCGCTCATACGAAATATAATATCGGTGAGCGGGTATTATACACTTAAAAAACGCAGGACGCAAGCGCTTATTGTGTCTCCCCTATTTAACTCAGCCAAAATTGTGCCTTGACCACAGCATATTCCGGCGCTATAATCCCCTCCGACATGAGTAATTATGCCCTGATACTTGCCGGCGGCAGCGGCACACGATTCTGGCCGCTTTCCCGCAATGCCCGTCCGAAACAGCTTCTGGATTTATTCGGCACCGGCACCCTGCTCAGCCAGGCCATTGAGCGACTCTCCGGCATCGTTCCGGCAGAAAACATCTTCATCCTCACCAATCATCTGCAGGAGGAGGAAGTGCGACGACAGGCTGCTTCCCTGCCCGGGGAAAACATTGTGGCCGAACCGGCACGCCGCGACACCGCTCCCGCCGTGGCCCTCGGTATAGGGCTCATCGCGGCGCGAGACCCGCAGGCCAACATGATTATCATCCCCAGCGATGCCCTCATTACGAACGCCCCCGCTTTCAGAGACCTGGCAGCAGATACCCTCTCCCTTGCAGGACGGGAAAATGCCCTCATCACCATCGGTATCAAACCCACCTGGCCCTGTCCCTCCTATGGTTACATTGAGCGCGCCGGAAAACTGGAGGATGCCGCTCTCACGCACAACTGCTATGAGGTGGTGAGATTCCGCGAAAAGCCGGACAGCACCACGGCAGAGCAATACCTGGCCTCCGGCAACTTCTCCTGGAACGCCGGCATGTTCATCTGGAATGTCGCCCATGTGCGCTCCCAGCTGGCCACACACAGCCCGGAGCTGGCAGACTTTATCAATCGCCTGACCTCCACACAGGACTTGCACACTTTCATCACCGAAGAATTCCCTAAGCTGACCCCCATCTCCATCGACTTCGCCCTGTTGGAAAAAGCCGACCGGGTGCTGAACTTTGAGGCCACCTTCGATTGGGATGATGTAGGTTCCTGGATTTCCGTCGGCAAATATCTGGAGGACAAAGGCAACCACAACTCGGCCAACACCCCCGTCAGCACAGTGGATGCCTCCGACAACATCGTCTTCTCCGCATCCGGCAAACACGTCGCCCTGGTGGGAGTGGATGACCTCATCGTGGTCGATACAGGGGACGCTCTGCTTGTGGCGCGCCGCGATGCTGCCGACAGCATCAAGAAAGTAGTGGCCGACCTCCCCGACAACCTCATCTGACCCCCTTCATGCATCCGGCACTCGGCATCGACTACGGTGAAGCCCGCATCGGCATCGCGGCTACGGATGCCTGCGGCATTCTGGCGCATCCCGTGGAGAGCATCCACCTGCGGCACACGGAGCCCATCGCCCGCATCCGTGAGCTGGTGCAGCAGAAGGGCATCCGCACTCTGGTGCTGGGGCTTCCCCTGCGACTGGACGGAACGGAGGGAACAGCCTGCACCAAGGTGCGCGCATTCGGGGAGAAGCTCCGCACCGCTCTGCCGGAGCTCCCCCTGCTCTATGTGGATGAGTTCCTGACCACTACCGCTGCACAGGAAAAACTCCACCAGGCAGGCAAAAAAGCCAGGAACTTCAAGCCCATCATTGACCAGGCCGCAGCCGTGGAAATCCTGAACAACTGGATGGACTCCCTGCCTGCTGACTTCTGATGACCGACTCGCAGACCGCTATCATGCACCTGCGACCCGGCGGTACTGATAATGTTGGCTCCTCCTCTTTTTGGTAGTGTAATCCTAACCGTCGTACAACGGCCCGACCATGCTGCTCTACATCCCCCAATCTCTCTGGTTCAATTCATCGGCATGACAGCAGGAACCCCAAGCTAGAGTTACGTCCAACTTTATAAATCGCATCCATTCTACAGAAAAAACCGATTTTTTGCATGAGATTACCCCGAAAAAGGTTGCAATTAAAAGACCGGAGTGCTAGAATGCCCATGTGGCCGTGTCGGCTAATACTTTCTACTAATTAACCAAACCAATACCATGTCACTCGAAACATTCTTCAATCCGAAGAGCATCGCTGTGGTCGGCGTTTCTGCCGATGCCTCCAAGCTGGGGGCTGTTGTATTCAAGAACATCATTGACGCTGATTACAAAGGCAACCTCTATGGTGTGAACCCCAAGATGGCCGGTCAGGAGCTCCTCGGCAAGCCCTGCTACGCCAGCGTAGAAGCCCTGCCTGAGCCCATGGATCTGGTGGTCATCCTCGTGCCTGCCCGCTTCACCGAGCCCGTCATAGATGCCTGCGTTGCCAACGGCACCAAGAACATCTCCATCATTACTGCCGGATTCGCTGAGGTTGGCGAGAAAGAGCTCGAGCAGCGCATCGCTCAGAAGTGTCTGGACAACGGCATCAACCTGCTGGGGCCGAACTGCCTTGGTCACATCTCCACGTTCGACAACGTGAACGCCTCGTTCGCCGATGGCTTCCCCGCCAAGGGCAACGTGGCCTTCGTATCTCAGTCCGGCGCGTACTGCTCCGCCATCATGGACTGGGCCGCCGGCAAGGGCATCGGTTTCTCCCACTTCATCTCCATCGGCAACAAAGCCGTCATGGGCGAGGACAGGCTCCTGGCCGCCCTCAAGGACGACCCGAACACCAACGCTTTCGTCTTCTATCTGGAATCCCTCAAGAACGGTAAGGAATTCCTCAAGGTCATCAAGGAAGTGTCCGACACCAAGCCCTGCGTGATTATGGAGCCCGGCAAGAGCGCCAAGGCTCAGGCTGCCTCCCTCTCCCACACCGGTTCTCTGGCTCCGAACTACCGCGTACTGGAGATGGCTCTTCAGGGTGCCGGTGCCATCCAGGCCTACAACGACCGCGAGCTCTTCGGCCTGCTGGAGGTGCTGCAGTACTGCAACCACAATGAGTTTGACGGCCAGGTGGCCGTGCTCACCAACGCCGGCGGTGTGGGCGTGCTCACCTCCGACCTCTGCGAAGAAGCCGGGCTGGATCTGGCCCGCCCCAGCGAGAAGACCACCGAAGCCCTGCGCGCCGTCCTCACCCCGGAGGCCTCCCTCGGCAACCCCATCGACGTGGTGGGCGATGCCAAGGCAGACCGCTATGAAGCCGCGCTGCGCGTTCTCTGCGAGAGCGGTGAGTACAAGAACATCCTCGTGCTCCTCACCCCGCAGCGCGTCACCGACTGCCCCGGCACCGCCGAAGCCGTCATTCGCGTGGCTCCCGAGTTCCCGAACGTGAACATCTACTGCTCCTTTGTGGGTGGCGCCCGTGTGGACGAGGGTCGCGTCCTGCTCAATCAGGCCAAGATTCTCAACTACGACTATCCCGCCGATATCGTGCGTCTGCTCGGTCTGCTCAAGGCGCAGATGGCCTTCCGCGGCAAGAAGCTTGCCACCTGTGAGGTGGGAGAAGTGCCCGCCAACATCAAGGCAGCCATCACCGAAGCCAAGGAAGCCGGCCTCGCCTCCCTGCCCCAGGAGACAGTCAACATGCTCATGGATCACTATGGCATCGACTATCCGAAGTGCGGCAACTTCACCGACAAGGCTGAGGCTCTTGCCTTCTGCAAGACCCTCTTCCCGAACCCCGTCGTGCTCAAGCTCTCCGCTCCGGACGCCCTGCACAAGACGGAGATGAAGGGCATCTACCTCAACATCGCAGATGAGGCCTCCTTCGAGGAAGCTTGGAGCGGCCTCTGGGGTTCCATCGAGAAGTTCCAGCTCAAGGGCGCTTCCGTCCTCATCCAGGAGATGATTACCAAGGCCACCGAAACCATCATCGGCGTGAACAGCGACAAGAACTTCGGCCGCGTCATGGTATTCGGCACCGGCGGCGTCTACACCGAGGTGATGCGCGACACCACCATGCGCATCCTGCCCACCGATGACTTCTCTGACATGATTAAGGAGACCAAAGTCGGCGTCATCCTCAACGGCGTTCGCGGCGAAGCTCCGAAGGCTGTCGGCCCCCTGGCGGACACCCTGCAGAAGGTGCAGAAGCTCGTCCTGGAGATTCCCGAAATCACCGCCATCGACGGTAACCCCGTCCTCGTCACCGCCGACCGCGCCGTCGTCGTGGACTTCAAGATGATTCTCAAGTAATCGTCTCAACTCCATAAACTCTCAACGCTCCCGAGGAAATACCTCGGGAGCGTTTTGCCATGCGCCCTCGCAAAAAAAACACGAAGATTTGCCCCTTATGGTCTGCTGATGCACAGGAACGGAAGAATGCCCAGCTGCATCACATCGGCAGGCAATGGCAAAAACAGCACCAATACCTCCGAGTCTATGGGAACGGTATCACCGGCAAGCTCTCTCTCTGACTCTGCCAGCTCTGCGGCAAGAGCTGCAATTTCCTCCCGAGCCATGCGGTTCACGCCCACCAACCGGCGGCGCAAACTTTCCACGACCCTCTTATCCTTGATTACCCACCGCCGGCACTCGCCGTTCCACCGATCCGCTTCTCCTCCGGGAAAAACAAGGGAGCATCGCCCCTCCTCATCTATGCGGAGGCTGAAATCCGTTCCGAGATTCCTGTCTTTGTCCTCTACTGTGTTGATGCTGTAAGTATGACCCATCGGCAATGTCAGGGAATACAACGCCCCCTCGCGCTTCCACCGCCTGTCCAATTCACCGTCCGCGGTATACCGCCACCACAATTTTTCCGCATCTTCTCCACAGACCCGTAAAAACCAGGAGGCGTGGGGATTACCGAACGTAAAAGTAACCAGCCGTTTTTTTTGCCGAGTAAACCATCCCGAAGCCTGCCACCAAAACGGCAACGGCCAACAGGAGGTTCAACCATGTTTTCATTATCAATGCAATTATCTGCTGACCTCATCCGGGCAACAGATGCCATCAATAAGAATACGGGAAGTTCATCAACGGGGAGCGCTCAGAATACAGGAAGTAATCGGCATCCACGCTCTCATTTGTGGATTCCTGATAACCGAACACTCCATTTTGCCCGACAGAGCCCAGCAGCTCGTCCGATGCGTCCGCATCAAAACCATCTATCCGAATGCTGGTACAGGCGCCGCAATCCTTTGTCAACCCGGGAACAAGCGAGGAAACGGCATCATCAAAACGCTTGGCCACCAACACTCTGGGGTTGGTGCTGTCATCCGTGGATGAGGGAACTATCATGTACCCCATGGTCAAGGCGCCGACACCGAGGGTGGACGCACCGAAAACGAGCTTACGTTTACCGAAATTATGCAGAATCTGCATCAAATGCTCCCACACGCGCTGGTGGGCCGGACAGCACACCGTCTCCCTCGCAACTCTCTCATGGAAGTCGTACAGAAAGCGCTCCTCGAAGTTCGCCTCAGGTGTTGCTTCCACCTTCAACGAAGCGAGCAGCATCAACAGCTGAGCCTCTCCCTTTTCATCTTTTTTGCGAGAATCCATACGACAAATCCGATAAGTGCTAAGTGGTAGACTAATTTGTTGCAGAAAAAGTTCAAAAAAAGTTGAAAGATTTTATCGGCCACTCAAATTCAACCACTTACTGCCCCCAATAATTATTTACCTGCGAAAAATCTGTGATTTTCCAGCAAGCTCAGTCGATTTTCCTCCACCCAGGCCTGCACCAGTGATTGGCAACCGGCAACCTCAGCCTGTCTGAGGGCACGGGTTTCGGCCGTCAGTTTTTCCATGGCATCCATATCGTACAGATGCACATCTGCAACCGCACCGCACTCCGGGTCCACATTTCGGGGAACGGACAAATCCACCAGGAAAAGCGGTCTTTTTCGGATTTGCTGAACCTGCCGCAGCACATCAGGCGTTACCACATACACGGGTGCAGCCGTGGAAACGATGACGATGTCTATATGCTCCAGATAGGGCAACCATTCCGAGAATCTCACCACTTTGCCACCAACAACGGAGGCCAGATCCACCGCTCTGTCATAGGAACGATTGGCCACAAAAATACTCTCTGCGCCTCTGGATTTGAGGCTCTGGGCGGTTGTCCGTGCCACTTCCCCTGCTCCGACGACCAACACACTGACGCCGGAGAGTTCACCGAAGCAATCCTGGGCCAGCTGAACGGCAGCCGCGCCCACCGAGGTCGGGCCGGCCGTGATGCGGGAGGAGCTGCGGATTTTCTTTCCTATGGTGAACACCTGCTGAAAAACCCGATTGGAACACGCTGCCGTTGTCCCGGCCTGTAGTGCTACGTGGTAGGCCTCCTTCAGCTGCCCGAAAATCTCCGTTTCGCCCACCACCATGGAATCCAGGCCACCCGCCACACAGGCCAGATGCGCCAGGGCCACCTCTCCTTCGTAGCAGCAGAAACAGGAATCTGCCTGTTCGGTGTATTCATCGCCGAGGAAAGCAGACAAGATGGATACCCGGGCAGTAGCCGGATTCGTCGTCCAATAATATATTTCCGTGCGATTGCAGGTGGAGAGCAACACACACTCATCAACACCGGGAAGACGGTGAAGCTTCGCCACCGCCTCCGGCACTCGGGCTCTGGTTACCGCAAAGCGCTCCCGAACAGCTACCGTTGAGGTGCGATAATTCACCCCCAGACAGTACATACCCGGCACCGATACATCCTCCGTCATTTCGCTGCGGCAAGTTTGATGATGGTCTCCACCAGACTGGGGATGGTATGCAGGGGCGCTTCCATATCCGGCTTCAGGCCGTATTCTGCCAGGGTGGCCGATGTCACCGGGCCGATGCTGACAATGCGGCAGGATTCCGGCAGCGGTATCTGCAGGTCCATGAAATGGCGAACCGTGCCGGAGCTGGTAAAGGTGATGATATCCGCGCCTTCCTCCAGCAGACGCTTACGACTGCCGGACAGATCCTCCGTTTCCGGGACGGTGCTGTAGGCAATGCATTCGTCAACAATCGCGTGCCGTTTCATCAGCTCATCATGGATGACTCGCCGGCTCTGCTCACTGTGCACCCACAGCATGGTGCAATGCGCCACGCCGCCGAACTCATCCGCCTTTCGGTCAAACTCGGCAATCAATTCCTCTGCAACAGCTTTCTTCGGCATCACATCCACCATCAGGCCAAACTTTTTCAGCTCGGCCGCAGTACCGGCGCCGATGGCGGCCAGACGCGCGCCGCCCAGCTCGCGGATATCCTCATAGACGGCAAAGAATGCCTGAAAGAATTTCTTCACTCCGTTGGGACTGGAGAATATGAGCCAATCATAGTGAGGGCTGTCAACCACCGCCTCGGCGAAGTCACGCTTGTCAGAGGGAGGTGCTATGCGAATCGTAGGCAATTCCATGACATCTGCCCCCATGGCTGCAAGCCGGTGGGAAAGCTCCCCGGCCTGTTCGCGTGTGCGGGTAACGACAATCCGCTTCCCGGCAAGAGGCAGAGAACTGCGCCAGTCCAGCACGGGAGAAAGATTCACCACTTCGCCGATAACCACCACCGCCGGAGCCCCCAGCCCGGCCGCATCAACGGCATCTGCCAGCGAGGCAACGGTGGCACACACGTATTTCTGACGCGCCGTAGCCGCCCACTGAACAGCGGCGGCAGGAGTAGAGCCCGCCTGTCCGGCCTCTATCAGCGCCGTCATCGTCTCCCGCAGGCTGCTCATCCCCATCAGCATGATTTTCGTGCCGTTTGCAGCCGCAATCCCACGGATATCCAGCTGTGACTCGGTCTTTCCCTTGCCCTCATGCCCCGTGAATACCGTGAACTGTGTGCAGATACCACGGTGCGTCACCGGGATTCCGGCGGCTGCGGGGCCGGCAATCGCAGAGCTGATTCCCGGCACCACCTCAAAGGGCACCCCGGCCTCCCGCAAAGCCATGCCTTCTTCGCCGCCACGCCCGAATACATAAGGGTCGCCCCCTTTGAGGCGGACAGTACAGTCGTACCGGGAGGCACATTCCACCAGCAGGCGGTTCATCTCTTCCTGCGGCATGGCATGATTACCGGCTCTCTTCCCCACGAAAATCCGTTCACACCCGGGTTTGAGCCATGCGAACAGGGCCGGAGCCACCAAAGCATCATAGACGAGACAATCTGCCTGCTCCAACAGTTCTTTCCCCCGTAGTGTCATCAATCCGGGGTCACCCGGTCCGGCACCTATCAGATAAACCTTGCCTTTCTTCGGTTCAGCAGCACACATAAGATAACTTTCTTTCGCGTTTTACAATGCGGGAACGCCCACTTCGGTCGTCGACACAGGGGCTGACGGCACGGCGGGTATCGATTCCACAGCTGGCGCCGGTATCTCCGCCCCGGGAGACGACGTCACGGGCAGGGCTTCCGGCGCTGGCGCAGGAAGCGTTTCCGCAGAAGGCGTCTCCGGCACCACAGCAGGCACCTCCACAGCCGGTGCAGCAGAGGGAACCACCTCCACAGCACCCGGCGCAGCCGCAGAAGAACCATTTGCCGTCTCATGCACACCGACACTGGCCATCAGCTGAGAAACCGTCACCAGCCGGAATCCTCGCGCCTGCAGCCCCGTCACAATGCCCTCAATGGCCGCAAGAGTTGAGGCGTGAATATCATGCACCAGAATAATCGAACCGGGTCTTGCCCTGTTCACGGCACGGTTGATAACGGTAGACACGCCGGGTTTTCTCCAGTCCTGCGTATCGACATCCCACATGATGGAACGCATACCGTATTGCCGGTACATGCGATTGACTATGCCGGCGGTGGTTGCTCCGTAGGGAGGGCGCATCACAACAGGCATTTTTCCCGTAATGGAGCAAATCACATCGGAAGTACGGCTGACCTCGCTGTCTATCTTGCTCATACTGCTGCGAGCCATGTTGATGTGACTCCAGGTGTGAACCCCGATTTCATGCCCCTCTGCCGCGGCCCTGGCCACAATCGAGGAACAACGCTTTGCGTTACTTCCCAGCACAAAGAACGTCCCCTTGGCTCCGTGACGACTCAGAATATCCAGCACTTTCGGCGTATAGGCGGAGCTGGGGCCATCATCAAAGGTAAGCGCCACCAGCATCTCCGGCGTCTGCACCCGCGACACGCGCAGGCCGGGTCTCCTGGGGGCAATACGCGCAGCAGCAGCCGTCTCAGCCGCCACTGTGGCGGCATCGGGCGCAGCAGGCATCTCTACGGACTTGGATACAACTTTCTTCTGCTTCTTTCGGGGGGATTTTTTTGCACCCGTTTCTGCCGTAATCACTTCCGTCGCAACCGGGGTGGGCTGCTGTTGCTGCTGGCAGGATGAACCTGACAGAAGAATCAAACCACATACGATAATACTGGCAATCCGCGCACGCATAACGGGCGTATTCTACCCCCGGAAAACGGCTTTGGCAACCCCTTTTGAAGTCATGTTGCACGACTGATGCGACAATGTAAAAACGGCACCATCGTTTCCCGAGGGAAAGACAGTGCCGTGAAAAAGAACAGCGTCGCTTGCGGACGTGGCCTAAGCGCGCAGCTTAGGACTTGTAACGCAAACGCTTCTTGTGGCGGTTCTGGCGCATGCGCTTGCTGCGCTTGTGCTTGTTGATTTTGGCCTTACGTCTCTTCTTAAGCGATCCCATAATCGTTTATGATTCGTTTGTTGTTTCTCTGACGGGAGAATTGTCGCGCAGGCAGAACGTCTCTTCCTGCAAACGGGCTCAGGCAGCTGCCTGTTGGGGCTTCCCGAACCTGACGGGGCAATATGTAACCCCTAAACTCCAAAAAAGTCAAGCCGAAAGAGTTTTTAGGACAAAAAAATTCACAAAAGTTACAGAATCCCCCACCGGGAGCCCCGGCAAGAGCTCCCGGCAGCTGAAGATATCATCACTCAATCAATCTCCCAGGCAATGGTGCGACTGTAGCTCTGTCCCGGGCGCAGCTCAATCGTCGGGAAATGGGGGTGATGTGGAGAATCCGGATAATTCTGGGCTTCCAGCGCAACGCCGCCACGGGGCAGCGGCAGGTAATCCCCGGTATACACCTGAATACCGGGAGCATCCGTCAGAACTCGCAGCGTCCGCCGACCATTGGTCAGCACCGCAGCCGTTTTCACTCCGGGATGCGTCGGCAGCACGTAGTTGTCATCATACCCTCCGGCAATGGCTCCGGGGGCATTTCTGTCCCCCAACAGCGCCGGTCGGCGCAGGTCATACAGTGTGCCCTCCACCGGCGCTATGAAGCCGGTCGGGATGTTGGATATCATAGGGGTATACGCGGAAGCATTCACCTGCAACAGCTGCGTATCGACAGTACCGGAGCCGTTCAGATTCCAGTACGCATGATTCGTCAGATTGAGCAGAGTCGGGGTATCCGTCTCTGCCCACATGGATAAAATCAAACGACGCCCGTCCAGTATATACTCCAGTCGCACCTGCACCGTACCGGGGTATCCTTCCTCCCCATCAGGCGATACGAGTGTCATGACAATTCGTGACTCATCCGCCGACTCCACCGTCCACAAACGGTCGCTGAAGCCCGCCAGACCGCCATGCAGATGATTCGGCCCGTTGTTGACCGCCAGCTCATACCGCACTCCATCGAGTTCAAAAACGCCTCCGGCAATACGGTTGGCCACCCGACCGCAAATGCTGCCGCAGTAGCAGGTATCTGCCCTTACCTCGGCCTCCGTTTTCGGGCCGTACAGACAATCCGTCCCCGCATATTCGAAACTCAGCAGGCGCGCTCCGTAGTTCGTCAGCGTCACCGTTACCTCCGGGGATTTCAGCGTATAGATAGTAAATTCGTTCATCACAATAGTAGGTTTGTATCTGTATGTAAAATTGTTCCCGCACCACCGTCATGGCCGGAAAGGAGCAGAAGGGGCCGGTTCCGGCAGCCTCGGGGTCTGTCTCTCCCATCCGGTCACCTTTCCCTTTTCAAAGGTCACCGTGGCACAGACTTCCGGCACATAGGCAGTATCCCAACCGCCGCCCCAGTACGGCCCCCAATAGCCCGGGCCGTAGAATCCGCCCCAATACGGCCGGTCCACCATCACGGGACGCATCCGGGTATACACCCATTTCTCAAAATTCTCTTTTCCGGCCTGCCCCACAAGAGGGCGGTCATTCGGCATACCCCACGCCAGAAACACGGCGTCCTGATTCATACCATTGCAAATGCGCCCCTGTTGCACAAGCGCCTGCTGTGCCGGAGGCAGGTTACTGTACATGGCAGGATTTTCCCTGATTCGATCTGCCGGAGTCACGCTCGCACAGGAGACCAGCACGGGCAGCAACGCACATACCAACAACGCGGCGATTCTGATGATAGTTTTCATGCTCCTCTCTTCTGCATGACAATACCACCGAAATTCTTTCTTGCCAAGAAAAAAAAAAGTGGTAGACTGACAGGTACATATATGAAAGCTTCTATACTGCTCTGCACCCTGTTAGCCGTTCCGGCTGCGCTCTGTTCCTCTGCCAGTGCGCAGGATGTCAAAACAAACATTGCCGACTTTCTTCCCTGCGATGGTTCCGTCAGGCAGGGAGCCGTGGTGCAGATCGGACGAGACCCTTCGTTCATCGAACTTCATCAGGCTGCCGTTCAGCGCTTCATCAAGCTCCCCAGAGAAAAACAGGAAGAGCTGAACAAAGCAGGTTCCGCCAACCGTCTCATGCCCTATTCTGCCGATATCTGGCCGGACAAGGCAGAATATGACCGCTACAAGGAAGCATGGAAGAAGAGCCGTATCATTCCCCGCTCCGATGTGGCGCTCGGACTGAAGAACAACGGTGATAATAAATTCTCCGTGCTTTCGGCCACAAGAATGCCGGATAATTCCACCATGCCGCTCACCATCGGTTCTCTGCAATATGACGGCAACCGGAACGTCTGGATTTCCAATAACGGAGAGCTCAAGCCCAAGGCTTTCTCCGCCGGTGAGGATTACGACTTCGGTGCGCAGACCGGCACGGAATGGAGCATGGAAAAAGCGGATTCCCTTTCCAAGCTCAAAGAAACACTACTGATTACGAAGACGACGGATGGCAAGGCCGTCTATGTTGCCTACTCCATGAACGAAGTTTCTGCCATCAGCGGGACAGCCATAGCCAACCATGGCTACATGCTCTTCTTCCCCATTCAGACCGAGCGGGCCAACGCCACCAAACCCGGCCGCCGCTGATACGCCATGCTCTTACCCGGGAGTCTGAGCACAGCGCTCAGGCTCCTTTTTCCTTATCAGACAAAACCATGCGAATCATTGCCGGAGCAGCAAAAGGTCTTCCCATCCAGGTTCCGCAGGGTGAGGTGCGCCCCACTCAGGACAGGGTTCGGGAAGCTCTCTTCAACATCCTGGGCACTCTTGTTGAGGGGGCTCGCGTGCTCGACCTGTTCTGTGGTTCCGGCTCTGTGGGCATCGAAGCCCTCAGCAGAGGTGCTGCAAGCGCCCGCATGGTCGATGCGGCACGCAACTCCGTCAACATGGCACGCAGAAACCTGGAGCGCTCGCGGCTCTCCGGCGGCTCTGTTGTACTGAGCGACTGTCTGCAATACGTCAAACGCGACTTCGGCCAGTATGATTTAATTTTTGCCGACCCTCCCTACTGCAAGGCCATAGGCGACCGGGATATGATTGCAGAACTGCTCAACGACCGACTGGCAGACCTGCTGGCCCCGGGCGGCTACTTCATCGCAGAGGCCCAGCTGGGCTACGGCGTGGGCGATGCGCATCAGCGGGAATTCCCCGGTTGGAAACTGGTGGACACGCGCAGCTACGGCGGCAATACCATCCTCTTCTACCAGACTGACACACCTCAGTAATCAAGCTCTCTCCGGCTTATGAAACGCATCCTCTTCCTCCTGCTCTACAATCTCTTCATCCCGATTTTCCTGATTATCTCCATCCCCGGCTACCTCATCAAAATGAAGCGCCGCGGCGGATTCGGCACCGGGCTTTCTGAGCGTTTCGGCATCTACCGCCGCCGCAGGGATAAGGAGCCGACCGGCGGGCTCTACGTCCACGCCGTCAGCGTGGGGGAAGTATTCATCGCCCTCAAATTCATCCGCGAGTGGAGCAAAACCCACAGCGAGCCGATAGTGCTGGCCACCTCCACCGCCACCGGGCACCAGATTATCCGCGATGCAGCCCTGCCGAATGTACGGCCGCTGTACTCCCCGCTGGATTTACCCGGACTGCCCGGACGCTGCCTCAAGCGTTTCAAGCCCCGCGCCGTTGTCCTTATCGAGGCCGAACTCTGGCCGAACTTTGCAGAAGTCTGCCACCGCCGCCGCATCCCCATGCTGATGCTCAATGCCCGTCTTTCCCCCCGCAGCGAGCGCCGCTACCGCAAAATTCGCGGCGTGACCGCCCTGCTCTTCTCACGGCTCAATGACCTTGGCGCTCAGAATGACAACGACCGCAACCGCTTCGCCGGCATCGGCGTGAACCCGGATATCGTCACCGTCACCGGCAGCATCAAGTTCGATGTCCTCGGCGATACCCCCCAGGGTGAACGCGCCGACTTCCGCACCATCCTCGACAGGCTGAGAGGACACCGCCCCGTGGTCCTTGCCGCCTCCACACACTCCGGAGAAGAAGCCCTCATCGCCACCGCCATACGCACGGCGGGAGCCTGCCCGCTCATCGTCCCGCGCCATGCCGAGCGCCGCGCCACCGTCGTTGCCGATTTGCAGGCAGCCGGATTCACCCCCATTCTCCGCACCGGCGGTGACCTGCCGGAAGAACTGCCGGACAACGCCTGCTACGTGGCCGACACCACAGGAGAACTGCGCGACTGGACCAATCTGGCGGACGCCGTCATCATCGGCAAGAGCTTCCTTGCCAAAGGCGGACAGAACCCGGTGGAAGCCATCGCCGCACGCATTCCCGTCATCACCGGCCCGGACATGTCCAACTTCGAAGACCTGGTCAAACTGCTGGAACAGGCAGGCGGCATCCGCCGCTGCACCGCAGACACCCTGGCAGAAACAGTCAAATCCGTGCTGGCAGACACAGCCGCAACCCATCGGCAGACAGATGCCGCCTACGCCGCACTGCATGTACATTCCGGCGCTACCCGTCGTAGTGTGGAACTGGTGGAAACCCGTTATTGAATGCGGCCACACGCACCGATAGTCAGACCATTTGCTTGAGCTTTTCCTATTCCAGTTTCATCCGCAGAACAGATGACTACCTGCGACGCAAGCGCGACCAATCGCGGCTGTGGCGATACCTGTTGCCCGGGCAGATATTCATACCCGAGCTGTGGCTCTGGCAGCCGGGAAACGTAGCCGTGGGAGCAGCCTGGGGAATCTTCTGGGCCATTGCCCCCGTCCCCATGCAGAGCATCTTTGCCATCCTTTGTGCCATGTGGCACCGCGCCAACATCCCGGTCGCCCTGGGAGCATGCTGGATTTCCTTCCCGGGCTACCAGCTCATCGTCTGGCCCGCTCAGTGGTGGCTCGGGCACGCACTGCTGACCCCGTTCGGGCTGGAATCCGACTTTTCCCTCCGCATGGCTAAAGATACCGTTCAGGCCATCTTAAACAAGCCGATATCAGTCGCTTGCGCAGACATCGGAGCTCAGCTTCCCACCATCGCGACAGAACTGCTGGTCGGATGTCTGGTCTCCTGTTCTGCCTCCGCCATACTCGTCTACGCTGCCGTCCGGACCGCTTTCCTTATTTTTCACCGCCGGAATGCAGAATAGAAGCTTGACTCTATAGGGCGTTTTGTGTTATCATGACTGTAGAGATTTACCTGTAACGCTCATACCATTTTTACAGATTTATGAAACCCGCAACATTGAACTGCACCGTACTGCGCGACGGCCATCAGTCCTTGGCAGCCACGCGTATGTCCACCGAGCAGATGCTCGAAATCGCCCCCATCCTTGACACCATGGGCTTTTCCGCCCTGGAGACCTGGGGTGGTGCATCCATTGACTCCGGTCTGCGTTTCCTGGGTGAACACCCGTTTGACCGTCTTGACACACTCAAGAAACTGGCACCCAACACCCCGCACATGATGCTGCTGCGCGGCCAGAACCTCGTGGGTTACACACACTACGCCGACGACGTGGTGGAGGCCTTCATCAAGCTGAGCGTCAAGCACGGCATGAACATCTTCCGAATCTTCGACTGCCTGAACGACCCGGAGAACATGCGCACCTCCATCCGCGCTGCCAAGGAAGCAGGCGCCACCGCACACGGCACCATCTGCTACACCACGTCCCCGGTGCACAACCTGGAATACTTCGCCAACCTCGGCCGCAAGATCGCTGAGATGGGCGCCGATGGCATCGTCATCAAAGACATGGCCGGCCTCATTCCTCCCAGCGAAACCGCCGCCCTCGTGGAAGCCCTCAAGAAGAGCACCAACCTGCCCGTGTGGATTCACACCCACGACACCGCAGGCCTGGGCGCCGGCGCCTATGTAGCCGGCATCAATGCCGGAGCTGACGCAGTGGACTGCTCCATCGCCCCCTTCGCCAACGGCACCGGCCAGCCCGACTGCATGCGCATGCTCGCCCTGCTCAAAGGCTATGACCGTTGCCCCGTTGTGGCCGATGACTTCAAGGACAAGCTCACAAAGATTTCCGAGATGCTCCAGCCCATCTATGGCAGCCTGAGCCGCTTCACCAGCCACAAGAACGAGATTGTGGACAGCGCCACCCTGCTCTACCAGGTGCCCGGCGGCATGCTCTCCAACTTCCGCAACCAGCTCAAGGAACTCAACATCATGGACAAGTTCGACGAAGTGATGGCAGAAATTCCCGTCGTCCGCAAGGCCCTCGGCTGGATTCCGCTGGTGACCCCCACCTCTCAGATTGTGGGTTCCCAGGCTGCCTTCAACGTCAAGTTCGGTCGCTGGAAGCAGATTACCCCCCAGACCATGGACGTGGCACTCGGATACTACGGCCACACCCCCGCCCCCGTCGACCCCGAGCTCCAGGCCGAGTGCGCCAAGCGCTCCGGCAAGGAAGTCATCACCTGCCGCCCCGCCGACCGCATCAAGCCCGGCATGCAGGATCTGCGCGACAAGCTCGCCGCCAAGGGCCTGCCCGTCACGGATGAGAACTGCGTCATCTACGCCATGTTCCCGCAGCAGCTGGAAGACTACTACGCCGGCAAGAAGCCCGAGCCCCCCACCAACGACAACTTCGGCGCTCCCGCCGCCCTCACCACCGTGGGCGTCTCCGCCGCCATCTCCGGCCGCAACATGAAGCTCAACATCATGGGCCGCGAGTACGACGTCGTCATCGAGGAGAAGTAACCCTTCCCCCTCACCGCAACACTTCAACCGCCTTTTCCCCACCACAGGAAAAGGCGGTTTTGTTTCGACCGGATCCCGGAAAATATCTTCCGCACACCAAAATTGGAGTCTGGCGAGTGACGAGACAATGGGTGCGAGTCTCCCTCTCGCAATAGGGCAAAAAGTTGGTAGTGAAGGAGATTTAAATTTTTCTTGCCGCGACAGAATTGTTGGCTAAAATGGGTGCAATGAAACACCTCTTTTTCCTGTTTATCCTGTTGTGTGCCCCGCTGTCGGCTCTGACGGAGTTTCCTTCACCGGAAGAAGCTCTTGCCGCCACCCGCAGTGACGGCCGATGCATTATGCTGAACTTTACAGGCACGGATTGGTGTACTGCCTGTATTCACCTGCGCACCGAAATACTGGATTCCGAGGAATTCAATAAGGCGATGAATGATAAGCTGGTGCTGGTGGAGGTCGATTATCCACGCTCTCCCGAGCTGGTGCAAAAGATATCCCCGGAGGAAAGGAAGAAGAGAGAAGCGCTTCTGATATCCTATCGTGCCGAGGGACTGCCCTACGCCGTTCTGCTGGATGCGCAGGGCTATCCTTTTGCCACGCTGTCAGGTACTTCCCGCACCACGGCTGACTATCTACCCAGGCTGGAAAAAGCCTTTGAAACGCTACGGGCTCGCAATGAAGCGTTGAATCGCGCACAGGGGCTCACCGGGCCGGATTACGCACGAGCGCTGGCAGATGCGCTGAATCTTCTACCCGAGGCCTGCCGGGATAAATATCCTGACCTATTACAGAAAATTACAGAAAATGATCCGAACGACACCCTCGGTTACCGCAGATATTACCGGGGCAGCGAAGCGCGCATCCGCCGGATGGCGGAACTCAGAGAGCTTCTTGCCACATTCCGAGGACAATTCGAACCGCGGCTTATCCGCGGACATATTGCCGCGCTGGATGAGTTTCTCTCACAGGAGAATCTGGATGCAGGAGTACGCCAGGAAGCCCTCCGCGCCAAGGCTGATAGCTATGCGTTCCTTCGCGATATCCCGTCCATGCTCCGCACCATGAAAGAGGCACACGCCGTTTCCCCGGAATCGCGGACCGGCAAAAAGCTGGAACAGAACATTCGCTACACGGAGGATGTTATCCTGCCTATGTGGCAGGAATCACAAAAAGCACCATCTGTTCATCCTTGAAAAAACGATGATGCACAGGAAAGGATAAACTTGCTCCTTGCCACGTCGCGTAGTTTATGATAACATCGCGCCGTGGCGCAGCTTGAAACCGCAAAATTGAACACCCCCACGGACGACGAATTGGAACAGTTCGCCGCCCGCACGCGCCGTAGTCTCATCATGAGACTGGGTGATTGGAAGGACCAGAAAAGCTGGGATGAGTTCTATCGCACTTACTGGCGGCTCATCTATTCTGTGGCACTCAAGGCAGGACTGCGGGAGGACGAGGCATGGGATGTAGTGCAGGAGACAGTACTGACGATTGCCAAACAGAGCGTCAAGAACATGTACGACCCGCAGAAGGGCTCGTTCAAGATGTGGCTGTGGCACATTACTCGCTGGCGCATCAACGACCAGTTCCGCCAGCGCAAAAAGGACACTGCAGCCACCGTGAAATCCTCAGACGGAACGGAGCGGGAGCCGCTGGCCGATATTCCCGACACATCCGGGGAGACCTTTGCCAAAATCTGGGACAGAGAATGGCAGAACAATGTAATGAAAGCTGCTATCGAACGGGTGAAGATGAAGATTTCGCCCCAGCAGTTCCAGATTTTCGATTACAACGTGCTGCGTGGCATGAGTGCCGGAGAGGTTCGCAGCAAACTGGGAGTGAGCATTGCCCAGGTGTATCTGGCCAAGCATCGTGTGGGCGCCGTGCTGAAAAAAGAGGTGGCCTATATAAGGGCTCAGGAAGAAGCACCCGAGAAGAAATAAAACGCAGTTCAAAGGCAGATGCTCTGCCCGGCGGAAAAGGTTCTCAGCTGCTCTTGCATGCGCGATTTAAGGCAGCGGAAGGCGGCTTCACCCGTGCAATGTCCGGTCAGGTATTGCGTCGGCCGTTGCAACAGGGCCTCCGCCGCTGCCTTCAGTTGCTTGGCATGGGTATCGGGGCTCCATTTCATGAAATGAAATCCCCCCACCAGCACATCAGGCCGGAAAAAATCCGCGATGTTGAGTATTCCGCGATGCGAACAACCGCTGAAGAGCACTCTCTTCCCCTGCTCCTCCACCAGCATGTATTGCTCATGCCGAAAGTCATCGGAAACGCGTCCCCGCTCCCGCAAAACACTCATACCGGAAGAATCAACGCCGTACGGCACGGGTATCTCCGATGCAGAGAATAAGGTAACACCCTCAGCCGGGGAGAATATCGCGGCCGGTACTCTCTTCAGGCGAGGATGCGACAACAACGCAGTATCGAGCCCGATATCTCTCCCGGATACATTGAAGTGGGGCTCAAACGCATGAGGGCTTATCCAGATGTCAGCCTGCGTATTCAGTTCCAGGAAACGCGCCAGGCCGCCGCCATGGTCATAATGCCCGTGCGACAGCACCGCCAGTTTCACCCTAGACAGGTCAACACCCATTTCCTCCGCATTATCGGCAAATGCAGGAGACGCTCCGAAATCAAACAGGATGAGCAGCCCGGCGCTCTCCACCAGAAGACTCAGGCCATGCTCCGCTACATATGCTTCAGAGGATGCGGTATTCTCCATCAGGACATGAATCTTCATGCCCACAGTCTACACCCGGAGGCGCTCCGCATCAAGCGTTTTCAGCGGGCTTCCGGCAGATCATCCCAGGAGGTGGTATAAGCAGGGGAGACATGTGCGCGGTGAGCCAGGGGAGCGGATGAGGTGTTGGCAAAATGGATATTGTGCCCGGATTTCTGCAGCTTGTCCAGCACTTCCATCAACGGGTTGGGAGATGCATCCGGATGTTCAAAGGTGGGTTGCACCTCGGCCGAGGGCATCAAATCCGTCAGCAGCACCCCTACCTTGCGGTAGCGATACCCGGGACGGTAAACGGACTCCAGCAGAGAGGTGGCCGCCACAGTGAACACACGTGTGTCGTCTGTATGGCAAGCCAAAGTACAACCTGAACTTTCCGCATACAGACGATCAGCATCTTCATACCGCGAAGTCCGCAGAACAACATACACCGCCGCAGCCATCAGTCCCTCACTCCGCAGGATTCGCCCGGCCTTTTCCACAAAACGGCACAGGGCATCCCGCAGCAGATTCGGGTCATCTATAGCTTCGGAGAGCGTGCGGGACACCATCACCTGGGTGCGCTGAGGTGCATCCATCTCGTCCAGGCAGGAAACACCCTGTAATTCCAGAGAAAGGCGCTCACCATGAACGCCGAACAGTCGGAGCAGGCGTCCGGCCGGAGTTGCCGCAAGCTGTGCGGCCGAGCGAATCCCGGCACCTCGCATGCGTTCGCGTAGTTTTCGCCCCACCCCCCAGACATCCTCCACGGGAGTCTCCTCCAGCAAAGACTGTATCTGCTCTGCCGAATTCAAGGACAAAACACCGAGATGCTGCGGATTTTTCTTGGCGGTTTCGTTGGCGAGTTTGGCTAATGTACGAGTGGGCGCTATCCCTACACTGGCAGTAATACCAACCCAGCGGAAAATTTTGCGACGGATGCGGCGGACTTCCTGTTCCCAGTCCGGGCCGGGTTGCACCACGGCAAACGCCTCATCAATGCTGTACTGCTGCACCTCGGGCAAAGATGATTCCAGAATGCTAATCATCCTGTCAGAGAGGTCGCTGTAGAGAGCAAAGTTGGCTGAGCAAGCAATACCGCCGGCGGCCTCAAGCCGCTGCCGACACTTGAAATAGGGCTCACACATCGCTATGCCCAGCGATTTCGCCTCGGCGCTGCGGGAGATGACACAGCCATCGTTGTTGGACAGCACCACAAGGGGACGCCGCCGCCAATCGGGACGGAACACTTGCTCACAACTGGCAAAGAAATTGTTGCAGTCGAAGAGTAAATACATGAGGCACAAACTCCACCTCCCCTGCTCCGCATGGGTGACGGGTGGCTTACAGGCCAAGCTTGGCCGTCAGAATCTCTGTCACCATCTTCGGGTTGGGCTTGGGGTTGCTGGCTTTCATCACCATGCCGGTCAGGGCATTGAGGAGTTTGAGATTGCCGGCTTTCACACGCTCAACGACATCCTGATTCTCCGCAATCACCTTGTCCACCACACCATCCAGCGCCCCGGCATCCGTCTTTTTGTACCCGAGGGAAGCGGCAGCAGCCGTTGCATCCATGCCGGGATTCTCCCACAGCACATCCTGCACTTCCTTGGCCTGGTTGGTTGACACGATTCCCTCCTCGATGATACCCACAAGAGCAGCCAGGGTCTGTGGACTGAGCGGGCATTCCGCGATGGAAATCTCACGAGCAGACAACGTGGCGGAAAGGTTGTTGATAATCCAGTTGGCCACCTTGCGCGGAGCTTTAGACGCAGCAGCGGCAGCTTCAAAATAACGGCACAGTTCCACATCTCCTACCAGAGTGTTCGCATCTGCCACGGGCAAGGCATACTCGGCAATCAGACGGGCATGCAGCGCATCCGGCAGCTCCGGCATCTCGCTCTTCACCTTCTCCACAATGGACGCCGTCTGCACCGGGATGAGATCCGGGCAGGTGTGATAGCGGTAATCATGCGCATTCTCTTTGGTGCGCATGACGATACTCTCACCCATGTCATCATCCCAGCGGCGGGTGGACTGCACCTGGGCAATCCCTCGGTCCAGCTCATCTGCCTGACGGGCAATTTCATACACCAGAGCGCGACGGGCGGCAGACATGGAGTTGATGTTCTTCATCTCGATCTTGGCACCCAATTCCTTCTGTCCTTTGGGACGCAGAGAGACGTTCACATCGCAGCGCATCTGCCCCTTTTCCATATCGGCATCGGAAATACCGCCGCAGATGAGAATCTGCTGCAGGCTCTTCAGATAGGCGTAGGTTTCATCCGGGCTGGTCAAGTCCGGGGCGGAGACAATCTCCATGAGCGGGGTTCCGCCGCGATTGTAATCCACCAGAGAGTAATTACCGTAGTGGGTCAGCTTGGCGGCATCCTCCTCCAGGTGGATGTGGTCAAGCTTCACCTTGCGTACCACAGCCCCTTCTGCTCCGGCAGCTTCTTTGGAATTGGCCGGGTAAGCCCAGGCATACAGCGGCACTTCACCACCGATGCAGAGCGGCAAATCCAGCTGGCTGGTCTGATAATTCTTGGGCATATCAGCGTAGAAATAATTCTTACGATCCCATTTGGAAACAGGTGGTGTGCTGCACCCAAGCATCATGCCCGTGAGCACCGTACGCTCGATGGCAAATTCGTTCAGAACCGGCAGCGCACCGGGCATCCCCAAACAGGTGGGACACACATTCGTGTTCGGTTCATAACCGAATCCTGCCTTACAAGAGCAGAACATTTTGGTCTCAGTCTTAATCTGGCAATGAACCTCCAGACCGATGGTAACGAGATAATCAGAAACAGGCATGATGAGTGGTTCTTGATACGAGTTTTAATTTGAAGATGTTATGTTTTCACGAGCAGCCTCATCCAGGTCTGAGCGGAAAGAGGCATCAAAGACGTGTTCGAAACAAAAGCTGTGGGTCTCCCCCAGGCTCTCAAACATGGAATCGAGAGCATCCGAAAAGCTGTCAAAAGGTTCTGTATTATACCCGGGAATCGAAGCAATACGCACTATCTCGCTACGAATTCCCCACAGGAGGGGCTCCAACGGTGCCGTGACCTCCCGAACCGACGCAGCAGAAGCATCGGCAAAGGTTCGGTTCAGCATATAGCTCTCCGGCGTCAGCGATTGAAGTCGATTCGTCAATTCCTGTAATCGCACGGCAGCCTCGCGGGCAGAAGCCGCATCCTGAACCAGCTCCAGCGTTTCCAGCAAGGCTTTATCCGGCACCAACAGCCGCCTGAGACGCACCAGTTCATTCCGGGTCTCCTCTTCATCCAACGGAGCGGGAGGCGCCTGCAACAAATCCGTATCTTCCTCGCTGAACATGCCGGACGCAACGGCCTGATGGAAAGCAACCCGTAACCGCTCTGAACCGTAGCAACGAACGCGGCACAGCCCCAGGAACTCGGCATTCAAATCTTCGAAAGCCTCCAGAATACGCAGATGCACCCCATCCATCATACCCACCACATGCACCTCGTCGGAATTTTCCGGCTCCGTCTCATCGGTAACGGGAACCATAGGCAGACGGCTGAGCAGCTCATCCAGCTCGGCAACTCGCTGCACCAGCTCCAGAAAGCGGGGGGCTGCCAGATCCGCATCAGCCTTGTTGTTAATGCCGGACAGGAGAAACCACATATCCGAGGTTGTCTTGAGGAACTCCTGCCCCACCCGCTCCGTATCAGCAGGCGAGGCAACGGCTGCACCATCCACCAGCAATGCCCCCTCGCTCGCTGGGCTATACGCCCCCAACGCAAGAGATGCTACACCAGCCATGTACACCAGCTTCCTCATAATCGCCCGAGCATTATACCCCATTTCCAAAATTTTGCAAGCCGTAAAATGCAGACTCTCAACTAACTTTTACATACTGGTAATAAGGCCGGGAGAGCATGGAAGAGCCGTAAGAAAAACCGCATTCCTGCTATACGCGGAATGCGGTTGAAAAGATAAGCGGATGCGATGAATCAGGGCTTGATGACGGAAGCCAGCACCACCGTACCGTTGAACGGCGTGGTAACATTGGCCGGCATCTCCACCTGGGAAAGACGCAGGGACTCCTGGTACTTGACACCGGAGATATCGGCAACGATAGCAGCGGGGATATCCTTCACAGCGCACTTGACGGGCATCTCGTGCACAATCTGGTGCACCACACCACCCATGGCCAGACCGACAGGAGTACCCGTAAGCTTGACGGGCACGCGAGTCTTTACCACGGTATCGGGAGTCACAGCGCAGAAGTCGATGTGAGTCACAGCGTCCGTCAGGAAGTTGCGCTGAACGTCCTTCACCATGGCCAGAACGGTCGTGCCATCCAGATCCAGATTCACGAGAACGAAATCAGAAGGAGCTGCGTTGAGCAGAGTGCGCACATCAGCCACGGAGGCCTGCACGTTCACATTGCCCTCCACAGCGCAGCCGTAGATAACGCCGGGAACGATGTTCTGAGCACGGAGTGCGTTGAGCTTGCCGGTACCGACAGCCTCGCGCTTGGTCACTTTGAGGGAATACGGAGTCATAATGATGATTCTATGTATTGGAAATTGAGGTTTGTCTGGAGTTCTTCCGACGTCGGTGCGCGGTGTATTGTCACCCGCCGGGATTGTCTCACCCAGGCCAGCGAAAGCAAGGGTGGACGCACAGGATACTCCTTTGTTAAGGAATGTCAAGCAAAATTCAGGAAAACTCCTCATTTTTGAAGATAATTCACCTTTTAGAAAGCAATTATTGCTTACCTGTGTATAGTTCACCACATTCCCTCATCAGAAAAAAATGAATAAAGTCTAAAAAACGCTTTCCTCCGCCAGCTGCGAAAGAAAGCGTTGTGGAAGTTTCTAAAGGAGCGAGGCTTCAGTTAGCCACAGTAAGGCTCTCGGCCTGCTCACGGTTGAGTTCAATGCAGTTCCAGGGCAATCCGTACTGATTGAGAGCCGCCATGAAAGGATCAGGGTCATTCTGCTCCATGTTGAACACTCCCTTGCCACTCCAGATACCGGAAAGAATCATGCTGCCGCCGATGGCCGCAGGTACACCGGTAGTGTACGAAATGGCCTGAGAACCAACCTCTCGGAAGCATTCTTCGTGGTCACAAATATTGTACACGTAGATGGCCTTGTATTGACCGTCCTTCTTACCCTGAATCACGCAGCCGATGCAAGTACGGCCGTGCGTTGTCTTGCCCAGATCCCCGGGATCGGGCAGCACCGCCTTGAGGAACTGCAACGGCACAATCTCCACGCCGTTATACACAACGGGGTCTATGCGGGTCATCCCCACATTCTTGAGCACCGTCAAATGGTTGATGTAATTGGGCGAGAAGCTCATCCAGAACTGGGCACGCTTAATAGTGGGAATATGCTTCACCAGTGATTCCATCTCCTCGTGATACATGCGGTAAATCTCGTAGGTTCCCACGCCATCCGGACAAGTAAACGCCTGGTGCTTGCTCATGGCGCCGGTCTCCCGGAAATCACCGTCCTCCCAGTGACGACAGGGAGCCGTCACCTCTCGGATGTTGATCTCAGGGTTAAAATTGGTGGCAAAAGCCTGACCATGGTCGCCACCGTTCACATCAATAATGTCCAGATACTCAATTTCATCAAAATGATGCTTGAGTGCCCATGCGGTATAGACATTGGTCACACCCGGATCAAAGCCGGATCCCAGCAGGGCATACAGTCCAGCCTCGCGAAAACGCTCCTGATAGGCCCACTGCCAGCTGTACTCAAACTTCGCCACATCGCGAGGCTCGTAGTTAGCCGTGTCCATGTAATGGCATCCGGCCTCCAGACAGGCATCCATGAGAGGCAGGTCCTGATACGGCAGCGCCACGTTGAGCACCAAATCAGGCTTAATTTCGCGCAGCAGGGCCACCGTAGCCGCCACATCATCAGCATCCACGGCGTGCGTGGTTATCGTCACCCCCTCGCGGGCAAGCACATCTGCCGCTATGGCATCGCACTTGCTCTTGGTGCGCGAAGCAAGATGGATGTTCTTGTAGACATCCTTCATCTGAGCACACTTATGAGCCACCACGTGGCCCACACCACCTGCACCGATAATGAGTACTGTGTTCATCGCCCGGAGAGAGTGCATGAACTCTCTCCAAAAGTCAAGTCAAATTGCCGCCGGGCGCGGCATCTTCCGGCTTTTTTTTCATTCGCCACCCAACCGTCACTCCATCACGAATCACCACCCCTCTCTTTTCATGTGGACAAACACGCCGAATTCGTAAGCAATCAACCAAAAGGCTTGTAACCAGAGGGGGCTTACATGCGAGGGTTTCTCCTGCTCACAGGGTGACTTTCTTTCCTCCCGTCTTTCCTGTAGAGAGATTGAGTATACCCGGCATCAGCGACAGATACCCTTCGGCGCTCTGTGGGTCGGCAGCCGGCGCAGCACTTCCGTCAGCCATTGCTGAAAATCTGTCCCGGTGCGTTTGCATTCCTCCACCATCGTATAGATGATGGCTGCTCTCTGTCCGGCATCCGGCGAGCCGATAAACAGGCTATTCTTGCGGCCTACCGTTACCGGGCGAATGGCTCTCTCCACCTGATTATTATCAATGGGTATA
>JAFUQZ010000017.1 GCA_017472085.1 Akkermansia sp. | reverse complement strand
TAAGCAAAATAGAACGTTTCTTTATCGTTTCAGAGGGTAAAAATGTTGCTGCATTTTTACCCTCTTTTGTTATTTAATATATGATAGTTCTGAATAGTTGAAAAGTATGGGTAGTTAGGACCCGTTTGGTAGGACAGAGCCAAGTTTATTAACCTCTGCTTAGGTTATGCATATATATTATGTAAAGCCAACGAAGGGGTTCAACTTCTACGTTGAACCGGGTTATGTTACATCCTGTGTTCCTATGGGTATGGTGTTATTAGGGTTTCGCAATGGGATCCCCCTATACGGAATCAACCTCAACGGTCATGTTGCTTTTTGCAACTCGTTATCACATGCTGTCGAATTGATGATGCACCATACCATAAATCGTAGAAACATTAGAGATTAATGTAACTTTGAGCCATATAAGAGGTAGTTGCGCTTATGTGGCTCCCTTTATATAAATAATATTCAAGTTCTGAATTATTGCTAAGTGCGGAAGGTTAGGTACCGTTTGGTAGGACAGAGCCATTTTTTATTGCAGCTCATCAAAACGGGGTGTGACATCCCATTTGCCTGAGGAATGGGCCTTTTTCGCGCGTTTGAGGTAGGTCCGATATGACGGGAGCTTGCGGTAACGACGGAAGTCATCTTCTTCCAACATGAGGAAGGGGCGGGTGTGCGCAGTCCAGGAGTTGCGTTTCTGTTCTGCTTCAGCTTTCGACACAATATCCCCGAAAGCAGAGATTGCCGGAGTGATGAGTTCGCCATCGGCATCAAAAAGCTGTAGACAGTCCAAAACAAACAAGCCGTGCGGAAAAACAGGGGTAGCCGGTTCCAGACTACAGACGAATTCCACTTCACCATCTTCGTTGAGCTTCAGCGGCTCGCTGCCGGGGCGCGTGTAGATATCGGCATCCGGGAGAGGAACGGGTTGGGCGCGACCAAGGATATCCAGCAGCGTCTTGAGCTCCGCGCCTGCGATTTTAACCGCTTTTACCGGGGGAACCACAGGGCCGAGAGTTTCTTCCGTACGATAAAACTCGGCATAAGAAACGGAATCAAGTGCCTTGAGCCATTCGTTCAATTTCTGCTGAGATTCCGCCGTTGCCTGATTGCGTTTGCTGATGCGGTACTCTGCGCGGGCCTGCTCCAGCCGCAGCTGTTGCTCCTCCACAGAGGTGCAGGAGGTCATCCCGCAGAAGACTGTCAACAGATGGATAATGAGAGATAATCGGTTCATTTCGCAGGGGAAAATAAGTTTATTTGCTTCGCCCGGTTGAGGGCATGAGCCAACGATTTTTTCTTTTCTCAGCTTCCAGTAATGCGAGCATGTTATCCGATGCGGCCCGTCTGAACGGTGTAGCCCCGCCTATATCCTCATGAAGCGGGTTGGCTCCGGCCTCCAACAAGATGCGGGCACAGTCCAAAGCATCATGTTCGGCAGCATAAAAAAGCGGGCTCCTATCATCATATTCTTGCTCGAGAGGTGCACCACAATCCTCCACCAGATAACGCACGACCTCGGCATGGTTTCCTCTGCACGCCTCACAAAGCGCCCGATTGGAATCAGCCCATAAATCCATCCCGCACCCACGCAGGACGCGCAGACAATCAACCTGCCCGCAAGCGGCCGCATACTCCGCAAGGCTCATATAATCAACGCCGCCGCGCCAATCCGACGGCAATTCGCACAGCGACAAAGCTTCCTTCAACAGACTCGCCGGGCCCTTGCAGCACAGGGCTACAAGCAATGCCGCCTCATCTTCCAGGGGAGAGGCTCCGGCATGAAGCAACAACTCCGCCACCCGGGGACACCCCTGCTCCACACTATGAGCAGTCAGCGGTTCACCCCAATCCGCCATCCGCAGATTCGGGTCCGCACCGGCAGCAACAGCGGATAACACAGTTTCTCCGTCTTTCTCATTATAAGCCGCCAATAGCTGCTCGTCCGCCGGGCTGAGTCCAAGCGGGCAGAGCGCCCTGAGCGATGCCCGTTTGATGCGGGCGCGCTCAAACAGGGGCGACTCCGGCGGTAAAACAGGCGGAGGCCACATCAGGCTCTTTTTATTGTTCTCTGCGTGCGCTTTCATTGATACAAGGGACGGCGTTCATCAACGATACAGATTGTACTATACCACGGTAACTTTTTCAAGACCGGGCTTCAGGCATACGAGTCGCCCCAAAATGGGGGGGTACGTGGCTTTCACGGTAAACTATGGCTGCGATTCTGTCGGATAATGGGTTTCCATACGTCCGGGCTTTCCCGTTCCGGGATTGATGGTATAGATTTCAAAGCGTTGAATTCTCATACCTTCGGCATCCATCCCGAACTGCAAAACCTGATTATCGTCGCGGAACATATAGGGGACTTCGCTGCGCAGAACCCTGGAAAAATGGGTAATATTCACACAAGCCGAAGGAGCATACAGGCGGTATGTATTGATTAGTAATTGATGTCCATCCGAGGACAGAGTGTAATGGGTTATCTTAAAAAATGCCGAACCCTTCTTCCCTGCCCTTTTCGGGGGGAAATAGTGCTCCATCACCACTGTGTGGTGTGGAGAAACATGCGTGGGTTTGGGTGCACGAGAAAATCTCGGTGCCTCAGCATCAGGAATCGGCAAATCATCCAAAAACATTTGTTTTATGCGGAACTCTTTCGCCGCTTGCGGAATATCCGCCATGGGCGGCTCCGCCTGCGGATTCGCCTGTTCGTGCGTTTCAGCAGCGATAACCGGCGGTGTGACCAGCGCCGAAACAACAAAAGCCCGCATAAAAAAGTTCCTTACTACCAGCAGCATCATATCTCTCCTTACCCATGTAAACTCATCCCATCTGCAAATCCGCAAAATAATCCTGAAAAATTTCATGTTACTGACAAATAAACGCTATTTCAGCAGACCGCAGGCGCTAATCAAAAAGGGCTGAATAAATTTCCACAGGCAGCGCTACGGCCGAGCATACGATGCTGCCCGGCAAATCCACCAGCACGGCAGCCACCCATGAAAGCGGAGCTGTATACACCCGATGCGGGTTGGGCTGCTCTTCCATCCACAGCGGTTCATAGCGCTTGGGATGCTTGAGCTGTTGCGCAGGATAAACCGTATAGAAAGGATAAACCGATTGCGGTTTTACTGTCGTGCCTACCGCATATTCCGGCATATTCGTGATGATTTGCCCCTTGTGGAAGTAGCAAATATCACCGGGATGCCCGTCAAAACAGAAATCTTTGTGCGGCAACTGACAGAACGCAGCCTCCCGCAGCCATACATTCGATTCCCGGATGAGCGCCATCCTGGCTTTAATGTAACATTTACCATCGGCTTCGCAGGCATCCCACACCATCGGCATCTCATCGCCGGAAGAACGCTGCGGGGAGCACGGTCGGGCTCGGGGTGTCTTTTCCTTTTCCACCAGCACAGCCTTATATTCCCGCCCGATATTATCTATTACCCCGGCCGTATTCAGCTGCATACAACCGGAAATGGCGGACACGAATAATGCCGTCATGATTAATCTGAGCAGCTCCCCGACTTTAGATCTGTCTCCGAAAATCATACAAACTCATCAGATTGCTCATGCGTAAGTAATACACAGAAGGATGAAAATAATCAGAGGTAACAGAATGCATAAGAAAATAGCATTTCTGAAACCGTGCACCGTAAAATCGATTATTTTCACACCCACCCAGATGAGAGCAGATAAAACGTCATCTAACATAAATCATCTCCTTTTACCTATGATAATACTTTCCAACGGCAAATCCGCAACTTTTTTGCAAAATATGCCAATTTTTCTGCCTTGCAGACGCGTACAACGCATCAAGCCCGGGGCTCACATCCTGTTTGTCAGTCGAAAGGCATTGTAACAGGTTTCCGTGCCACGTTCAAGGCCGGAGGTGGTTTTGTCTGAATCGGTGCTGACATTATTGATGCGGCAATTAACCGAGATGATGCTTTGCCATTGGAGGCAGGCAGTTGGCGGACGGTACATCCGCAGAATTTTAAGCCCCGGGGCTCCATTTTATTTTACTGTATTCCGGGGGTTGCGCTCGCGTTGCGAGCTTACCCCCCCCCCGGCTCTATTGCACCTCTCCGGGGCTCAATTCTTGTTTCCGGCGTTTTTGTCCTGAGGTTGATAGGATAATAACAATTTCTTCCATTCGGGCTTAATCTCAATACTATCAATATTGGTTATATAACGGTCATCCCTCAAACTCATATAGGGATAGAGTTGGGATTGATATTCCCATTCTACGCTCGTATTATCCAATATTTTATCATTCTTCAAATCGTAGTAGGTTCTGCGCCCCTCATAGGAATCTACTATCAGCAGATTCCGATAATTCAAGTTGATATCAATGGCCGGTAAATAGGCTTGTCCTTATAACAAACGCGTTGCCATAGCGGTTTGTACGAATAAGAAGGAAACTTTGTCCACGTCAATTCTCCCACTACTTCCGTCCGGGCAAACAGGAACCAGAAAATGCATCCTGCACCGACTACTAAACTCAGTAAAAGAAGCCAAAAGAAACCGGTAAACCTTGTGCGGGCTTCCAAAATACAAGGTCCTTTTTCCGTTTTGATTATTTGTTTCATTATCTATCTCCTTGCTTATATTAACTCATCTCAGCCGAGAATCCGCATTTTTTTGCGGAATGAGTGATTTTTTCATCCTCATGCGGCACACTCAGAATATAGTTTTTTTCTCAGCATAGTCCCTATATCACCACAACGATAACGGCTACCAGCAGCAATGCAGCCCCTGCCACTATTCCCCACCACAGGGAGCGGCGTATGGCCAAGCCCAGTAGCAGCCAGATACCGAAATAGGCGAGCAATGCAAAAAACGCAACGCTCCGGAAAGAGTGTAGTGAGATATCGGCACTGGGTGAATCATTATTAATCTGGCTACAATTAATCAGACATTCTTATCCTCGTCCTCAGCATAAGCTGTGCTGGGCTTTTTGAAGAATTTTTTGACAATGTGTGGTTCTCTTTGCCGCTTCATCATGTGCTTTCTCACCTTGGTCTTTAAC
>JAFUQZ010000091.1 GCA_017472085.1 Akkermansia sp. | reverse complement strand
AGGATGAGCGCGACTAGGGGTCGCTCCAGCTCCCCATAGACCGATATCTCCCAATCTAGCCCACGCCCATGTTTCTGGTATTTCAAAGGGTAAATCTTCTGTAATATCAGTTTCACTTCCATCATCATAGATTAGGAACGTCTTACTGTTATTCTCTAGACTCTTCTATCGTTCGTAACATTTTTCCCAATCTGTTACAAATTCGCAGTTGCTCACCCAGAGGAGGTAAAGGGAAAAGCAATGGTTCTACATCCTTGTTGTTGATTTGAGGAATAGTAGAACCGTTGGCTATCTTTTCTAATTCAATATTCTCAAACCAGACTCGAGCGAAATCAAAAATCTGAGCAGGGAAAGAAAGAGCCATTGTGTTCAAATCTACGCAGATTTTGAAGTTTTTAACCGTGCGCTTTTTATTCGTTGATATGGCTCCACCTCTCTTAGGAAAAATTATGCTATAAGCAGGTATTATAGCATTATCTGGACATTCGGCAAAATGAGTAGAGGTACGAATCTCTATCTTATTCTCCGGAAGATTCATATCTCCTACTTTTACGTACAATACGCCAGCCTCTACTTCCTTGTATGTACTGCCACTCTTAATATCCACTAAGCAACCGAGCCTACACCATACCCAATTTTCAGGTAAATCAAAGGGGATTTCATCACTAATATCCTTTTCAGAACCATCAGAAAAAATCTCATGATAGGTAGCATGAGTCTTACTACCACGTCTCTCGATTCGGCTCATTGATTTGGCTGCCTTTTTTCCGAGTTTAGCGGTGCGTTCCTGAGCTATGCGTTCCAACAGTATTGATGCAGGCTCGTCATTCGGATTTTGAGGGACGAGCTGTCCTTGAATTGCGGCTTGGATAAGCCGCTGTCGAAGGCTGGTTGGAGTTTCTGAAAGGATGCGTTTATAGCGAGCCCGAAAAGCTTGAATCCTTTCCAGAACGGAATAATATACTTCTATCGTTTTGACAATACACAAACTCTCCTTCTTAGGAGCTAAAGGAATCAATGTTTTGCCAAACTCGGAACCAGATATTTCTGCAAATGTTGTACCAGATGCTCTTTGTTTAATATCCTCTGTCAGACCTATTAACGCGTGATAGATATAATCTTGAAGTCCCTCAGTAAAAAAAGAAACCGATTTGAATCCCTGATTTGTATATAGTTCGTTTTCTGTTATTGCTACGTAACCAATGGGGGCTCGGCTAGAAAATACAACAGAACCTGCAGGCAATATTCTTGTGGAAGACTTTGCCACTCCTAGTTCTGATATATCTTTGGAACCGCGAGAAATATATTTGCCCCGGTTACTACGCATATCGGCAGGCGTTATCCAAGGAACTCCTCCGTCCCAATAGGCGGGATTAGAAGTAGATGGTGTTCCTCCTCCTACAATTTTGCCAAGATTACTTAATCTCACCCACTCCCAGCTCTCCGGGATTTCAAAGGGAATTTCCTCATCAATGCAGGTCGGTTCAGCTCCATTGATGGACTCATAGAAATGCCTATATTTGCAACCGGTCCTATAGAGCGAGGACTGAGTCATTTAGGAGCTATCAAGAAGCACTACTCTGTGCTTTTTGGGGCACTCTTCAGAAAATCGGAGAGTGATTTGCCGACACTCGGGAAGGCTCGGTGTCTCTATGGAACTACTGCCGCTTGGCAGGTGGAATGTTGGCTTCCCGATATCGGCTCTTTGAGTCGGGTTTTGATTCTTTAGAAAATTCATGCAATTTTGCAGCGCTACTGCAAAATTGCATGAATTTAGGGGTAATTTGCTTGCGTTTTCATGTAAATTTGCAATGCGACTGCAAAATTGCATGAAATTCAAGCCTGTTTTGATAATTTGGCCGTCTGCGGCGGCCAAAAATTGAAATTTTGGCCGTGTGGGACGGCCATTTTGGTGATGAGAGGTGTGAATGGAGATTAGGCTCGCTTATTTCTTTCTCCACTCAGCGCAAGGCGCTGAGTTCTTTACTGCGAGCGTCAGCGAGTTGTCTGTAGGGAGAAGAACAGGGCTTACGCCCTGTGGTGAAGAAAAATGCCTGCGGCATTTGGGCGAAGAACGCGCTGTGCGCGAGGTGAAGAATTCCTGCTGCCGGCAGGAATGGAGATTGTTTACGGGGAGAAGGGAAGCAAAACAGAACCGCCTTTTCCTGTGGTGGGGAAAAGGCGGTTGAAGTGTTGCGGGCCGGATATGGTGTGGTTTACGCGAATGGGGTATCGGCAAGAAAAATAGGTGCGGGGAGGATGTGGATGATTCCTTCCGGGAAAGTAAGGTCTTCCTGGTAGGAATCGGTCACTATATAGCTTTCGTCTATATGTGTCTCTGCCATGGCTGCGCGAAGTGCTCGCACTTCTCTGTTCTTCGTTTCGGGAGAGCTGAGGTCATGGCTGACCTGCACAAGGATTTTGCTGCCGGTTTTGAGGATGGTAAGAAAGTCTACCTCGAAGGTTTCTTTTGTGCGGTAGTAGAAGATATCCGGGGTAATCTGTCGCAGAGAACAGAAAACAATGTTTTCCAATACCTGACCTCGGTTTTGTAATATTCTGGAACTCAGGGAGATGGCCATGGCGTGATCAATGCAATAGACCTTGCGGAATCCTCTGGCCTGGCGAGCTATCGATGCGCTATATGCCGGTATGGAGAAGATGAAGTAGGCGTCTTCCATCCATTGCATGAACTGGGTGATGCTTTCCCGACTGACGGAGAAACCGAGATTTTTCACTTCTTCGTACACTTTGCGTATGGAGAATACTCCGGCCATGCTATTGATGACCCTGTTGGCCAGGTGTCGCATGACCTGGGGATAACGCACGCTGTAGCGTTCGATAACATCGCGAAGCAGCAGGGCATTGTAATACTCCTGATGCAGTTGTCTGCGCAGGGGGGCATCTAATCCGAACACCGCCGGGAAACCACCTTCAGCTTTATATCGTTCCCAGGCATGCTGAAGTTGTAGTCTGCGGTTGCTTCCTTTTGTGCGATTGCTGATGCCACAGCGAAAGGCAAACTCTCTGAATGAGAAAGGGAACAATTCCCAGCTCAGTGTGCGACCGCGCAAGGATGTCCCAATTTCTTTTGAGAGCATTTTTGCGGAGGAGCCTGTGATGTATATGCTGCAATTTTCTTCGCGCCGCAAGCGCTCAACGAATAATTCCCAGTTGGGATACAGCTGGATTTCATCGAAAAAGAAATATACTTTTTCTGTGTGCCGTTTTTCCGGATAGGTGCTGTAATAGGCCGTATGAATACAGTCCCACCCGCCTTGATGCAGCTCCAGAAATCGTTCATCGGAAAAATTAATCCATACTATATTTTCCCTGGGAACACCGGAGCGTATCAGGGTGTTCATGATGCTCTCCATGAGGGTGGATTTTCCGCATCGGCGAACCCCTACTACGATGCTGACTATTTCGTTCAGCGCGGTGACCTTGAGCTCTCTGGGGCAAAAGTCCCGAAGCTCTCTTGTCTGGCTGTCTGCAATTTGTTCAGCAACAATGTTTTTAAGTTCATCGCTCACAGGTGGAATTTAACACGGAGAAGCTATGAAAGCAAGCTTTCTTTTCAAAATTGGCCGTCTATGTAGGCCAAAAATTGAAATTTTGGCCGACATGGACGGCCAAAACCTGAAAAAATGGTCGCGTGGGGCGACCATTTTTTTCTTCATTATCGGTAAAGCTGATTTCTTCACCTCGCCCGGCAGGGCGTTCTTCATTGTGAGCGTCAGCGAGTTGTCTGTAGAGTGAAGAACAGGGCTTGCGCCCTGTGGTGAAGAATTCCTGCCGCCGGCAGGAATGGAGATTGTTTACGGGGAGAAAGCAAAACAGAACCGCCTTTTCCTGTGGTGGGGAAAAGGCGGTTGAAGTGTTGCGGTGAGGGGGCTTTCGCAGCCCAACACGATTTAAGATGAGGTGAGAAACGGTGGTTACATGCCCACGATTTCGTAGCCGCCATCCACATAGATGACCTGACCGGTGACGGAGGCTGCGCCGTCGCTGGCCAGATAAGTGGCGGTGGCACCGAGCTCTTCCAGGGTGCAGGAGCGCTGCAGGGGGCTCTTCTCTTCGTATACCTTGAACATGCCGGTGAAGCCGGAGACTCCGCGGGCGGCAAGGGTCTGCACGGGACCGGCAGAGATGCAGTTGACGCGGATGGGGTTCTCGCGGCGACCCAGGTCGAAAGCCAGGTACTTGCTGCAGGTTTCCAGGGCGCTCTTGGAGACGGCCATGAGGTTGTAGTTCGGCACAACTTTCTGGCTGGCATAGTAGGTGAGGGCGGTGATGGAGCCGCCGTTGGTCATGAGCGGGGCGACCCCGCGAGCCAGAGCGATGAGGGAGTAGGCGGAAATCTGGAGGGAGAGGTTGAAGGCATCGCGGGGGATGTCAGAGAAATGTCCCTCAAGGGTTCCGGGGGCTTTCGGTGCAAAGGCAATGGCGTGCAGCAGCATGTCCACACGGTCAGTATGCTGCGCAACAAAGGTGAAGAAGTCAGCGATGGACTGATCATCGGAGCCATCAAGAGCACAGACGGGTGTGTCCTCGCCGAAGCTCTCTTTCACCAGTTTGATGACTCCGTCCTTGAGGCGTTCGCCCTGGTAGTTGAAGATGAGTCTGGCTCCGGCTTCATGCCAGGCTTTGGCAATGCCGAATGCAATGGAGCGTTTGTTGGCGACGCCGGTGACGATACCGACTTTTCCTTCGAGTGGTTTTGCAAGTGACATAAATATGCAGTTGTTGGATGGATGAATAAGTTGGAAATCAGAATCGGAATTCTTCCGTGATGATGTGGGCGTAGGTGCGGGCCATGCTTATGCCCTGTTCCTCCATTCGGCGGATGCGGTTGAGAATATCGGTATCGGAGATGTTGAGGTCATCGACCACGAACTTGAGGCGATAGTACACGAAGCCGTGCTCCATGTCCAGCAGGAGTTGCCCCTCGGGCAGGTTGGCGTTGAGGGTCAGCAGAAGCAGGGCTACTTCCTTGCGGCTCTCTTCCGGAATACGCACGGCAAAGTTGACATCAAATACCAGGCTGCACGGCTCTTTCAGTTCGGTGAACATGAAGGTGCAGGGGTATCCATCGTAGTTGGCGGGCAGGTAGGCCAGGCCAATTTTCTCGCTCTTCTCACCCATGGTGACCCACTGGTAGTCCTCCCCGTGGGTGATGAGATACCGGCGCACCTGTGCCAGAAGGTTCGGTTGACTCGACATATGAAATGATGGTAAAGTTTTCGGGGTGTGCTCCACCCGCTGGTTCGCTTCCTATAGTACACTCAAGAATGGGCAGAGTCAAGCTAAAGTCGCAAAAAAACGTGTGCTTTTCGATGAATTAGTAACTCCTTCCACGGGAGAGACTGCGGGTGAGTTTCTCTGAGACTCGGCGGCAAATCTCCAGTTCTTCCCTGGTAATTTCTGCGGAATGATTGTCCAGCTGACGCTCCAGGGCAGAGAAGCCCACGTCAAAGAGTTCCTGGCCCTTGGCTGAGAGACGGATGCAGATGGCGCGGCGGTCGTCCGGGTTCTGATTGCGTTCGAATACGCCTTTCCCCACCATGGTTTCCACCAGCAGAGAGGTGGCAGGAACGGTCATCTGCAGCTCCTGGGCAAGTGTCTTGAGCGCAACTCCCTGAGGGGCTTTGGTCATGAGCATCTTCAGCCGGGCGATGGAGGATGCCTGGCGAATGGTGAGCCCCATCAGCTTTTTGATGTGGGAGGATGAGGTGAGCTTCAGGCTTTCTCTTCGTATATCATCCAGCGTGTAGAGAAGTTCCAGAAGAACGATGTGAGGGACATTGGCGGATTTGTTCATGCTGAAAAAATTATACCTTTTTAATTATTATTGTCCAGCATAAAAAGTTATCATATAAGAGTATTTGCAAAAACAGGAGTTTCTGAGTGGATAATCAGTTATTCTAACTCATTGCAAACAAAATGAAAAGGGAGTATATTGCGGCTATGCTGAAAACATCAACTGCTCTTTGTATCCGCGAGGTGGAGACTCTGTTTCGTCCGTTTGTCGACAGAAAACTGTCGCTGGCGTCGCGTATCGTCATGGCGCCGATGAATCGCCATCTGGCGCCGGATGGAATTCCCACTCCGGAAATGGCGATGTATTACCGGCGCCGGGCGGAACGAGAGGTGGGGCTCATTATCACTGAATCTGCAACGATAGATGATGAAGCTTCCTCGGATGACAGCTGCAAGCCTCAATTTTACGGTGGTGCAGCTCTGCGCGGATGGAAGCTGATATGCAGGCTTGTGCACGCAACTCGCTGCAAAATTGTTCCGCAACTATGTCATGTGGGGATGCGGCGTCCGTTGACGGGGGATTTTCCGCATCCTCAGGCTATGGCCATCGGGCCGTCGGGAATCAATCCTTTTACACTGGAGAAAGAGGGGGAGGAAATGAGCCGCCGGCGGATAGCTGATGTCTGTGCTTCGTTTGCACGTGCTGCATGGTTAGCCGCTCAAATCGGCTTTGACGGTGTGGAGATACAGGGTGGATATGGTTACCTGATTGACCAGTTTTTTCGGAAAGAGACGAATCACCGGCGGGATATATATGGCGGTGATATCGTGGGGCGCTCGCGGTTTGCCTGCGAGGTGATACATGCGGTCAGAAAGGCAGTCGGGAGTCAATTTCCCATTCTGTTTCGTATTTCTCAATCAAATGAGGGGCAACCGGGTGCGCGTCTGACGGAGTCGCCGCACGAGCTTTCTGAATTGCTGCGTGCTCTCTGTGCCGCCGGGGTGGATATATTTGACTGCTCTGAGCATCACTACGCCGATCCGGCTTTTGTCGGGAATCCGCTCACGATGGCGGCGTGGGTGCGGCTGTTGACCAACAAACCGGTCATCAGCGGGGGCGGGGCTGCTGCCAATGTCTCTGAATCGGTGCGGATGGTTCGAGCCGGAGAAGTGGATTTGATAGCCGTGGGCAGGGCCCTGCTGGCAGATGCGGCATGGGCCGAGAAAATGCACCATGCGCGGGAGTCTGACATTATTCCCTACACGCTTCGTTCTTTGTCCCGCCTGTATTAGTCAATAGGCTTGTGCTCCGGAAGGGAGGGCTCAAGCCGCCCCTGGCTGTCTTTCATGAACGGGAAGTTGATGATGCCGGAAAGGGTGATGAAGGGGAAAGCCTCATCCGGGTTTTTTCCTTCGCCGGCGGCCTGAATGGCGCGTTTCGTGCCATTCAGGAAAAAGTCAATCAACTCCATGCCTCGCTTGATGTCCTCCATCTTCTGCTCCAGTTGGAGACGGGCCTCCTGAATCATTTCCATGCGGCTGGTCAGCGAGATGGCTCCGCGAACTGTTTCGTCAAAGAATACCTTAATCTGCGGCAGGGTCATCCCTGCCTGTTTCATGCAGAGTACGCCAAGCAGACATCCAAGACTGGCTTCCCCGTACATGCGCCGCCCGGATTCTGTGCGTTCTACATGGCGCAGCAGTCCTTCCTTCTCGTAAAAGCGCAGGGTATGGATGGAAAGTCCCGTTTTGCGAGCTAATGCCGATATGCTGTACTTCATGACGATAAGATAAAAGCAGGATAAAGACAGGGACATTCTAGCATGGTTGGGGCTTTGCGGTCAAGCTTATAGTTCCGCTTTTCAGGAATTATTCAAAGAATGGGAGAGAGAAGACGGCATAAATGGGCCGCCAGTTGGGTGAAAAGGGGCGCTTTGTACCAGTGCCGGGCGGTGAGAATTTGTGATTCTTTCATGTCTGCCAGCAGAATCCGACTGATTCTGAGGGTTGCTTCTTTGTCTTCCATCAGGAGCGTCAGTTCAAAGTTCAGCCGGAGCGAGCGTTCATCCAGATTGGCGGTGCCGATGCAACATGTGTCATCATCAGCCAGCGCTATTTTTTCGTGAAGGAATCCGGGCGTGTAGGCCAGAATTTGTATGCCGGAATTGGATATTTCCGGCAGGTAGGAGAGGAGTGCCAGATTGGCCATGAGGCTGTCACCCTTGCGGGGGACAAGAATGCGCACTTCTACACCCCTTTGCGCTGCGGCCGTCAGCGCGGCATAGACGGCGGCATTCGGCACAAAATAGGGGCTGGCCAGCCAGAGCCTCTGCCGTGCCCTGAAGGCCATTTCCAGCAGGGTGAGTTCCCATGCATTCACCGGGACGTCATCCGGCCCGGAAGGAATCAGCTGGCATACGGTTGTGCCGGTTTCCTCCTGCTCACGTGCGAGGGCGCTGAGGTCTTCACCGATGGCGCGCTGCCAGTCCTCGGCAAAGGAGAGCAGGCATTGTGCCACAATGGGGCCGGTGAGACTGACAAATGTGTCGCGCCAATATGTTTTTCCCCGCCGTCGGATATATTCCAGTCCTATATTCAGGCTGCCGAGATAGGCCAGCTTGCTGTCGATGATGACCAGTTTGCGATGATTCCGATAGTTGATGCGCAGGAAAGAGCTCCACCAGTAGCGGCGTCCGTTGAAGGAGGCAACCCGCACGCCGGCATTGCGCAGGGTGCGGAGATAGCCGCGCGGAAGTTTGTGCGAACCGATTTCATCATAAATCACGTGGACGTTCACGCCGGCGCGTGCTTTCCGAACCAGCAGGCGCAGGAGGTTGTTGCCCACCCTGTCATTTCGGATGATGAAAAACTCAATGAGAATGGAGGAAGTCGCGCTGCGGATAGCTTTTGCAAGTGCACCATAGGTGTTCTTCCCATCTTGCAGCAGTTGCACCTCATTCCCGGTGCAGGGAGCCATGCCGGTCATACCGCGGAGGGTGTGTCCCGGGCTGCCCGGCGCCGTTGCGAGTACATGAGCCCGGATGCCTCGCAACATGGAAAACACCGAGTTGGTCGGGAGGCGTTCCTCTGTGTGGCGGCGGATGCGTTCTGCACCCAGTGCCAGGTACAGGGGGAGGCAGATGAGGGGGAGGAGGTTCAGCCCCAGAATCCAGGCAATGGTTCCCTGGGGTGAGTGCCTGCGCATCAGCGCGTGAAGAGAAAAGAACAAGCCGACCAGGTGCAGAAGAAGCAGCCAGTCGGTGGCGGAAGAGAACCATGCTTCACCGGGGTGAGGTATGCTGTCAGGGATGTCGGCAATCATTGTGGCGTTTTCTCCTCTGCCGCCGTTACGCTTCGCTCCGGTCTGTTTTTCCTGCTCCTCATGATGCGATCCAGAGTGAATTTCCATTGGATATCCTCAATATTGCCGTAGATGACAATATCAATCAGGAAGTCGGACAGGAAGGTAATGGGGGCAATGAGGAGAGTCGGAACACTCGAGATTCGCGGCCAGAGATTGCCTCGTAAATCAAGGGTATCCAGATTCAGGCGGAGATTCATGTCTACATCCAGATTGTAACCGGATGCGTGCATGTCGCGCGTGTAGAGATAGCCATTCAGAATGTCGAATTGGAGGGATGCCTGCTGAATGTTATAACTCATGAAATGGTTGGCAAAGGGGATATGCCGACTGGATTCGTCAACCTTGCTGATGGCCGAATCGGTTGTATCGGTAAAGGCGGAGAGGAATCGGGAAATCATGCCGGGTTTATCCTCTTCAATGGGGGTCGGGTTCTTCCCGGTGACTTTACGTTGCAGTTTGGCCAGTTGTCCCGGCAGGTCGGAGATAAGCGAGCCGACCGGCTGGAAAATGCCGAGTTCCATGAGGTTACCATCCCGTATGGTCGCGTTTCCGTATGCCTTGACGTCTTTTATCTCTGATGTGGGTGACTGAAAGCGGATGAAAGCATTGCACAGGGCAGGGCTTAACTTTGTGTTGTATGCATTGCCGATAAGGCTCAAATCCAGGTTGTTGGCGGTCAGTTGCCCGTCAAATGAGGTGCTGTCACCGGAGATACCAATCTTGATGGCTCCGTTCAGCACGCCGCCCCAGGTGCGGGCATTCATCTTATCCAGAAATACGAAATCATCGCTCAGGTTGACAAAGCCGGAGAATCGTTCCAACGGTATGGTGGTCCCCAGAAAATCGAATGCAGCACCGGTGCCGGATTCTGCGCGGATAAGACCGCAGATGGGAACCCGGCTATTTCTGGAAATCGGGAACTCGCAGCGTTGGGTTGTCACGTCAACCGGATATTGCAGTCTGATGTCCTGCATGAACTCCTGCAATGGAGCGAAGTACATACCGAACGCATACGCCGGGTAGGCTTTCCCCACCAGATTATTGAGGACAATACCGTTGTTATCAAGGTCAAATACAATGGATTCTCCGCGGATGATGCTATTGCGGACACCTTTGCGGATGCTGCGGCGTTGCAACCACGGGCGATTGTCGTAGTTCAGGTAGGGATTTTTGAGAACGATCTGCATCTTTTCCGCTGCGGGAGAACCGTCCGGGTTCTTTTGCCCCATTCTGACATCGACATGCACATCGCAAACGGCTTCAAAGACGCGTGAATACGGGTTTTTGCCCATATCCTTGCGGAGTTGTTCACCGATGATGTTGCCGCTTTTGTCTTTGACATCCTCGATAGCGCCGATGAGAAAATCCGTGTTGCGGATATCGGCCTTGCAGAACGAATTGACCGCGATGCCATTGTCGTATTCCACCCGTGTGGCAATGTCGGACACTGTCACCTTTGATTCTGCATCGAAGCGGAAATCGCGCATGATGCTGTGAGCGTCCTCATCATCTATCAGGGCATCAATGACATTGACCGCAATGGTGTTGCGACCATTTGTAATGTTGCAATAGCGGTAAATGTCGCCGGAAATATCTGCGGTAAAGGCCCCCGTCTGATGCAGCACTTCCAGCTTGCCGGAGTAGAGCAGGGCATCCCCTTCACTATGAAGCCCGGTATCAAGTCGTATCTCCACGGGAATCCTTGAGCCTCTGTTGACAATCAATGTCCGGGGGGTACGAACCAGCGCCGGGATATGGAGGTGTAACTGAGTGCTGCCGAGTTGTCCGGTATTGACATTGATGCTGCCCCGGGTGCTCAGCGTGAGGATTTCCGGCAATTCAATCGCGGAGGGTAACGCATCGAAATGTTGCAGGAGTGGCGCGAAGGTCAGCAGGGGAAAATCCGTCCTGTTCAGAGCAAACTCCAGGATGCCGTCCTGTTCGATTTGTTCGTAGTTCAGCAGCATTCGCGTATCGAACTTCCTTTCCTGAATGTCCATATTCAGGTTGATGGCTGCTTCATACGCTTTATCGTGCTCAACGGAAAGCCTGATGCCGGAGGCGATGGCGTGTTCGCCGTAGTTTAATTGACCGATATGGACTCCGGCATTGGACTTCACCAGCATTTCTTCCCATCGCTTGTTGCAGGTGAAATCGCGCAGATTGGTCAGAGAGAGAGCAAGGTTGCTGAACCGTGAATCCCCGGTTGTGAGGCTTTCGGCTTGGAGTGTGGCTTCTGCGCGGGCAATGCGAAGGCTTTCCTTGAGTTGTTGATAGTCCGCCGTTGCTCCATCCAGGTGAAGAATGGCGGCAATTCCCGTTGCTGCAAGGCCATCTTCTGCGTCTAGTTCGTCCAGGCGGAGGGAAAGCTCCAGATTTTGGAGTCCGCAGGTGTTGCCGGTCAGCGTGGGGTGCTCAATTCCGGAAGCCTTTAATTGCAGTTCCGGATTGGTCATCCGAATGTTCTCATAGCGGAGCGAATCAAGCCTGATGGAAAAATTCTGTATTTCTGTCAGGGTGGGAATCAAATCCACCATCCGGGTAACGCCGGGTTTGAATTCTTCGACTCTGAGCAAGGTGGCTGCCTCCAGCTCCAGCCTTCCTTCCGGCGTTATGTTTTCCGGCAGTTGAATGGAATGTCCGCAGATACCCTCCGCCAGTCGGTGCAGGGTGTCGATGGGGATGGAAACGGAGGCCTGGGCATCGGCTCTCTCGTTGCCGGAGAGCGCAGAGATGAGGATTTTGCCGTCCGGCAGCGTGAGGCTCAGATTGTCAATGTTGAAGCGTCCATCCGAGAGAAGGAAGGAAAATTCGAACGTATCCACCTTGACCTCTCCGATGGTGAAGTCTCGCTGCATGGCGTTGCCACGCAGGGATATGTTGTTGAGTGCGTAGTCGTCAGCGAATTCTATCTGCCCCCGGAGTTTGATGGTGGGAGATTTTTCTGCATCTGCACAGAGCCGGGAGAGCAGGGAGTCTTTCTGCGTGGAGTCAATCATTTCCACAATCTGGGCAATGGCCGCAGTACTGCGGAGGTTGAATGTCAGTCGCCGCTCGGGCAAGTCGTAGGCTCCCTGGAGAGAAACTTCCGTTTTGGGCGACTCTGTGGAAAAGTTAAGATGGTCGATGGTCAGCGCCTCATCTTCATATCGGGTTGACAGAGACGCATTGTTGAAATGCATGCCTTCGTGCCGGAACGAGGGGACTTCGGCCTTGACTTCTGCACTGGGATGCTGATTCCAATATCGGAGCTCTATGTCAAGTGTGGGAAACTCATCATTTTTCCACTCTTGAGCGGCAATGAGTTCATTGGCTTTGCTGAGCCACGGCTGTACCGGTTTCAGGTATTCATCCAGACAAATGGGGCGGGGCTCTTCAATAATTGTCTCTGCTTCACTTTGTTCCGTTGGTGCCCATTCCTGTTCCGGTATCTGAAATGCTCCTCGGAATTTGAGGCCAATGCCCTGCAGATTCGCAGAACTGTTGATGCCGAGCCCCCGGCCGCGGTTGAAGAAATTCAGATGCGTGTTGGCATCACGGAGTTGCATCGGCTGCTCATCCGGAGAACCGGTCGGCAATTCGGCGTGCATGCCCAGCAGATGGATGCTATCCGGCAGGTAATTTCCCTGAAATAACTCAAATATGCTGAACGATACCTGCAACTTTCGCAGGGCAATGGTGGCCTTTTCCTCTCCGAGCGGGGCGGAGAGACGGACGTCCAGAGCCTTGACTGCCAGCCCGGATGCCGGCGCCAGTTTCAATTTGCCCAGCCGGAGGCTCAGCCCATAAGGTGCTGCCTGCTGCTCAATTTTGCGGAGCACAAAACCGGGAAGTCCGGCAATGCTCAGCCAGGCAAAGGTGAAACACACCATGACAATCACCACCAGACAGAGTGCCGGGAAGATGCTTCCTACTCGCCTGATGGTGATTTTGTGTGCCATGGAAGGACTTGGGTTTGCTGTTAAATCTCCGGGTCTGATTCTCCCTCTGGTAATGGTGGCGCCTTGGGGAGATTCTGTTCAATATCATCCAGCAGATTAACCATGCTGACACCCCGGCGCGCCGAGTCATCGTGTCGGAACGTGAGCCGGGGCGTGTTGCGCATGACCACGCGCCGACTGACTGCCCGTTGAATATCCCCTCGCTTGCGAGAGAGTTTTTCGATGACCTGTGCGGGAGCCATGCGTCCGACAACGCCGACCCACACACGACCTTCTTTCAGATCCTCCGTGATTTCCACATCAAGGATGGAGACGATGGTGCCGGGCCATTCGAACTCTTTCTGGACGAAAGTTCCGATTTCCCGCTTCATCAGCTCATTGACCTTATCAAGTCGACGCGATGCCATGGCCGGATGGGTGAATTACAGAGTTTGTTTAATCTTCTCCAGCGTGTAGCACTCGATGATATCGCCCTCTTCGTAGTCGTTGTATTCTGCAAGGCGGATACCGCATTCCAGACCACTCTTGACTTCTTCCACTTCATCCTGGAAGCGGCGCAGAGTCGACATCTTGCCGTCGAATACCACCTGACCGTCGCGCAGTACACGGGCTTCGGCCGTGCGGAGCATCTTACCATCGGATACATAGGAACCGGCAGCCTTGCCCTTGTTGAGCTTGAATACCTGGCGGATTTCGGCGTGCCCGAGCACCGTTTCGCGAGTCTCCGGCTCCAGCAGTCCGAGCATGGCGTCCTTCACCTGGTCAATCAACTCGTACACGATGGAGAATATCTTCACCTGTACCCCTTCGCGTTTCACAGCCTTCACCACATTGGTTTCCACCTTCACGTTGAAGCCCAGAATCACGGCGTTGGAGGAGGAGGCCAGCAGAACGTCGCTTTCAGAAATAGGACCGGCGGCGGCGCCGATGAACTCGCACTCCACCTTGTCGCTCTCGATGTCCATGATAGCCTTCTTGATGGCTTCCACAGAGCCCTGCACGTCACCCTTGAGGTAGAGCTTGAGCACGGCCTTCTGGCTCCCTTCACCCATCATGGCAAGGATATCTTCCATGCGTGAGCGCTTGGGGGCGGACAGTCGCTGCTGGCGCAGCTCTTCCTGACGCTCGGTGGAAAGCTTGCGGGCGGCTCGCTCATTCTCCATTTCCACCAGCTCGTCACCCACATTCGGGGTTTCGATGAAGCCGGAGACTTCGGCCGGCATACCCGGGGTCACTTTCTTGATGGATTTACCCTGGTCGTTCATGAGGGTTTTCACCTTGCCGGAGAAAGGACCGCAGATGAACGGCATGCCGACTTTGAGTGTGCCGCTCTGCACAATGACGGTGGCAGAGCTGCCCTTGCCCTGTTCCATTCGGGCCTCGATGATGGAGGCTCGGCAGTTGGCCTTCGGGTTGGCCTTGAGCTCCAGCACTTCTGCCTGAAGGCAGAGCAGGTCAAGCAGGTCATCAATGCCATCGCCCGTGTGTGCAGACACATCCACGCATTCAACCTCGCCGCCGAAGTCGGTGGGCATGAGGTTGTGCTCCATGAGCTGGGTGCGCACACGCACCGGGTCAGCCGTGGGCAAATCGCACTTGTTGACCGCTACGATGATGGTCTTTCCGGCAGCCTGTGCATGCATGATGGCTTCCTTTGTCTGGGGCATGATGCCATCGTTGGCCGCCACCACCAGCACCACGATATCCGTCACGTCTGCGCCGCGTGCTCGCATCTCCGTGAAGATGGCGTGACCGGGGGTGTCGATGAACGTGAGTGTCTGGTCATTGTGGTTGACCGTATAGGCACCGATATGCTGGGTGATGCCGCCGGCTTCGCCGGAAACCACACGGGTGCGGCGGATGTAGTCCAGCAGGGATGTTTTACCGTGGTCCACGTGCCCCATCACCGTGATGATGGGTGTACGCACCTTCAGCGCATCCTCCGGCTCTTCCTCGATGGCAACGGCCTCGGGTTCCTTGATTTCTTCCACGGGAGCTTTCACGCCGGCGCCCTTTTCACGCTTGACTCGCTCGTAGGTGAAGCCGTGCTTTTCACAGAGCGCGGCCACCTGGTCGCTGTCGAGTGTGGTGCCGGGATTGGCGAACACCCCCATGGGCATCAGCTCGGCAATCAGCTTGAATGGCTTGAGCCCCATGTGCGCAGCCAGATCAGCCACGGAGATGGGAGCTTTGATATTCATGACTTTTTCCCTGTCTCCTGCGGGGGCCGGAGCAGGGGCTGCTGCCGGCTTCGGGGTGATCGGGGCAGCCTTGGCTGCTGCCGGTGCCGGGTTGACCTCAGTCGGTGCCGGTTTGGGAGCAGGCTGCTTGTTCTCCACCTTTTTGGGTTTGGGGGAGAGGAGGTCAAGTGCGGGCTTGCGAGGAGCATTCTTCTTCTCTGCGCTTTTGGGCGCAGAGGTCTTGTCTGCTGCTTTCGCAGCGGGGGCGGCTTTCTTCTTTCTGTTGCCGCCGAGGAGGTCGAGCACCTCCGGTTTCTTATTCGATTGTTCAGCCATGTGAAAAAAGGTTATATCAGCAGAGTGCTTTTGCTTTGGCGATAATGTCATGAGCCTCTTCCTCGGAAATGAGGAGGGCTTCCATCAAATCTTCCTCCTGTGCATAGGAGGCGATGACATCCACGGAGGTGAAGCCGGCAGAAATCATGGCGGCTGCCAGAGAGTCCGTAACACCGAGCTGTGCGCTCAGTTCATCCGCACCCTTGCGGGCCTCGGACTCCACTTTGGTTCTCTCGTTGTACGGTTCAACACGCACATCCCAGCGCTGCTCCGGGGTGGAAATAAGGCGTGCTGTCAGACGCACATTCTGCCCCTTGCGGCCCTTGGCCTTGGCGGCAGCCTTGTCGTCCTCCACCAGCACAGTTACCACGCGGGCCTCTTCATCCACAATCACCTTGACCGGCTCAATGGGAGCCAGAGATTCCGTCACCATCACGGCCTTGTCGTCCGTGTATTCCAGAATATCAATCTTCTCGCGGCTCAGCACGTTGACCACGCTCTTGACCCGAGTGCCACGCATACCGACGCAGGCGCCCACGGGATCCACATTCGGATCCTCGCTGCGCACCACCATCTTTGTGCGATAGCCGGGTTCACGCACAATGTTGAGAATCTCCACGGTGTGGTCAGCGATTTCCTGAACTTCGCTTTCAAAGAGGCGGCGAACCAGATTGGGGTGACTGCGGGAGAGAATCAGCTCATTACCGCGCACGCCGTCCCGCACTTCCTGGACGTAGAAGCGCATGCGGTCATCCTTGTTATATTCTTCGCCGGGGATGCGCTGCTTGGGTGGGACAATGCCCTCGAACTTCTCCACCTTCACCACCACGTCACCCTTTTCGTAGCGGACAACAGTGCCGGTAACCAGCTCACCGATACGATCGCTGAATTCCTCGGCCAGTATTTCCTGCTCCGCCTTGCGGATGCGCTGCTGCATGGTCTGGCGGGCGGTCTGCACGGCGATACGACCGAAATCCTTCGGGGTGATGTTGACCGAAATTGTATCACCGGGCTGGAGCTCCTTACCGGCAGCCTGCACAACGGAAAGCTTCACCTCATTAAAGGCGTCTGTCATTTCCTCATCATTCACCACCGTCATATCGGCCTTGATTTTTACCGTGCCTTTCTGTGTGTTGATGATGGCGCGGATGTTGCGGATGCGGTCGGAGCCGGGTACCATCTTGGCGTAGGCAGTCAGGAACGATGCTTCGAGAGCCTGAATGACGCGTTCACGCGTCAGGTCTTTCTCGCGGACATAGTAATCAATCAGGGCTGTGATATCGGTGGTGGCCATGTTTTTTTTGCTGGTGTTTGGTGGTGAGGAGTCTACAAAAAAAGAGCGGGTCACCGACCCGCCCCAATCTCATTGCAGACCGGAACTTGTACACGCGTTGTATACCACGAAACGATAGGCTTGTCAAGCTTATAGTTTGAAAAAACAGCAACAATGCAATGAATCCCACATAATTGACAATTGATTGAATTATCAACGCCGTTCAGGAAGCCCCTCCTGTGTCGGAAGAATGCGAATTGAACAGTAGGTACAATGGACGAGGTGCGATGGGTGTAGTTGAAATTCTGCTTCACTTTGCTTGTATGCACTTGCCTTACCTTAAACTCTTTATCCCGCTGCAAGCCGGCTTTTCCCTGTTCCCTGGTTGTATTCTGCTCATCGCAGAAGCTAGGTATATACCGCTGGGGGCATGAAGAAATGCTCAAATTTGCGGAGGATGCTAGCGGAAAAGCGTGCAAATATGCGTTGTTGTCGCGAATTTTCAGGGGTAGAAACCAAATTTTTGTTGACTATTTCATGGTGGGGAGTTAAACTGACTGTGCCTTGCCGGGCCGGGTGGCTTGGCGGGATTCAACTTATAATCCATTTATCCTACTATTATGGCTAAATACGCTATTAACGGTTTCGGCCGCATCGGCCGTAACGTGCTCCGCGCCATGTCCCAGGCCGAGCTCGAGAAGGTTGTTGCCATCCACGACCTTACCCCCATCGCCACTACGGCTCACCTTCTGAAGTACGACTCCACCCAGGGCAAGTTCCCGGGCACGGTTGAGATTGACGGTGACAACCTGGTTGTGAACGGTCACCCCATCAAGATTGTGGGCGGCATGCTGGGTCCGGATCAGCTTCCCTGGGCTGAGCTGGGTGTTGACGTTGTTCTTGAGTCCACCGGTCTCTTCACCGCTCGTGAGAAGGCTGAGGGTCACATCAAGGCCGGCGCCAAGAAGGTTCTTATCTCCGCTCCCGCCAAGAACCCCGACCTGACTTTCTGCATCGGCATCAACGATGACGAGTACGATGCTGCCAAGCACAACATCGTTTCCAACGCTTCCTGCACCACGAACTGCCTTTCCCCGATGGTGAAGGTGCTCAACGAGAAGTGGGGCATTGAGAAGGGCATGATGAGCACGATCCACTCCTACACGAACGATCAGCGCATCCTTGACCTGCCGCACAGCGACCCCCGCCGTATGCGCGCTGCCGCCATCAACATCATCCCCACCACCACCGGTGCTGCCAAGGCTATCGGTGAGGTGATTCCCCAGCTGAAGGGCCTCCTGAACGGTGCTTCCTTCCGCGTGCCCACCCCCACCGGTTCTCTGACCGACTTCGTGGCTATCCTGAAGTCCGACGTGACCGTGGAGGAAGTGAACGCCGCCATGAAGGAGGCTGCAGAGGGCCCGCTCAAGGGCATTCTCGAGTACTCCGAGGAGGCTCTCGTGCTCCAGGACATCGTGTCCAACCCCCACTCCTGCATCTTCGACGCCGGCTTCACCTATGTGGTAGGCGGCAACATGGTGAAGGTTTGCGGCTGGTACGACAACGAATGGGGTTACTCCAACCGCGCCGCTGAGGCTCTGAAGAAGCTTGGTGATTCCATCGCCTAATCTTCATACGCCTTAGTCGCCAGACTATCTAAGCAGGTGGAACGGTTCGCCGTTCCACCTGCGCTTTTTCTCTACTGGCCTCCAACGAGTCATTATGATATAGAGCGCTTTTTTTGCAGGTGTACACCAACACTGTTCTGAAGTTGACTCCAACGAGTCATTATGATATAAATGCGAGTTGTTAATGTTGTCATAGATGCCCGTTCTGAAGTTGACTCCAACGAGTCATTATGATATAGTGTTAAGCATCAACGGTCTCGGGAATTTGTTGTTCTGAAGTTGACTCCAACGAGTCATTATGATATAAGCCCTGAAAGCTCTTTCGCGTGTGGCTAGCGTTCTGAAGTTGACTCCAACGAGTCATTATGATATAAATTTTCTGTTCCTGTTTATTAAGAAACATCTGTTCTGAAGTTGACTCCAACGAGTCATTATGATATAAACTTTCTTGCTCTTTCTTCAGGAATATTATGTTCTGAAGTTGACTCCAACGAGTCATTATGATATACATGCGCTGAGTTTCATCATTTTGCTGACGCCGTTCTGAAGTTGACTCCAACGAGTCATTATGATATACGGCGGCTATGGTATAACCTTTTGAGATTAACGTTCTGAAGTTGACTCCAACGAGTCATTATGATATAAGTATCTGAAAATTATACTACGATAGTTTCTGTTCTGAAGTTGACTCCAACGAGTCATTATGATATAAGGTGGCCGCCAAGTATGCCTCCACCAGCTCCGTTCTGAAGTTGACTCCAACGAGTCATTATGATATAGCCCCGCAATGCCTGATATGTTCAAGCCACCTGTTCTGAAGTTGACTCCAACGAGTCATTATGATATAGGCTTTTACTACATGGCGGACGATTAAACAACGTTCTGAAGTTGACTCCAACGAGTCATTATGATATATGTGTGTTTTACGGGGTATTTTAATTGATTGCGTTCTGAAGTTGACTCCAACGAGTCATTATGATATACTGCAAATCTTGCGGAAAACGTGCGCCGGGGGTTCTGAAGTTGACTCCAACGAGTCATTATGATATAGAAATTTGCTACGAGTTTGAAGATTATCTCGCGTTCTGAAGTTGACTCCAACGAGTCATTATGATATAAAACGCACATGTTGCCCGCGCTGCTTTTCTCGTTCTGAAGTTGACTCCAACGAGTCATTATGATATACGAGCCTTTATTGAACGCTCTCTGCACATCGCGTTCTGAAGTTGACTCCAACGAGTCATTATGATATAGCGATTGCCTGCCACCCGTGCATTACTTTTGTTCTGAAGTTGACTCCAACGAGTCATTATGATATAAAGCCGGTGGTGACGGTGCTCCGATACAATGCGTTCTGAAGTTGACTCCAACGAGTCATTATGATATAATTCCGTGTTATTTGCTCCATAGGTTGCATTCGTTCTGAAGTTGACTCCAACGAGTCATTATGATATATTTTTTGCATGGCTTTATTCTAACTTTATAATGTTCTGAAGTTGACTCCAACGAGTCATTATGATATAATCAACCCTGCATGGACACAAAAACAACCCAAGTTCTGAAGTTGACTCCAACGAGTCATTCTGATATAAAAACCCGCTCAAATTTAACCTGTACATCAAAGTTCTGAAGTTGACTCCAACGAGTCATTATGATATAGACTTTATTGATGCGTTCACGGTCAAGTTGGCGTTCTGAAGTTGACTCCAACGAGTCATTATGATATACAAATGGCCCTCAAAACCGTCATCAAGCGCGCGTTCTGAAGTTGACTCCAACGAGTCATTATGATATACATGCGTTTTACGGGGTATTCTGACGGATTGCGTTCTGAAGTTGACTCCAACGAGTCATTATGATATACTCTTGGATAAGTGCTTGCAGCTTTTGCTGAAGTTCTGAAGTTGACTCCAACGAGTCATTATGATATAATGCTGAGGAGGGGGAACGGTTGCGTGAGGCGTTCTGAAGTTGACTCCAACGAGTCATTATGATATAAGATAGCCTCCAAGTTGATGATTTTCATTGACTTGGAGGCTTGTCTGTTTTCACGGATTGGAATTTTAGGGGGTAAAACACCTACCAGATAAGGACGAATTCAGGGAAAGGTCGGGGAACTGGCGGCTCTGTTTCACCCAAGAGGATGACTTGTTGTTCCCAGACGGAACGTTCCATGGGGATGAGTCGGATATCTCCCTGCGGTATTTGTGCTGCCACGCGTCGCATGTATCGAATCACGCGATCTATTTCGTGGTCTTCCCCCTCAAAGAGGTAGAGGCTGTATTGAACCCGGATGCCGCCGAGTGCTTCGAATTCTTTGCGGAGCAGGTTCTGGTGCCTGGTTTCCGGCACATCATAAGCAAGCATCACGAGCATGTAGAACAAAGGGGCGGAAAGCGTGAGGATTCTGCGTGAGCAGGGCACGGGCAAAGGATTCCACGGTCAGCCGAATGATGGTACGCAGACGAAAGCGCTTATCGTTGTAGCACCAGAAGTCTTCCAACATTTCCGCAAATCTGCCGGCCATGAACTTGATATCATGCATTTCATCCAGATGGCGCATGACATACAGCTCCACACAGCAGCGAAAGGGCTCAATGAGATCGCAGGCAAGGCTGGGGCGGCTGCGGCGCAGGCGGTGGATGATGCCGATACCGGGCTCCAGCCCGGAGGCGATGCATTGCCATTCCAGTGCATGGTAGAGGAATCCGTAGCCATAGTTCAGGGCGACGTTGAGAGGGGCTTGAGCTTTGCGTTTTTCACGGACGAAAAGATCCTGTGAGGCGGCCAGAAAGTATTTGGCCCAGAAGAATCGCGCCCACTTGGCTTCCAGTCGCAGGATGCGGTTGAAGGAGTTGGAGGCAAGTCTCGGTAGCGGTGCAAGGGAAGGCTCCAGGGCGCGGACGAGAGAGTGCTGGTTATTTACCTTGGTGAAGAGCAGGTCGGATGCCAGCTGGGTGCTGTGACGGGGCTTGAGGGAGCAGAGCCGAAAGGTGGCATCCGGATTCACGTAACGGCAGCGGGGCAGCAGGGATGAGGTGAGCCATTTTTCCGTTCGTTTATCCCATTGTGCCATGATGACGGGGCATTGCTGCGCCACCGTACAGAGCGCTGTCTGGCTCCACCGGGCGTGTGAAGCCAGACATTGCAGCGAACCCAGCACCTGCACGGCGATGCGTTTATCTCCGCAGGTCAGCAGCCCGTCTTTAATTCGCAAATCGGCAGCCTCGTCCATCAGGATGAGGTGGTGAATCATGATTCCGGTATGCTGAGATTATATTGTTGAGCCGTTTGCGTAGCATCGGGGCTCAAACCTATCATCATTGCTATTTTAGGTGCGGCAGACGGGACGCAGGGCTTTCTGTCTTTCCGACTGATGGATTTAATTTCCAATACACCATCGCTTCTCAGTGCCGAAACAGCCCCCCATGTAGTGATGATTCTCGGGAAATCAGACAAGTCGACAGAGCCCTTTTTCTGCAATTTTTCCACATATTTGGTATTCAGCTCAAAATCGAGCAGGAAAGTATCCCCCTTGCGGAACGTTGCGATCTTGACGGCATGTGGGGGAAGCGAGCCGCAGATCATGTCTTTCAAATCGCGAGCCTTGCGTTTTTTGAGCAAATCGAGCAGGTATTGCGGAGCGTTCTGCGTGCCACGCCAAGGGAGACCCATGCGCTTGAGCCCGGCGAGTGCGGCAGCGGTGGGGATGATGCGCTTGTAGTATTCCCATTGTTTCTTTCTGGCGTTCCAGCCGAGCCAGAGTTCCATACGGTCATTGGAGGCTGCAAGGCTGCGAAGCTGGTCAAATTTATCGCTTTCCGTAATAATACCGTTCCAGCCGAGGGGAGATTTGTCCAGATTGCCCTTACTGCCGAACTTCCAGATGCTGCGGATGGGCGTGCCGCTATTGAGGCGGAGGGGCTTGACGACGACCGTCTCGTCCTTGGTGGCTGCCTGGCAGTCTGTGAGCCAGCTTTCAATCTTCTTTTCCGAAGGTATTTGAGCAGAGGGAATGCCCATTTTCCGGAGCGTGTCGGAGAGCTCCTTGGCTTTGATAGAGCCCGGGTCCAGCGGGGTACGCTGGCTGGTTAGGCCTTCGTTATCCACCCTCCAGAAAGTGCTGTCGCCGAGAGATTTGTACTTGCTGCGGCTGTTGATTTTGACGAGCGGACATTTATCGCCGTCTTTTTTTACTTCTGCAAAGTCCGGGATATTCAGCCCCATGATACACATGAGCCGGCGGTTGCCCTTACTGTTGAGCTCCGTTTGGAAGATGCCGCCGTAACGAACATCGTTGAGCGCTGAGGGTGGGATGCAGGTCATAGCTGCAGCATCCCAGCGGTGGTGGTTATTGTCTGTTCTGTCTTTTTTGTAATCCGGTCCGAAGAAGCACAGACGTGCCGCCGCCGTATAGATGCCGGCGGGGTTGCCGATGCGCTCCCGGATCTGTTTGGCATCCCCGGCAATGCCCATCCAGATGGCGGCGAGGTTGCGCAACTCTCTTGCCAGCTGGGCGGTACGGGTCATATTATTGAAATCCGGGAAAAAGATGTCTGAGGAATGGGCGAAGAGTTCCCGTTTCTTATCAGCCCAGTGGAATTTCTTGCTCCGGGTCAGCATCTCCGACCATGAAAGCCAGCCAGGAAGCCCTGCTGCAGCGGCTTCGTAGGGAGTACGGTCTGCCATGGCGAGATTGACTTCCTGCGTGGTGAGGACGAGGTTTTCTGCCATATAGAGGCCTCCGCGGGAATCCGGGTAAATGTGAGCCAGTTGAAGCTTTGCCGTGAAGAGGTCTGCAACGGGGATTTGCTGACCGGTAAAGGGGCAGGTGGCGGGAGTTTTCTCTGAGCCGCCCTGTTCACAGAAAAGGCGCATCCGAAGGAAATCTGCCTTGCTGGCATTTACCTTTCCGAATTTTTCAGCCTGTTTTTCGCGGCGGACTCGATTTTCCTTTTGCTTCTTCTCAATTTCGGCCTTGATATCTTTGTTGGGGGCCGGGTCTTTGACACACTCGATGATACAATAGTCCGGTACGCATTTGCCTCCCAACTTATCTCGTAGGTTATTGCGGAAGAACCGTTGAAGGAATCCTTCTGTGGCGAATGTCGAGCTGTTTTTCTTCAGAGAGCCCAGAAGCGTCTGCACCTGCGGATAGATGCCGCCACCGGAGGTGATGGTGGCGCGGTGAATGTACAGCCCGCTCTCTTTTTTCCATTCTTCAAGCTGTTCCGGGTCGAAAATGGTGCCATTGTTTGTGGCTGCGTTGAAGAGAGCCGCAGCAGCTGCTGCGGACATGCTGCTGCGCCCCTTGCGGAGAATGGGAGAGGGTGCAACAATATCCGAAAGCTGTTCTAACTGAACCTTGTTCCAGTCGCTCTTAGGGGCGAGTTTGTCCGGCTTGAGCGCGGCTTCCATGGCCTTCTTTGTCTCTCCCCAGCCGATTCCTTCCCGGCAAATGGCCTGCACCAGAACTTCTACAGCCTCTGCAGAAAGCCGCTGACGCCCCATCGGTAACTTGTTTTGGGAGATGAGCTCAAAGGTGCGGGTAGAGACAAAGTCAATGAGCTTCCACTTGCGAACATCGGTGTTGCCGGAAAGGTCACAACGCGACTCCGGCAGCTCCAACCAAGTGCAGTAGGGGCATTTCTTGACCTTTTTTTCGTAATGAGCCTGAGCTTCTTTCGGCGTTTTTCTGTTGTAGTGGAAAATGGCGCGTTGTTTGTTCTCCTTGGTATCATTCGTGAGGAAGAGAGCCTCCGTAAAGCCTTCTGCATCATCAATCAAATCTGTATGGCGCTGAATGATGGCGCGGAGGTGTTCTTCCACATGAGAGCGGGGAAAATTGCGCCCTCTCGCCTTGCGGTCATTGAGCTTTTTCTTTGCGTAATCTGCCAGCGTGGCCGGAATGCCCTCACATTCTGCTTTCGCATAACGTTCGTTGACCGTAGCTGTCCAGAGCTCTGCCTGTTCCGGCGTCAGCTCTTTTTTCTTGTAGGTCATGAGAGGAGCCAGGGAGATGAGCCGATGACGCATCTCTGTATCCACATAGGTGGTGCTGAGCCATTTGGAGGCCTCACTCAGAGAGCTGTCTGTGCCCCAGGGGAATTCTCCGCAACCCTCGGTGTCAGTCATGGCCAGATAGTCATAGCCACGGCGGAGGACACAGGAACGGATACAGATGGAGAGCGCCTCACGCGAGGCGAGCTTGCCTGTGATGGCCCGGTGACGGAGTTTGAATGGATCGGAGCGCGACATCACATCATCGCTGACCCAGGGAAGATTGTGTTTGGCAAAGAGTTCTTTGAGCCGACGCATGCGTGTTTTGCGATTTTTGCGGGCATGCCGTGCGGCCCGGAATGCGCGGCGTTCTGCCAGGGCCTGAGCTTCCGGTAAATCGACGATTATTGTTTTGCTGTCAATCCATTCCTGTCCTCGGCGTACGGTGATACCGATGCCCTCAATGCCGATGTCAAGTCCCAGCACAACGGTGTCGGGGGCAAAGAATGTGTCATTATTCCATTTGGCGGCAACGGCGGTGGCCGTTTCGGTGGGGTTGGGTGTATTTGTGTGAATCATGGTAGAAAAATGGTAAGAGATGTAGCTCGGGCGTTCCTATCCGATATTCTAAGCCGTCCCCTCACTAAGTCAATAAAAAATGGCGTCTATTCTGATGTCGGTTGATTTTTTTGCTTGCGGACGCAATAGTTTTCTGATAGACTGAAGTCACTTCAGAACCAGCACGCATGGAATGTCAGCGTAGGAGAGCGTATTCCATGCATTAAGTGTGACTCCATACATACCCCGGCGTTTTCGGATGCCGGGGGTAATTTTTGGCATGGTTTCTCCGGTATAGAGTTTCGGTAAATAGATGTATCACGGTTTATAATCAATCCGCACGGGGACTTCTTCCACGTTGAGTCCGGCGGCGGTGAGCTGGTCGAGGACTTGCAGGAAGCGGCCGAGGGAGGAGGTGTCTGCTGCGGATACCTGGATGGTGCTGTCGGGGGCTTTTTCCAGTTGCTCCTGTACCAGCGCGGGAAGTTGTTGCTCGGTGATGATTTGCCCGCCGAAGGCGAGGGTGCCGTCTGCCCCGACTTCCAGCAGGATGCTGTTGTTGTTGCCTTTTTCTCCGGCGAGGTTATGAGTCTGTGGTAAATTCAGGTTCAGGACGCTGACCTGACGCTTGAATTCCGTGTGGACGATGAAGAAAATGAGCAGGATGGTGAGGATGTCCAGCATGGGCACGATGGTGATTCCCATGGTGGGTGTTTTGCGGGTGTAGATGTGCATGACGGTCAGGCCTGGCGGCTGTTGAGCAGGGTGGTGAAGCTTTCGTTGATGCGGGCTGTGCGGTTTTCCAGTCTGCGCTCAAAGCAGGTGCCTGCAATGACGCCTGGTACGGCGATGGCCAGACCGAATATGGTGGTGTAGAGGGCTTTGGAGATGCCCATGGCGATGCCGGCCTGTGCATCTGCTGAGCCGAAGACGCCGAAGATATCCACCAGCCCCCACGCGGTGCCGAGGATGCCGAGCATGGGGGCGATGTTGGTGATGATGCTGATGAGGGCGAGTCCGCTGCGTCCGGAATCAATCGCATGGGCCAGGCGGGCTTCCGTGAGTTTTTCGGTGGAGGCCTGAATGGGGGCGTTCAGGATGCTCAGGATGACTTCTGTGAGGGCATCGTGGTGCTGCAGACTGTATTCGCGCAGGGCTTTTTCGGCATCGCCGGGGTGTTGCAGGGCAAAATCGATTTGGTTGAGGGTGCGATGCCAGCTGCGGCCGACAAAAATGAGGTGGTAGAGGATGACGGTAACCAGCAGGATGGAGCAGGCGAGCAGCGGGTAACCGAAGGGGTGGCAGGCGTCGAGGAATTGGCGGATGGTTTCAGGCATGGTGTGTGGGGGATGGGTTGGTGGTTGTTAATCGAAATTGAAGGTGAAGATGAGTTCCAGCAGCTCGCCCACGATTTCCTGCCGAACGGTGGCGGGCATGGGAGGCAGGGCTGCCTGGCGAATCGCGCGAAAGGTGAAGGATTGCTGGATGACGCCCGCGCCGTGGCGGCGTACCAAATCCATGTTTTCCAGGTATCCGCGTTTGTTGATGCGCAGGCTGATGGTGATGCTGCCGGGGATGATGTCGCCGCGGTGCTCGTCGCACGCCCGATACCAGTAGTAGGCGATGCGGCGGTATATCTCGCTCTCGTAGCGTCCCAGCGGTGTGGCTGTGACGTTGAGCGATGCTCCGCGTCCCATCACAAAACGTCCGCTGCTGCGGGAGCGCCGTTCTGTTGTGCGGAATCCGATAGTGTCTGGCTGCGGGCTTGCCAGGCTGGGGTCAAAGAAAGCGGGGCGGCGTTTGCTCTGTGTCTTTTGCAGTGTGGGGGATTGGCCGGAGTCTGTGGCGGTGCCACGGGTGGTAGCGGTAGCCGGAGGTTCCGGTTGAGGGGGCGTCTCTTTTTTTTCTTCTCTGCGGAGCATCAGTTCTCCATCTGTCGTTGTCGGCAGTTGTTCCGCAGCGGGGGTGATGGGGGCCGGGCGGTTTTCTCTGTCCGTTGCTTCGGGCTGTGGGGGGGCGGGCTCCGCGTTTTCCTGTCCGGGAGCCGGTTGTTCCGGGGGCTGCGGCAGAGCAGGCTCTGCGTTATCCGGCGCCGGCGGTTGAGGGGGTGCGGGGGGCTGCTGAGGTTGCTGCCCCTCGTGGTTCAGATCGCCGTCCTGTCGCGTCTGGTCGAAGGTGACCGGTTCGTCTTTTTTCTCACCGCGTTGGGCGGGGGATTCTTTCTCGCTGCGGAGGTGTTCTGCATCCGGGGAGCTTGAGGCTCGGGTGTTGCGACTGCCTTCAAAATCCGCCCGTTCCGGCAGCATTTGGGGGGCGTCCGCTGAGGTTTTGGCAAAGGGAAGCTGCTTCTGTTGTTCTTTCCGCTGTTGTTCCGGCTGTGGGGTGAGCTTTCGTTGTACGCGTATGAGTCTCTGTTTGGTCGGTTTTGTTGTCTGCGTGATGTTCTTCTTCCCGGCATGAGAAGAGGAAAGAACCAGCAGCAGCGCCAGCAACAGGTGCAGCAGCAGGGAAAGCAGCACGCACAGCATGACGGCGCTGATACGTTTCCCTCTGATATGCTGACACTCCATTACCTCATATCAAACACCAAATCCCAGGGGCTGACAAGTGCTTTACGCGTCAACGGCGGTGTTTTGTCGCTGTTTTCCGTGCGCAACGGATAGCTAACGGATTTTTAACTTGTCAACATCCTGATATCATGGTATAAATTGCGGCGTACGTTATGAACATTCAACCGAAATTCACCCCCGTGCTCGACCCGGGCTTTATTGCTCCGGTGCTTTGGAACAAGGCTTTTGAAGAGAAGGTAGCTGCCACTCCCGGTTCTCACACCGTGGATCTGGCGCTGACTCGTCTGGACGGAACCTGCTTCCGCTGGAGTGGCAAGATTCTCCCCCAGGAGGGCGAGAATGTCGCGCTGAACAACCTCTATATTGAGCGTATCGTTAAGTTCCTGCTCTGGATGAAGGGCGGCTGCACCATCTTGGTGGCCGGCGATGACCGGATTGCCGACATGCTGGCTGCTACTTACAGTGCCGGCGGTGCCCGTGAGTTCGACTGGGACTTCATCGGCAAGAAGATTTATGACCTGCCTATCGAGGTGAAGAAGGTGGCTTCCGCCGCGGAGCTTCCCGCAGAGAATTCCACTTCCGTGGCCCTGGGGCGCAATCTGGATGGCTACCGTATCGGTTTCGACCTGGGTGGTTCCGACCGCAAGTGCGCTGCCGTGGTGAACGGCGAGGTGGTGTACTCCGAAGAGGTGGTGTGGGACCCCTACCACCAGACAGACCCCAACTATCAGCTTGAGGGTGTGGATGACTCTCTGCTGCGCGCTGCCGCACACCTGCCGCAGGTGGATGCCATCGGCGGTTCCGCTGCCGGTGTGTATGTGAACAGCGAGCCCCGCGTTGGTTCCCTCTTCCGTGGTATCTCCCCGGAGGACTTCCAGAATGTCATTCGCGGCATGTTCGGTACGCTGAAGGATCGCTGGAGCGAGCGCATGGGCAAGGAAGTTCCCTTCGAAGTGGTGAATGACGGTGAAGTGACCGCTCTGGCCGGTGCCATGGGCATGAACGATGATGCCGTGCTCGGTATTGCCATGGGTACTTCTCTGGCTGCCGGTTATGTGGACCCCGAGGGCCACATCATGCCCTGGCTTAACGAGCTGGCATTCGTGCCGGTGGATTACCAGGAGGATGGTGGCGTGGACGAATGGTCCAAGGACAAGGGCGTGGGCGCCATGTATTTCTCCCAGCAGGCTGTGGCTCGTCTGGCTCCCCGCGCTGGGTTCGACTTCGGCAGCATGCCCTATCCGGAGCAGCTCAAGAAAGTGCAGGCCGCTATGCTGGAGGGTGATGACCGCGCCCGCAAGATTTACGAGACCATCGGTGTGGAGTTCGGCTACACGATTGCCTACTTCTCCAAGTTCTACGCCATTCGTAACCTTCTGTTCCTCGGCCGCGTGGCCACGGGCGAAGGCGGCCAGATTATCATTGATAAGGCCAACGAGGTGCTCAAGGGCGAGTTCCCCGAACTCTCCATCACGCTCTGCGTGCCGGATGAAAAGACCAAGCGCCATGGTCAGGCTGTTGCTGCTGCCTCTCTGCCCAAGCTGGGCTGATGCTGCCTGAATACAGTTTTTCACAGCCGGGGGAGGGGATTCTTCCCCCGGCTGTATGTTGAATGAAGATTCCCTGCTACCCTATGTCTGATGTCTGCACATGCCCGGTCTGCGGTACAGTCATGGATGTGACAGCTCTCGGGTTCTACGCCGAACTGTCATGCCCTGTTTGCGGTGAGCAGAGTCGTGTGCATACAACGCTTGCCAATTTCCGCATTGAGGGAATATTGGGTGTGGGCGGGATGAGTGTGGTATTCAGTGCTCGTGACCTGGTACTGGGCCGAGAACTGGCTATCAAGGTGCTGAATGATATTTATCGCGATACCCCGGAGCGCATTGCTCGCTTTGAAAGTGAGTGTGCCATGATGGCGAGGGTACGACATGAGAATGTGGTGTCTGTGTATTCTGCCGGTTGGGCGCGCGGACAATTCTACATTGCCATGGAAAAGGTTGTGGGCAGCAATCTGGAACTGTTGCTGGCAGAGCACAAATGCCTGATGCCGGATGAAGCGCTTGATGTGGTGCGGCAGGTGGCTTGCGGACTGCAGGCTGCGGAAGAGGCCGGCGTTCTGCACCGCGATATGAAGCCCGGAAACATCATCATCACGCCGGAGGGGCAGGCCAAGGTGCTGGATTTCGGGCTCGCTCTGGAGGACCGGCCGGATGCCCAGCGGGAAGAGACAATCTGGGCTACTCCCTTTTTCGTGCCGCCGGAAACGCTGATGGGGAATCCGGAAGACGCCCGAACGGATATATACGCTCTCGGTATGACGCTGCGCAGCATGGTGACCGGCATTACCAATTTTACGGAACCGGTGCAGGAGTTATCGACTCTGTTGTCCCTGAAGCGGGAAATGAAGCCCATGGGTGAGCTGTATCCGCATCTGGATGAAAGCCTCTGTGACCTCATTGACCGCATGACTGCCTTTTCTCCGGACTGCAGGCCGGCAGATTATGCCGAGCTGCAGGATGAGATAGCTGAGGTGCAATCCGGTGTGGGGGCTGCCACGGAAGAGCTGAAAAAACGGCAAAAAAAACAGCTTTTTCGTGTGCTATGTGCGGCGGGTGTGCTGTTGATGGGATGCTCGGCATCGTTCATGGTGGCACTGATGAGTTCACCCTCACCCCGCAGTGAGGCGGTGTCGGTGTCGGATTCCGTTTCGTGGAAAAGCCGGGATATGCTCCGCGCGGCATGTGAGCTTATGGAGGACGGCGATGCGGAAGCCGCAGCAACCGAGTTCAGAGCTTTATCTGTGCAGGCGCCGGAGCCGGCAATGCGTCTGGCCGCATATCTGATGCAGGCATTGGCAGATGAAGCTTTCTGTGTAACCCCGGAGGCGCTGGGCGCTTTCCGTCGGCACATCGAAGCTGCGGAGCAGGGGGGGGCTGCCGACCGAAAACTTGCGGATGCCTGTAAAAAACTGCCGGATGCGCTGGAGTATCATCAATTTGTCCCGGAAGATGTTTCTGCGGCTCTACCACCGCCTCTCCGGGCCGCTGTCCTGATGCTGGCGGCGCGTGATTACATCAGCCGGGGTAACGGAGGTGCTGCGACTGCGTGTCTGGATGCGGCAATAGCCTGCCTGCCGGCTTCCTCCGTAACTCAGCCTCTGCTGGAAACGGTGCAGAATCAGCGCCGGAATCTGCCGCGTGTCATGGTGCAGGAGAGTCGCAGGTACATCAGCTCTCTGATGAAATCGGGTAAACCTGCTTCTGCGCTGGAAATCCTGCGAAAAGCAGATACTTCCCACTTCAGCCCTCTGGAGTTGGCCGAGCACGGTGTTCAGCAGGAGGTCTGCCGCGTCTCCATCGAGGCATTCGAAATGTTGAAACGGCATTTTCCTCAGGAATTCAAGGCGGAAGCTTCGCCTGAACAGGTGAAGAAACTTAGCTCTGAATTGGGAAAAGCGCAGTTGTCTGAGGAATTGTTTGCGCTCGTTTGTTTGTTGCACGGGGATTATGCCCGTGCGTTTGAGTCTGACCCGTACAGGCATAATGCCGCGGCTCGTGCGCCTTTCGCCATTCTCATGCGCGATTGGAAACAGAGGTTGGGCCTTTAACTGTTGATGTTGGCAAGAAATGAAAGGACCGCTCCTCAAAATAGACAGGACCGCAGAGGATTTTCCTTTTGCGGTGCAGTGTGCAGAAGATTTTTACGAGCATCCGGAGGAGCTGTCCGATTATGTGTTTTATGGGGTTGAGGGTCGCTATGTCGCGGAGGTTACGCCGATTGGCAAGCGCCCCGGTTTTCTGCGCCGTCTGTTTGGTGCGGCGCATCAGGCCTGTTCCATCCGGTTTTCTGCCCCTGAGCCGTACGATATTGATGAGCTGAAGCAACAACTTGATGTGCTCATTGCAGCTGATGATGATTGCCTGACCCAGTATCATGAGGCAGAGGTGCTCCGATATCTGCTGAAGGATTGTTGCTCCTTTGCGGAAATTCTTGCGATGGGGTTTATCACCGGGATGTTTCATCCCACCGTGAGTAATCCGACGCTGCCGGAGCTGTGTGAGGATGATATGCCGGATAGTGATGCGGATGAGCTATCCGTCATCTCCGGTTCGGATTACCGCGGGGCTCTGACGATGACGAACATACGCACCAGGGCTGCCCGGATAGTTTTTGATGAGCTGGAGGACCGCTATCAGTGCTGAGATAGCGGGAGTGATTTATTTGCGTCACTCCGCGCGATTTTGCTTTTCAATATAGTTCGGGCAGGGTATACTCCTGACGAACACGGGAAAAACCCGATATTAAAATAGCATGAAGATTGTACTTGCATACTCCGGTGGCCTTGACACATCCGTACTTCTGGTGTGGCTCAAGGAGAAGTATAATGCTGAAATTATCGCTTACTGCGCAGACGTAGGTCAGGCCGAGGAGCTGGACGGCGTTATTGAGAAAGCGCTCGCCACGGGTGCTTCCAAGTGCATCATCGGCGACCTGAAGGCAGATTTCGCTGCCAACTATATTTTCCCGATGTTCCAGGCCAATGCAGTGTATGAAGGCCGCTATCTGCTGGGCACTTCCATTGCCCGCCCCTGCATCTCCAAGGCCATGGTGGACGTTGCCCTGGCTGAGGGCGCTGATGCCATTGCTCATGGTGCCACCGGTAAGGGCAATGACCAGGTGCGCTTTGAGCTTTCCATCAACGCTCTGGCTCCGCAGCTTCAGGTGATTGCTCCCTGGCGCATGAAGGAGTGGCGCGACCAGTTCCCCGGCCGTGCAGAGATGATTAAGTATGCAGAGGAACACGGTATTCCGATTCGCCAGAGCATGAAAAAGCCGTACTCCATGGATCGCAACCTGTTGCACATCTCCTATGAAGCCGGCATTCTGGAAGATACATGGTATGATGCCACGAAGGAGGCGGATCGTGGCATGTATGTCCTTTCTTCTGCTCCGGAGGATGCTCCGGATGCTCCGCAGTACTTGCAGTGTCTGTTCGAAAAAGGTAACATCATCGGCCTGCAGACGGAAGGTCTTGCAGAGCTCATGAAAGAAGTGGGGGCAAGCGCTCAGGGTGAGAAAGACGGCTATACGCTGCTTGATCCGCTGGGTGTCATGCTTGTGCTCAATGCACTCGGCGGCAAACATGGCATCGGCCGTGTGGATATCATTGAAAACCGCTTCGTAGGCATGAAGAGCCGCGGTATCTATGAGACTCCCGGTGGTACGATTCTGCTGGCCGCTCACCGGGATATCGAGACTATTACCATGGACCGCGAGGCGCAGAAAGTGCGCGATTCCCTCATCCCTGATTATGCAGCCATGGTGTACAACGGCTTCTGGTTTGCTCCCGAGCGTGAGGCTATCCAGGCTCTCGTCACCAAGACGCAGGAGACTGTGAATGGTGAGGTCCGGCTCAAGCTCTACAAAGGTAACGTGATGTACGCCGGCCGCCGCAGCCCGAACAGCCTGTACAGCTACGCCATGGCCACCATGGAAGCCGACTATACGGATGAGGATTACAACCAGGATGACGCCAGCGGCTTCATTCACCTCAACGGTCTGCGCCTCAAGCAGTTTGCCCGGGTTAATAAGTAAGAATATTTCAATAAAGCACATCCGGTGAATGATTTTCATCGGATGTGCAGTTTGTTTTCTTTCATGAAAAAGAAACCGGTCATTGCGATTCTTGCAAACTACCCGACATGGTTGCTTTGTGACCAAATTCCGTCCCGTATCGGACACTATGGAGTGTGGCATGTAGCTATGCATGAGGCTTTTGCCGGAACTGAAGAGTTTGAATTCCATCGAATTGTTTTGGATAGTGAGGTCAAGGAGAGGATTGACTTTGAAGATAAGGGGACTTTTTTTCATGTCTTGCCCCGGACAAATAGGAAAATTGGCCTGTTTACGGCGTACGCATCGGATAGAATACGAGTCCACAGACTGCTGAAGCAGATTAAACCGGATTTGGTGCACATCTGGGGGACGGAGTTCAGTTATGGACTTTGCGGAATGGACTTTAAAGGAAAAAGACTCTTCTCTCTTCAAGGAATTCTTACTGCTATCGGTGAAAGGACTTCGATTTCTCGTTTTGAGAGAATACATAGCCTCTTGTATGAAAAATGCGTATTGCGTGCCATGCCTGCCATAACGACGGAATCAGAGTGGGCTCGGGACAGAGTTCTGGAACTCGCGCCGCTTGCTCAAATCCGGTTATGGGATTACGCCGTAGAAGAACGTTTTTTTGATTCCTCTCGCGGCTTGGAGTCTTCTCCGGCCTGTTTAATGGGGGCTTCCAATCATCCCGGTAAAAACCACAAGTTGGCTATTGCTGCTTTTTCTCGCCCAGAACTGCGCCACGTCAAACTCTACCTTGCCGGGGAAAAACCGGCTAATTATGAAAAGCTTCCGAGTAATATTATTGCTTTGGGTCGAGTTTCTAGGGATAAGATGGTCGAACTCCTCAGCAAGGTCTGGTGTGTTATACATCCCAGTCTTGCAGATACTGGCCCCACCATAATCAAGGAGGCCCGCGTTGTAGGTGTACCGTGTATAGCAACGCATGATTGCGGGGCAAAGCGGTATATCGTACAGGGGAAATCCGGTTTTGTTATAAATTCCCGGAGTGAGCAGCAACTGGTAGACGCAGTCTTGACTATCACGAAGGATGCTGCAACCTCTTTATGTATGGGCGAATATGATTGGCAACGCTGCAGGCTGGCACTCACCGGTAGCACCATGGTTGAAAATATTCGCACCATATACAAAAACATGTTATCAGGAAATGATTGCAACAATTAGATATAAAATCTTCAGATTTCTTACCCATTTGTGCAGACTGAGATTACGGATGAAAGGCGTGAAGGTGCCCGTCAGCTGCATTATCAACAAAATGCCTTACGTCAGAAAGTTCAGAGGGTCGTGCATAATACTTGGGGAAAACGTGACTTTGACTTCGAATCCCCGTCATAATCCATTGACTGAGCATCCGGTCTCTCTGAGAACTTTGACACCTGATGCCTGCATTGAAATGAAAAACAATAGCGGCATGAGTGGATCCACGATTATTTGCTCCAATAAGGTGACCATAGGGGAGTATACCATTATAGGCGCCAACACTCTTATCTATGACTCCGATGGTCATACGTTCACTCCGGAACGCGGGTGGAACACGCCCCGCCTTCGTAGTGGCCGCCCAATCTATATAGGCAATAAGTGCTTTATAGGAACACGTTGTATCATATTGGGGGGGGTAACTATTGGTGATTGTTGTGTTATTTCTGCCGGAACTGTTCTTACTTGCGATGTGCCGAGCGGGCATAAAGCGTACGGAAATCCTTCCATCATAGAACCGTTGCCGAAAGTCTTGGGTGGAATCAGCGAACGCAAGGAAAAAGAGAACTTGGCAGACGAAACGAAAAGACCCGAAAATACTGTGGAGGATTCTTCTGAAGAAATTGTATTTCTTGAGACCTTGAGGGAACTTCTGGAAATTGATTTCGTCCCCTCAATGGATGACGTGTTTCGTAAGTATGAAACATGGGATTCAGTCTCATTCCTTTCCGTTGTGGCATGGCTGCAGGATGATTTCGGTTACACTCTGACGAGTGAGCAGTTCAACAATATGTCTACTTGGCGTGATATATACCAATTAATCAAAAAATGATTTTCTGATATCTCTGTAGCTCCCAGATAGACTAAAATTATGTTAAAATTCCTGCATCGTTTCGCTAATAGGGTTATACGCAAGTTTATTTTTTCGTATACCCCCTACTGCAGCACCTCTTCTTTGCGTCGCTACATAGCGAAAAAAACAGCATTATGGAAACATCTCTCTGCGCTTGAGGATAAGGTTCGACAAAAACAGCGCATCACGGTTGCTTTTACTGTGTATGATTTGCCGTGCTGGCGTTGTGATAGTGTGATGCAACGCATGCTGCGGGATTCTCGTTTTCGCCCTTTCATTTGGATTCTTCCTCAGTTTAAGGATTCGGACGAACAGCGCCGCAATCTGGAGATAATGCTGGCATATTTTTCTGTGCGTCGATATCCGGTAGCTGTGTATGGAACTCTGGAAGAAATCAGAAAAAAATATGCACCTGATGTTTGCATACTTTCCAAGTTGCCTTCGGCCCCGGTTCGCGCGATGGATATGGATCAGGAACTGACCTGTTATTTGCCGTATTGTTACCAGAATACGCAAAAGTTGGATTTTATTAATATTCAGTCATGTTATGTCTGGCGTAATTTTTACGCAACCCCTGGTATCAAGCGAGTGGCTTCTTCCGTCATGGCAAACGGTGGATGTAATGTGGTAGTCGTTGGCTCTCCCGTTGCGGATAATTATTTTGCTGATGAGGAAGATGATGCCTCCCTTGTATGGCGCTCCTGCGGGGAGGGGATGAAACGTATTATCTGGGCTCCACATTGGTCTGTGAATAGTGAATCCTGGTTTAACGTGGCTACATTTCTTGATGTGGCTGAGGGGATGATTCAGCTGGCAGAGAAATATGCGGATAAGGTGCAATGGGCGTTCAAGCCACACCCATTGCTGCGCAGTACGCTCTATAAACTTCCCGATTGGGGAAAAGAGAGAACAGATGCCTATTATGCCCGCTGGGCAAATATGCCGAATTGCCAGTTAGAAACCGGGGCTTACGTGGAGCTGTTCAAGCAGTCTGATGCAATGGTTCACGATAGTGGCAGTTTCATCATGGAATACCTGCTTGTCAACAAGCCCTGCATGTATTTGCGGAAACAAGGTGGATTTAATGATTTCAACGATGATACGCTGAAAGCACTCGATTGTTATAGAAAAGGTTCCACCGTGCGAGATGTGGAAAAATTCATACAGGATTTGTTGAATGAAGTAGATGATTCGTTCAAAGAAAAGCGGAGCAGATTCAGGGATGAGTATCTGATTCCTCCCGGAGGCTCATGTGCTCAGCTTATCATTGATGAGATTCTGAAAGGGAAATGAATAGTGTCCATAACTAATCAATATTACCATAATATTCGTAACCTGAATGCTTGTTCATATTCGGATACCTTGGATTATCATTGACATGGGGAGAAATCTCTGATACGCTCGACCGCATGAAAGTACTGACTCTTTTCTTAATGTTTTTGGGGGTGATGGCGATGCCTCTGTTGGCTCAGGATGAAGCCGTGGAGATGGACACCTTCGCGGAGACAACAGAATCCGCTGATGTCGGGGCAGCAGCGGATGAAGAGGAGGACTCCGAGAAGAAGAGCAAAAAGAAAAAGAAGAAAAAAGCTAAAAAAGGCAGTAAATTCAAAAAGAACAGCAAAGAAGATGATGCTGAAATGGCAGACAAAGGTGAGCCTGCAGAGAGTGCTGTGGTGACGGCGTTCAGCAAGTTCAAGAATATCGGTGGCAAGCTGAATAAAAAGGCCGATTATTACATCTACTTTGCAACATCCAGCACTTGTGTGCATTGTCAGCGCTGCATGCCTGTTGTCATCGAGCAGTACAAAAAGATGAAGTTTCGCAAGGTGGAACTAATCGTCATTGATGCCGATAATTCCGAAGAGTCGGCCAAAAAGTATCTCAAGTCGTACAAAATGAAAAATCCCGCCATGCTGTTCTCAGCATTGCAGGCTACTCAATTCCGCGGGTTGCCTGGGTGCGGTCTTCTGTTGCCTCCTACCGTATGCGTGGTGAGTAAGGATGGAACTCAGATTAAGAATGCGGTGGGAGCTCAGCAGGTGATAGATACTATCAATGACTGGAAAGCCCTCTTTTCCGGCAAGTAAAGCGCCTCATCTTTTAATTCGTCAAAGTCCCTGCTTGCAATTATTAGCAAGCAGGGACTTTGTTTCTGCCGTAAAACTTTCCGGACAGGAGGATTCGGGGTAAGCAATCAACCAAAAGGCTTGTAGCCAGAGGGGGCTTACATGCGAGGGTTTCTCCTGCTCACAGGGTGACTTTCTTGCCTCCCGTCTTTCCTGTAGAGAGATTGAGTATACCCGGCATCAGCGACAGATACCCTTCGGCGGCTCTGTGGGTCGGCAGTCGGCGCAGCACTTCCGTCAGCCATTGCTGAAAATCTGTCCCGGTGCGTTTACATTCCTCCACCATCGTATAGATGATGGCTGCTCTCTGTCCGGCATCCGGCGAGCCGATAAACAGGCTATTCTTGCGGCCTACCGTTACCGGGCGAATGGCTCTCTCCACCTGATTATTATCAATGGGTATACAGGGATT
>JAFUQZ010000090.1 GCA_017472085.1 Akkermansia sp. | reverse complement strand
TCAGGTACTTCAAGAACACAACACAGGGCATGGTAGGAGATTTCTCCTCCATGCTCAATCTTTTTCTGCTCTTTACTAATATTTTTCTCCGGTTTCGTTTCTTGCGTCCGTGGGGCATTCCACAATTATTGCAGAAGAGCCCTTTTTTGTGCCTGCAATCGGCACAAAAAAAGGCGCGGCAGGAGGCCGCGCCGGGGAAAGGGGAGAGCAGACCGAATCAGCTTTCCATCGCTTTGAGGACGGGGTTGATTTTGGACATGGCCTCAATGATGCGTTCGTTGACGCTGTTGCGGCACATGCCGTCTGCCATGCGGATGGCGTTGTAGATAGCGGTGGCGCTGGCAGAGCCGTGGGCGATGATGGAGACGCCTCCCACGCCCATGAGCGGGCAGCCGCCGATGGTATCCGCACTCATGCGCTTTTTGATGCTGCCGAAGGCAGATTTCATGAGCAGGGCACCCATGATGGCCATGGGGCTCTGCCGGACGGCGCCCTTAATCTGAGCGGAGAAGAATTTGGCGGTGGCTTCCACGCTCTTGAGGAGGATGTTGCCGGTGAAACCATCGGTGACGGCCACATCCACGTTGAGCTCGCTGTCAAAGAGGTCGTGTCCTTCGCAGTTGCCGATGAAGTTGAAGGGCAGAGCGCCCTCATCTGCCAGCCGGCGCAGCAGTTTGTAGGTCTCCTTGGAGAATTCGCTGCCTTTGCAGTCCTCTGTGCCGTTGCTCATCACCCCCACGTTCGGGTTTTCAATATTGTAGATGTAGCGCGACATGAGGGCGGTCATCACGGCATAGCCCACCAGGTGGCTGGGCTTGGCATCCGGGTTGGCGCCGGTATCGCTCACCAGCACGAAGCCGCGGGCGGAGGGCATGGGGGAGACGATTCCTGCGCGCTCCACGCCGGGCAGGAGGCGCAGCTTGATGGTGCTGGCCGCCACGGCAGCGCCCGTGTTGCCGGCGGAGAGCACGGCATCGCAAGTGCCGTCTTTCACCAAATCCACGGCGATGCTCATGGAGGAGTTCTTTTTCTTGCGCACGGCCACAATGCCGTTTTCCTCCATGCCTACTACCTCGGGAGCGTGTACGATTTCCAGACGTGGGTCTTTGCCGAATCCGGCGGCATCACACAGCGGGCGCAGGGTGGCTTCATCGCCCACCATGCAGAGTTTTTTCAGCGTGTCAAGCTTCTGCAGGGCAAGTTTTGCCCCGTCGATATTGGGTTGCGGCGCGAAATCGCCGCCCATGGCATCCAGTGCGAGCTTCATGTAAGTGGATTATTGTTGTACGGTCAGCCGTAAAAAAGCTTTATCGTACTCTAGCAAAATGTAGTGGGTATGTCAATAACAAAACCGTCTGCACTTGATGTACAGACGGTTGAAAAAGCATTGAGGTGAAAGAATGGGAAATTAGTCCACAATCTTCACGATAACCTCAGCACCGCTCTGGGTCTTGTAGGTGCCGCACTGCGGGCAGGCGGTGTGACCGGGAACGGCTGCGCCACACTTGGGGCACTTGCCGAGCTTGGGAGCCTTCCAGGCCTGTGCGGCCAGGCGGGAGCGCTGCTTCATCTTGGACGTTCTGCGTTTCGGAGCTGCCATAGTTCTATACTGGTTTAAGAGTTTTCTAGGTGATATAGAGTGGTGCCTTGCGCTTACTTGGCGGGAAACTGATCCAGTGCATCCCAGACGCTGTTGCCACTCGGGGTGGCAGAGTCTACACCCAAAGTGGGGTCTTTGTCCAGTCTAAAATCACCAAAAGTGTCATTTATTTCACATTCTGTGTCTGCAAGTTCGCATTTTGGGTAGGCCGGGAGGGCCAGAATGATGTCTTCGCGGACAAATTCGGTGGCATCGAAGGCGATTTTGCCTTTCACCTCCTCGGAGAGGGTGAAGTCATCCACCACGACCTCGTAGTCGAAATAATGCAGGCAGCGGTCGCAGCGCAGCGAGAACGCTGCGCTGAGCGAGCCGCGGAGCATCAGTTCCGTGTCGTAGAGCTGAACCTCCAGGTCATATACCAGCGGGCCGATGCTGCGGAGGGCCTCGGTGTCAATATCGAACACGGAGCCGTCCAGCTCACCGCGCAGGCGGAGGCCTTCTTCGGGGAACTCTTCCAGGGAGATGATGAGGCGGTCTTGCATACAGATGGAATTCTATCGGAGCCGTAGGGCTTCAAATCAGCCTTTCATGCCGGAGATGTTGCCCTCTGCATCCACGCGGATGGCGCAGGCGGAGGGGACTTTCGGCAGGGCGGGCATGCGCAGGATATCGCCGCAGAGTGCCACCAGGAAGCCGGCACCGTTGGCAATCTCGAAGTCGCGCACCGTGATGGTGAAGCCCTTGGGGCGCCCGGTGAGCGCGGCGTTGTCAGAGAGGGAGTTCTGTGTCTTGGCCATGCAGACGGGCAGGGCGGTCAGCCCATTCTTCTCCATGAGGACCAGCTTCTTGCGGGCTGCATTGGTCAGCACCACGCCATCGGCGCCGTAAATCTTGCGGGCGATGGTGGCCATGCGTTCCTCCACGGGGATATCCAGGCTGTAGAGGCACTCAAAGGGCGCGGGGGTGTCCGGGATGCTGTCGGTGACGAGCTGTGCCAGCTCTGTGGCACCGGCGCCACCCTTGCCGAAGACATCGGCCACGGCGCAGCGCACCCCCATGGAGGCGCAAAGCTCCTTCACAGCGGCGATTTCCTCCTCCGTATCAGTAGCGGCAAAGAGGTTGATGGCGACCGTCACCGGGCGGTTGTACAGCTTGGCGCTCTCGATGTGGGCTGCCAGGTTGTCCAGCCCGCGGCGCACGGCCTCGGCATTCGGGGCTTCCAGGTCAGTCTTGGCGACTCCGCCGTGCATCTTGAGCGCACGGATGGTGGCCACGATGACGATGGCATCCGGGGAAAGTCCGCTCTGGCGGCACTTGATGTCCAGGAATTTCTCTGCACCCAGGTCAAAGGCAAAGCCGGCTTCCGTCACGGCATAATCGGCACAGGTCAGGGCCATCTTGGTGGCGATGACGGAGTTGCAGCCGTGGGCGATGTTGGCGAAGGGACCGCCGTGCACAAAGGCGGGTACGCCCTCCAGGCTTTGCACCAGGTTGGGGTTGATGGCTTCGCGCAGAATGGCCAGCAGGGCATCGGTCACTCCCAGTTCGCGGGCATAGACGGCCTCATCATCTGCTGTGAAGCCGATGACGATATTGTCGATACGGCGGCGCAGGTCATCCAGGTCTTCGGCCAGACAGAAGCAGGCCATGATTTCAGAAGCGGGGGTGATGTTGAACCCCTCCTCTCGGGGGACACCGTTGCGGTTCAGACCCACCACGATGCTGCGCAGGGCACGGTCGTTCATGTCCATCACGCGCTTCCAGGTCACTTTGTTCTGGTCAAGGCGTGTAGTTTTGTAGAAAAGGGAGTTGTCAATCACTGCAGCCAGCAGGTTGTTGGCGGCGGTGATGGCGGGGAAATCCCCGTTGAAGCAGAGGTTGATGCTCTCGCCGGGGGTGATGCTGGAGACTCCGCCACCCGTCGCGCCGCCCTTGCGGCCGAATACCGGGCCCATGGAGGGCTCTCGCAGTGCCAGACACACTTTCTTGCCGATGGCTTTCATCCCCTGAGCCAGACCGATGGAGACGGTGGTCTTGCCCTCGCCGGCGGGGGTGGGGGTCAGGGCGCTCACCAGAATGAGCTTGCCGCGCTTATCGGAACTCTTGAGGGCTTTCAGGCTCACCTTTGCCTTATCCAGACCATAGGGGATGATGTATTGCTCGTTCAGCCCTGTTGCGGCTGCCATCTGTGCTGTGAATGACGTGTGTGCCATGAGGGCATTGTATCATATTCATCGCCGATTGGCAAATGTTATGTTTTGGCCCACATGTGTCCCGGAGATTTTACACGGTTGAATAATCAATTCTGTTTCTCAGGAAGCCTCCCCTCTTAGCTTGATAAATCGGCGTTCAGCCGGATTTGCGGTTGATGAATTCAAAGCAGATTCTCGCCGGCGCGTGCAGTTTCTTGCCGTTCTGTCCATTTTTTTCATTGCCTGTTCGCCAAATGGTGATAGAATGCTGATGTTCAAGAACGTGCTGACGATGATGAGAAACGTGTTTTCATTGGCAATGATATCGGGAGTGTTGCTGGCCGGAGCAGTACTGCCGGTCGGGGCTCAGGAAAAGGCTGCTGCGGTACAGCCGGAGGAGCCGGCGTTACCCGGTCTGTCGGAGAAGGAGGTACGGTCCTATATCAGTAAGTCAAAGAATCGCAAAGCTTTGCTGCGGTGGTATCTGACGGAGGTGGACCGATCCACGCAGAAGAATTGCGGGGATTATGTCAACAACATCCGCACAGCCTTGCAGGAGAAGCAGCAGCAGATAGAAAAGCTGCAGAAAGAGGCGGCTCGCCTGTCCGGCCCGGAGGCAGAGAGTACCCGCTATCGTCTGAAGCAGGCAACGAGGGAAAAAGAGGCCCTGCAGGAAGAGCTTGCCCGCCCGCAGGAAACTCCCGGCAGCCGGGAAATCCGGCAGGCGTTGATGCAGAATGAAGCCTGGATGCGGCAGGTGGCTTTTTCCGGCGAGCTGCACCAGTTCCGGCGTGTGCTGCAAATCATGGCAGCCATCGCGGAGAAGGATAAGGCGGCCCTCAACAAGGGCGTGGAGCGTGACATCACCACCGCCACGGCTCTGGAATATGCCCGCAACGGCTGGAGTGTGGCGGATGCCGTGGCGCGAGCCGGGTATTTCCTGAAATATCAGCGACAGGGACGGCTCAATACTTCCTTTGACTCGTTGCCGATGCATCAGCGCCGCGTGGCCTGCGGCTGGAAGAACAACCACTCTTCCGGCACGGTGAAAGCCTTTGAATGGGCGCTCAACAACGTGCATCTGCCGGATTCTCAGTATCCCGCTTCCTGTTGGCGCTGCGGTTACATTCTGGATAACGTCTTTGGCGACAGCATTCACGGCCCCTGGTATGCGGCTCCTTTTGTCGGAGTATATAGTGATAACCACATGGCCTTTACCAAAAACGTGGGCGGCGTCTGCGGCGGCCTTTCCCACTTCGGTGCAGCATCGGCCTGTGCCAACGGTGTGCCGGCACTCACTGCCGGGGAACCCGGCCACTGTGCCTACATCGTGTTGGTGAACGGGAAGTGGACACCGGCTTATTCGCTGAGCTGGGAGCGCGGGCTGCATTGGATTCCCTGGTCAGACAACTGGACCTACAGCGCCCTGCATCTCACGGATGCATTGTACGCTGCGGAGCGGGCAGACAATACGCAGGTGGCTCAGGCGTATCGGGTGATGGCGCGTCTGTATCGGGGGAAAGGGGAGGCCGACAAAGCGCTGCGCTGCTTCGAGGCCTCTGCCCGCCTGGCCCCGTTCAATTATCCCATGTGGCGGGAATACTCGGCATTTCTGGCAGACCGGATGCTGCAGAACAAAGCCGCCTGGAAGAAGCTCAATGCCGCACTCTGTGCCGGCATGGCACCGGAATACCCGGAGCAGGCAGCAGAATTGCTGCGGCGGTATGTGTATAACCACCTGGCGGCCGCCGGATTCTCGCCGGAGGAGCGGGCGGAGCTCTGTGTTGAGTTCTGGAAACAGCTCAGGGGGATGGGGCCGGACCGCTGGAGAATTGAAGATATGGCCAACGACCAGCTGAACCTCTGCCGGAAGGACGCACCGGATGCAGAAAAGATGACCGGCAGTCTCTACCTGGGCATGCTTTCAGCCGTGGCAGCCAACGATACCTACTCCGGCACCATGATGGCCTGGGGCAACGGCGTGGCTGAAAAACTCAGCGATTCGGGTAAAAAAACGCTGACCGAGGCCATGATTCAGGCGTTTTCCGGCAATGCCGGGCTGGATTCCGCACAGCGTGCCCGTCTGCTGGGCAGCCTGATACTCCGGGCAGAGCAGGCGCGGGATGAATCCACCTTCCACGCCATCAGCCGCATGATTGACCCGAAGGAAATTCACGGCACTGCCGCCATCCCCGCGCCCACGCCGTTCCCGGGCAAACTGGTATCGGAGGGCGGCATGCCCTTTGCCAGTTCCACCAGCCAGTGGGATGCTCCTCACACTCACTCCGGGCTGCTCACTCAAGCCGGCGGCAGGATTCACACAGGCAAGGACACCAACGCCTGGATTGCCGTGAAACTGCCGCGGCACGCCTATATCACCGGTGTTGTCTTTGCCGGCACGAACGAATGGAGTCTCATCAACCGCTTCCGTCCCCTGCAGATTCAGGTATCAGATACCGGACGGGATGACGACTGGCACAACGTGGGCAGCCCCATTCCGAATACCCCGAACTATATCAACCGATTCGACCTGCAGAACGAGCGGCCCAAGGCGCTTTATATCCGGGTTCTCCGTCCGGGCGGGCCGGAATTCTTCCACGCCAACGGTATCTATGTCTACGGCGAACAGGCCGCATAAGTATTAACCCAGCTATTGATTTCACGAAGATGAAAGTACGTGCTCTGATGATGTTGACGGCCCTGCTGCTGTTTCCGGGGCAGCCGGTGATGGCTGCTCAGGTGGCTGCGGATTTTGCCGCAGCTGAGAAAAAGGTTAAGGATGCAGGCTATATCGCCTTCATTTATCCCGCCGGATGGGACAGATACGGTGAGCGCTTCTGTCGCCGTTTGTTGGCAGATAAGAAGGTGCTGGCAGCTGCGGGTGATACGGTGTTGCTGGCCGTGCCGATATATCAGAACCCCACGGAAGAGCAGAAGAAGCTCGCGGAACGCATGCGCGGCAGACTGGCCTACCCCGGCGATATGAGCGATATATCCTATCCTGCGCTGGTGTTCTATGAGAAGGGCGGGCGGCAGTACGCCACGCTTCATGGTGAGCGGCTCATGAAATCCACCCCGGAGCAGGTGGCGGAACTGGTGCGGAGCCGTGTGGCTGCCAAAAAAAAGCAGGATGCCCTCCTCAAAAAGGCAAATGCCGCCGCGGAGGGGCGGGAAAAAGCCCTCCTGCTGCTGGAATCCTCGCGGGTGCCCGGCCTGGAATGGCCCGGAGGCCTCCGCGAAGCCATTCAGAAGGCAGACCCGCAGGACAGCAGCGGTGCCGCTGCGGCGCTCAGTTTCTCTTTCTCTCCGGCCCGGGATGAAACGCTGCCGGCCTTCCTGAAACGCCTGGACACCGTGCTGGAGAATCCGGTGTATACGAACGAGCAGAAGCAACGGGCCTGCGCTGCGGCCATCGGTCACGTGCGCCGCTCCGTCGGCATGATAGCCGGTGGCAGCATCATCGAGCGCTATTCCCGCAACATGCGCGCGCTCAATCCGGATTCGCCGCTGGGGCTGGCCGCACCGGTCATCATGCGGGATTGGGTGCGCGAGTACCGCTACGGACAGGGATGGAGCCCGGAGGTGCTTCCCGGTCAGCCCATTCCCATGGTGATGAAAGGAGTGCCCATATCCGCCCCCGGCACCTATACCGTCACCTTCCGCATCGTCACCGGGCGTGATGCCCTGGCGGTGAACAAACTGCGCTTGCTGGACGGCAATCGCTGCGTGGCGGAGGATACCACCGCCCGCGCCGTCACGTGGTCGGCTACCACACAGGTCTATACCCTGAGCGTCAAAGAGTCCGTGAAGAATCCCGCCCTGGAAATCACCTTCGGCAATACCCCGGATAAACGCAGCACCTGGGGTGATATCATCGTAACGGCTCAGTAAGGGGAGAGGCAGCGGCGGGCGCGATAGGAGCTTGCCTTGGCGGGCGCTGTCTGGTAGAATGCGGGGCATGGCATATCTGGACTTGCAGCATGTGAGCGTGCATTATCCCGTGCGGAATACCTGGGGCGCCACCGGCGAAGTGGTGCGCGCTGTGGATGATGTGAGCTTTTCGGTGGAAAAGGGGCAGATTCTGGGCCTGGTGGGAGAATCCGGCTGCGGAAAATCCACCCTTTCCCGTGCCATCATGCAGCTGCAGCCGGTGACCTCCGGCAATATCGTGTTGCAGGGGGAGAATTTGACGGCTCTGCCGGCTCGCGAGGTGCGGAAGCGTCGGCTTGATTTC
>JAFUQZ010000089.1 GCA_017472085.1 Akkermansia sp. | reverse complement strand
TAGCCATGGAAGGTGTGTGTTTTATGCAACCCCAATATAAGGTTTATTGGGATAAATACAACCTTCCATTTTTATTTTTGTGCCAGCAAGAAAGAGGTTATCACCTTGCTCCTCCCTGAAAAACTTTGGGACACATGTGGGCTATCATGGATGTTTCGATTGCTTGACGGCGGGGAGAGCCTCGAATCGTCTGATATCGTCGGCGGGCAGCATATAGAGAGGGGAACCCATATAGAACTCGCGTTTGTAGTCCTCTGCGTGTTCGCTTGCCCCGAAGCCGGCGGTCAGCAGGAGCTCATCCGTCTTTTCTCCCTTTTCGTTCAGGAACTCCAGGTCGATGAAGCGGAAATAGTTGGCATGCGTCATGGTTCGGAAGGCTTCCTGCTGGCTGTCCCATGCTTCCCGGCAGAGAGCGGGCATATCCTGCAGGTGCGGGATGATTTCACGTACTGTGGCGAGTTCCTCTGCGCTCAGCGGAATGATGATGTCGCTCTTGCCTGCAAAGGCATGCATGATGCGAATCTGTGCTCCTGCTGCTTCGGCTGCGGCTTTTTTCAGTTTTACCAACGATTCGTTTTCCTTTTCGCAGCGCTCGACGTATTGGGCGTATTCTTCATCGAGTTTCCGGGCTTCCTGCCACTGCTCCGCGAGCTGGCAGGAACTGAGTATCAGAGAACTGAGGACTAACAACGGTAAACGGGTAGATTCCATGGCGAACAGGTGGGTGTTTGATGATTGTCGCAGGGATTGTAGCAGGCGATGCTGCATGTGTAAATGCGATTTTTGATTTGTCGGGATTTTTAGGGGGGGGGAATGCCGAGTGTTTTTCTGCCGGAATGACTGATTTATCGGGGCTGCAAGACTGAAAGGTCTTGACCGAACGGGTGTTTTATCATAAAAAAGGGGTATGCGCATTGTCATGATGGCAACCGGGGATATTGCAATCCCTACATTTCAGGCATTGGAGAGAACGGGTGAGCTGGTGGGGCTGGTGACGCAGCCGGATCGCCCCGTGGGGCGCCACATGGTGCTGACGCCGCCCCGTATCAAGGTTTGCGCGGAGGAAACCGGAATCCCCGTGCTTCAGCCGGAGAAAATGCGGGCTGTTGAGGCAGTGCAGGCTTTGCGTGATTGGCAGCCGGACATTGTGGTGGTGATGGCCTATGGGCAGATTCTTTCGCAGGAGGTGCTGGATGTGCCGGCCGTGGCCTGCATCAATGCACATGCCTCTCTGCTGCCCCGTCACCGGGGGGCGGCCTGTATTCAGGCGGCCATTGAGGCCGGCGATGATGAAACTGGTATCACGGTGATGCATGTGGTGAAGAAACTGGATGCCGGCGATGTTATCTGTCGCTCCGTCATTCCTCTGCTGGGTCGCGAGACGGGAGAATCCCTGCATGATGATCTGGCGCTTCTGGCGCCGCAGGTGGTGCTGGAGGCTGTTGAGGGGCTGCGGAACGGTACGGCTGAGCGGGAGGAACAGGATGAGAACCTGATGACGTATGCCCCCAAGCTGCTGCGCGCTGACGGGCAGATAGACTGGTCACAGCCCGCTTTTCAGGTGGCGCGCAAGATTCGCGCCTATCACTCCTGGCCCGGTACGTTCACGATTTATCCCTCCGTTCACAAGGGGGTGGACAAGACGCTCAAGATTTATCCGCCGGTGGATGTGTTCGCCCGCTACAAGAAACCCGCAGGCTGCCGTCCCGGCATGGTGCTGGAATCCGGCCCGGACGGTATGATTGTCTCCTGTGGCAATAGTCGCGGCGGGGCTATCCGCATCATGACCATGCAGCCTTCCGGCGCGCGCAAAATGAATGCGGAGAGCTTTTTCGCCGGCCACAAGATTATGCCCGGAGCCATCCTGGGGCTGCCGTCGGAAATGTGAGCCGCCGGTGTTATTCTCAATAAAAAACGCAGGTGTTGAAACCTGCGTTTTTTGGGGAAGTATTCAGTCGGTTCAGATGGCGAGCTCTTCTTCCGGTTCCGCCTTTTCCACGGGATCGTAAACGATGCGTGCCTGGGTGACGCGGCGGCCGTCTGTGCCGGTGACGGTGATGAGGTAGTCTTTGAGCCGCACTTGTTCATCGCAGCGGGGCAGGTGGCCGAGACGGTCGGTGATATAGCCGCCGAGTGTGGAGACGCTCTCGCTGTCCACTTCACCCACGTTGGGCAGTTCTTCCTCCAGGTCGAACAGGGTGAGTGAGCCGCTGGCAATGTATTGCCCCTCACCCACAGCCAGAAAATCGCGGGTGGTTTCCGTTTCAAACTCATCGCGGATGTTGTCTCCCACCACTTCCTCCACGACATCGTCCAGGAACACAAGCCCCTGAGCATCGCCGTATTCATCCACCACCAGAGCGAAGTGGGTCTGTTCTTTGGAGAAGAAATCCAGCAGAGTGTCCAGCTTCATGGTGTCCGGCACGACTTTCAGCTCGCGGTGCACACGGTGCAGGTCATGGTTTTTCTCGTGCAGCATGCGCAGCACGTCTTTCACGTGTATCCAGCCTTTCACGTTGTCCAGGTGACCGGAGACGAGCGGGAAGCGGCTGTGGCGACTGTTGGTGACGCGCTCGACAATCGTTTCAAACGGCGCATCAATATCCAGCACTTCCACGTTGTTGCGCGGCACCATGATTTCGTGTACGGAGCGGTCGTTGAGCTCCAGTGCATTCATGGAGATTTCGGCCTCGGTTTCCGTTACCTCATTGGTTTTGCCGCTCTGTTCCACGATGAGGGCGATTTCCTCTGCGCTGTGGGCCACGCTGGAGTTGTAGTGCGGGTCAACGCCGAAGACGCGGTGGGCGATGAGGTTGGCGGTGTTGTTGCAGAATTTGATAATCCAGGCGGTGTAGTGCGCGAAGCGGTACATGGAGGTGGAGGTCCCCATGGCTATCTGCAGCGGGTGGCGGATGGCGATGCTCTTGGGTACCAGTTCGCCCAGTACCACGTGGGCAAAGGTGAACAGAATGTAGGCCAGTGAATAGGAAACAACGCTTACCACGGCCTCGGACAGATGCAGGAAGTAGCTGAGGGGCGGTGCGATGAGGCTTTCAATAAAGGGTTCACCCATGGCACCGAGGGCAAGGGAAGCAATGGTGATGCCCACCTGGTTGGCAGAGAGGTAGGTATCCAGATGCTTGACGATATGCAGGGCGTTCTTGCGGCGTCTGGCCTGGGCCTTGCTGTCGTCCTCCTGCTCGGCGAGCTGGCTTTCGCGCACGCGGGCGCTGGCGAACTCGTTTGCCACGAAAAATGCGTTCAGGAAGAGGAAGAAACTGATGCCCACGACGAACATCACGATGGAGCTGATGCTGGGGTACTCCCATGTGACTTTTGCTGCTTCCTCGGCAGTCAGGAAAAATTGGAAATCGGTCATTTGTGTTGATTAACAGATGGTAAGAAAGGGGAAAAGGTATCAGAGCTTTTCATAAACACCCTCATCGCGCTTCTGCAGCACAGTAAATCCGGCCTTTCGGGCATCTGTCACGGAGAGGGGAGCGGTAATTTTCGGTACATTCACGGCGCCGATTCTTTTGCGCACCGGATTCTTGCAATACATACACCGCGTGTGCGGTTCCCGGCTCAGCGGGCGCATCAGTTCATACCCCCTGCGGCACATCGGGCAGGATAGGGATGCGTCATCCGGGTTCTCGGAAATATATTCGTATAGTGGCATAGCTTAGCGCGGACTATTCGTAAAGAATAGTCCGCGCGCAAAAATTGTCAAGCAGATAATGTGGCTTACCAGCTGGACTTGGTCACACCGGGAATCATGCCGGCGTTGGCAAGCTCGCGGAAAGCAATACGGGAAAGATGGAAGCGACGCAGGAATGCGTGACGACGACCGGTGAGCTCGCAACGGTTCACGAGACGCACGGGGGAAGCGTTACGCGGCAGCATCGTCAGTCCGATGTAGTCGCCCTCAGCCTTCAGCTTGGCACGGAGGTCTGCATAACGAGCCGCGACAGCTGCCTTCTTCTTGTTTCTTTCGATCCAGCTTTTTTTTGCCATAACTTTGTGGGGCTGGTATGTACATCAAAACGGAAAAAAAGTCAAGCTGAATTTGGAAAATTAACGACTTTTTGTCGAATTTACTGACATTTCTACCGTTTATGAAACAACGGCGTGGGCGATAAGGTCTCTGACGGGGTAAGGAGAAGACATGGATTCAACAACTCGACAATCATCCAACGGTGCCCTGAAAATGGGCGTGTTTACCCTGGCCATGATCAATGTGTCGGCCATAGTGAGCCTGCGCGGGCTTCCGGCAGAGAGTACATACGGCCTCAGTTCGGCCTTCTATTACATCTTTGCCGCTATTTTCTTCCTCATCCCGGTATCGCTGGTGTCGGCAGAGCTGACGACCGGCTGGCCGCAGAAGGGCGGCGTGTTCCGTTGGGTGGGAGAGGCGTTTGGCCCGCGCTGGGGATTTCTGGCTATCTGGCTGCAATGGATTGAGAGCACCATCTGGTTTCCGACGGTGCTGACCTTTGCTGCCGTGTCGCTGGCCTTTATCGGGCCGAATCAGAGCTGGGACGCCGCAGTGGCAGCCAATGCGGAGTACGTGCTGCTGATCGTGCTGCTGGTGTACTGGGGAGCGACTCTGCTGAATATGCGCGGTATGGGGCTGAGCGGCAGTATCACCAAATGGGGCGGTCTGCTGGGTACGGTGATTCCGGCCGGGGTGCTGATTGTACTGGGAATGGCGTACTGGGCGCTGGGCAACCCCATTGATATTTCCATGAACCCGGCGAGCTTTTTCCCGGATTTGAGTAATTTCAACAATCTGGTGCTGGCGGCCAGTATCTTTCTCTTCTATGCCGGTATGGAGATGAGTGCGGTGCATGTGAATGATGTGCAGAACCCGCGCCGGAATTTCCCGCTGGCGATAGGGCTGGCCTCTGTCATCACGGTGTGTATTTTCGTGTTCGGCACGCTGGCCATTGGCTTTATTATTCCGAAAGGACAAATCAACCTGGTGCAGAGTCTGCTGGTGGCGTATGATAAATTGTTTGCCTGGTTGGGGATGCCCTGGCTGGGGTCTGTGGTGGCCATTTGTCTGGCCTTCGGTGTGCTGGCACAGGTGGTGGCGTGGGTCGGCGGTCCGTCCAAAGGCTTGTTGCAGGTGGGCTGCGCGGGCTATCTGCCGCGCTTCATGCAGCGCACCAACAGGGCAGGGGTGCAGGTGGGTATCCTGCTGATTCAGGGTGGAGTGGTGACGCTGCTTTCCGTGCTTTTCGTGCTGCTGCCCAGCGTACAGACGGCGTACCAGATGATTTCTCAACTCACCATTATTCTGTACCTGCTCATGTACATGCTCATGTTTGCCGCAGCTATTTACCTGCGCTATGCGGAGCCGTCCACCCCCCGCTCATTCCGCATTCCGGTAGGAAAGTGCCTTGGTATGTGGATAGTGGCTGGTGTGGGGCTCATCGGCAGCCTGCTGGCGTTCGTGTTCAGCTTTATTCCCCCGGGGCAGATTGCGGTGGGCAGCCCGGCTCTGTATGTGACGCTGCTGGTATTCGGAACGGTGATTTTTGCCGGAATACCCTTCATCATCTATGCCGTGCGGAAGCCGGAGTGGAAGCGTGCGGACATGGACTTTGAGCCCTTCGGCAGCAAAGTGACGCAAACGAAGTGAATGAGCCTGCGATGCTATTGAAAGAACGAAACCGAGGGTATAAACTGTCCTTGTTATGACAGTTACGACAATACGCGAAAGAATATATGAAGTAGTGGCAACACAGACCTGCACGGTGACAACACCGGACGGCACGCTGATATGCGTGGTCGAATCCGGCAGTCCGGTCAGCTTCGTCGCTCCGACATCCGCAGTCGAGCTAAGTGATGAAACCGCCCGCGTGACGCCGGTCTTTTAACAATACCCCGCCGATTGCTGAATCAGCAATCGGCGGGGCGAAATTTTCTGGACGACTGAGGGCTGCCTAGTATAGCGTTCGATAAATAGCTAAATAGCCGAAATAGACACATCGGTAGATAAATGGAAATTTGTCGGGCTGGAAGCCCGAGGAAATTTAAAGCCCGCGGAACGGGCGAAGGCTGTTAGACAGGGGCAGAGCGCGAAGCGCGTAGCCCCTGTTCACGAACCAATTATAAAGGAACCCAGGGAACCTGTGGTGACTGCGAGCTATGCCTGGTGCGATGGTTTGCTGTCACCACCGTTTCTCGGTTTTTTTTATTTCCTTCGAAAAACAGGGGGGCGGGGCTTCGCGTCTCGCTAACACTCGCTTGCTGCGCCCACGCAGGCCGCAGCTAACGCTGCTCCCCTGTCGCGGTGAAGCCTTGGCGAAGACGGAACCGCCTGCCTAAGCGCTACCGCCCTCACGGGCTCTGAAATTCCGCACGCCTGCGGCGTGCAAAATGCCCGACAATTTCCAATTTTTCCTTTGCAAACTTG
>JAFUQZ010000088.1 GCA_017472085.1 Akkermansia sp. | reverse complement strand
TGACTCCCTGCAATCGGAACATCCCCAGACGCATGTCGATGGCTTCCTTGTACAGATAGGCAATGGTGTTGTGCGGTAATGTGAACATAGGTTCTCATTATCGCACGTCCCACTACAAGCCTTTTGGTTGAGTGCTTACGTATCACATCAATCCGAAACGATGTTCCGAAAGCGTACTTTGAACGAACGATATGTGGGCGGCGTTACAGTTCTTTCCATCAGAAGAATCGCATGTTCTCCAACCAGTCCTGAATTTCCAGGCCGAAGAAGAGCCAGACGACTGCGGCCAGAATGAGAGCGGGGCCGAACGGCATGGGTTTACCAAAACCGATGCGGGCAACAAGAGCCCAGAGCAATCCGATAAAGCTGCCGGCCACCAGAGAGAACAATACGCCGGCCCAACCGCCGACGGCGCCTATGGCCATGGCAATCCAGGCATCGCCGCTGCCCATGGCAGCACGGCGGGAGGAATAGCCGCCGGCCGTGCCGGAGAGACTTTCCACGCTCTCCAACTCGATGCGCTCACCATTCGGCAGCACCAGAGCATCCGGCCGGAACTCCAGATTACCGGGCTCCGCATTTCGGGTATCCAGCGTAGCATCCCTGAGCACAAACCGGTTGGAGGGTTCCATAAACAACTGGCTCCAGAGCAACTTCTCCTCTCCCAGCGTCAGCTCAACATCTTCACCATCCTCGGCTTGCCTGAGCGACCATGCCGTGGATTTTTCCAGCCTGACGGAGCGGTGTCCGAAAAGCAGCAGCCCGATGAATCCCACCACGCGGAACAGAATAAAACCACCGACTGCGCCCACCACACTCCACAACAACCCGTCCGTCGGTTCCAGAGAAGTGGGCTCCACCAGCCAGGGAGAAAGGCCGGAAAGCAACAGCCCGGCCACCGCAGCCGCCACCGTGAGCGAGGGCAACACCACCATCTGCTCCCAGTCGATGCAGAAGCAGGCCAGCATCAGCGCCACCCACACACACAGCAATATCTGTGTAAAGATGTCATCTAGGCAGAAATACCAGGCAATCGACGCAAACAAGGCCGCGCATACCGTTTCCACGAGCCAGTAACGCACGGGGATGCGATTGCCGCAACAGGCACTCCTGCCCCGCAGCAGCAGCCAGCTGATGATGGGCAGATTCAGATACCAGGGTATCTCTTTCTTACAGGCGGGACAGAACGAGCGGGATGGCTCATTCACGCTCAGCCCCCGCGGCAATCGGTACACCACCACATTGAGAAATGACCCGATACACGCCCCGAACAGGGCGAAAGCCACCGGGAGCAACCACGGCGTCTCTGCCGTAATTGCCTGCGTCTGCATATAAATCAGCTCCATCATACGCCCTGCATCTTATCACCAACATTCGCCCGTGACAAGCTCGCATTGAGTCGGCATCCCCCAACAACCTTGTCAGCGGCGACGCCGACGGGCACACAGCAGCGTGAGCGCCAGCAGAGAGAGTGTACCCGTGGCAGGTTCCGGCACCACGGCAAAATAAGCAGAGCTGTTATCCCCCTGCACATAGTACCCCGTCAGCACCTGACCGTTGGCCAGGGTTGCCGTCACCTGTGCCTTTTCGGACAGACTTGCGGTATTGCTGCTGCGAGCCAACCCGGCGAAACTGAGGCGGATATAGTCATACTCACTCACATCCCCCAGCGCAGCCAGATTCAGCGACAGAGAGCCACCCTCCCTCAGCGAGACCCCGTTGAGCATATCGGAAAGCACCTCCAGCACACGGCTGTCCTTCAGTATCACCAGCTTGTCATCACCTCCGTACTGTTGCAGCGTCAGCTCCTGTGACGCAACACTTTCCCCGTTAGACTCCAAAGAAGTCAGCGAGGTTGAAATATCCGCACCTTCTTCCAGAATCAGCTCTGCCCCGGACTCCACCCGCAGAGCAGCCACATTCACCGTGCTGTACAGATGCACCTTGCTGCCGGACTGCAAGACCAGCTCCTTCACCCCGCTGATACTGCCCATCATGTGGAATGCCGCCTTATCCGTCCCCAGAGCAATCGTCAGGGAACCGGGGCCGGAAACCGAGCCGCTGTAGCTCATGTCCGTATCTGTGTCCGAACTGAACGTCAATTTCATTTCAGCCCCCTCAGCCAGCTTCACATCTCCCTTGTGTCCATAGTAAGCTGCCACTTCCGCCGTCCTATCCGTCTTTTCGCCGCCCTCAATGTACTCTTCCGCATGCTGCACCCCCTCGTGCATCACATAAGTGCCGCCGGATTCCACCGTCACCGTTCCGATCAGGCGGGCATGACTCTCCAGCTCAAACGTGGCCCCGTCTTTCACGGTCACATTCATGGCTGCGTCCGCATAGTGCCAGTCGTTCGCACGCGTGGAGAAATCTGCGGTCTCAAGGGTATGCGTCGTGCCATAGCCATGCACCGTCAGAGTTCCGGACAGCTTCACCGTGCCATTGCTCACCGTCAATCCGCTGTCGGAGTTACTGAGTCTGGTGCGAATGCTGTTCAGCGTCAACGTACCGCCCCCCTGATAATCAACCACCAGAGAGCCTTTATCCGAATCAGCAAAAGAACCGACGTAAGTCCGTGTTCCGCTCTCCTTGTAGGTCAGCGTGGATTTACCGGAGTAATTGGCCACCAGCGCTTCCTCGGTCAATGCCTGAATGGTGAACCCATCGCTGTTTTCTTCACCTCCGGAGGTGTACCAATCCATGCTGTTACCGTTCATGTCGAGCGTACCGCCGCCGTTGCCGAAAGTCAGGTCGCGGGCAATCTGAGCTGTATTACTGATGACCACCGTTGATCCGGTATTTACCAGTACATTATAGGCAGCATAGCCGTTTTCCTGTGCCAGCACCGTGCGCCCGGTGCCTCCCACATTGAGAAATATCTCATTCTTCCCGTCACCGCAAATCTTTAATTCACCCTCGCCCACCTTGCGCCATTCGCGCATATAAGTTGCATCCGCATTGCGAAGAGTGACATTGACGGACACCCCGGCATCCACCACATAACCGGCAGAGTTCAGCTGATTGCTCCCGGCGGGTTTCACCTCGAACGTGACATTCTTCTTGCCATTGGCGGCAAAGTGCAGATACCCTGCACCCAGGTCCGTATCAGCCGTCACACTGATACCATAGGTGGCATCATCTTTTGCTGCTTCAAAAACGAGATTCTGTGTCTGAAACAGCTTGGCATAGGTCACCCCCGTTGCGGCCACCTTGTTCTTATCCACCACCACCACACTCTCCGTGGCATTCAGATACTCGTTCCCGTAGGCATACCAGTTATCCTTGTTCTTCAAATCCGAGAGCGACTTCCAGGTATGCTGCCCGGATTCCACTCCATTGAAACTATAGAAGTTCCAATTGCCATCGTGAAGATTACCGTTTTTATCCCGTAAAAAACCTTTTGTTGGCTCAATGGTCACCTGCAGTTCATTGAATGTGTCCGTTTTCCCATCGCCATCGGCCTTTTCTGTGCCGGAAATAATGAGGTCGCCCTCCACACGAGCCATATCCACGCGGACACTATCTGCATCCATCACCTCCTGCGTCCATTCCAGAGCCTCACAGCCCTGAGTCTGCTTATTGTTGTCCGTACTACCGCGGTGAGCCATCAGGAACTTGTAACTGCCCGATTCCGCATCACCTTCCCACACAAAGTAGGGGCTGCCGGAGTCTCCCTCTGTGGAGCCGAAGGGAAGAGGCGTCCCCTCGCCTGCCCCCTTACCGGACTCCCAACCGGTCGTACCAATGACCACCCCGTGGCGTAAATCTGCGGAAGATGCGGACCAATCCGTAATACCGGCCACTCCGCCTACCAGATACACGCCCTGAATGCTCTCATCTGAGTTACCCTTTTCATCTCGTAACTGCTGCAAACCGCCCCCCACACGATACACCAGTTCCCCCTTGCAGGATGCAGAAGAACCACCCGTCATTTGTGCCGGGGTCACATCCGTCACCAGTTTGGTCAGGCGCGCCACCTTGTAGTCATTCGACCCCGAGTAAATGTGATGCACAAAAGTATTGTTTGCACCATATTCATCCACAGTCACATACTTGATGGATTTATCAGAGCCGATGCCGTAATCATTTCCGGTGAAAGTGGGATAAAGCTGGGTTGCATTATGCGCTACGGTCACAATATAATTGTACCCGACAGAAGTCATATTACCCATGTCTGCCACACTATCAAAGCTAATCATTTCGTGCGCCAAGGTATAGGCCGTCTGACCTCCGGTATATTCAATTTTCACCCCGCCATCACGCTGCCGAATATAATCCAGCATGGCATTGGTCACCCCGGTTGCATAGCGCCCGGAGTTAGTTGCAAAGTCTACATAGGTGTTCAGCGACACATCCGTGTGCCGCACAGCAGCCTCTGCCGCCCCCATAGAACAGGCAGACAACAACGCACAACGAAGAATGACCGGGAGACGAAGTTTCATGACTTTCTCGCATTCTATCAGATTGTTTTTCCTATGGCAATGATTAAAACGATTCTTAAATATAGAATCATACGCACAACACAGATTTGCCCGACAATGCCAATTAGGACACCAAAAAACTCCCCAAATGGAAATTGAAGACAAAGGACGGGAGAAAGCTAGCCGAGTCTACGTTTTGTAACAGGATAAAGCCTTGATTGTAAGCCGACTACTCGGCGAGCAAAGCGATCGGAATGATGCACCTTGTCCATCCGTACATTGACTTTGTACTTCTCCGACAGATCCCAATCAGGCAATTCATTCGAAGTTTCCATAGAGTCCATACTCCTGAATCAATGCACACTCGCGGTCGAGGTTCTTTCTGTCCTGTTCCAGGATGCTCTTCCGCATGTTCACCGCCTCGGCGTGCATCTTGCGCGCGGATTCCGGGTCGGTGGCTCCCTGCGCCCGGCGAAAGGCAACATATTCCTCCATCGCCTGCCGCCAGTCACCGTATTCTTTCCAGCTGCGCATCAGCAGCGCGATTTTCTCCCGGTGCTCGTACATCTTCTGTTTCAGCTGCTGCACCAGCAGCTCGTGCTGCTTTTTGGCATCCTGATACTCATCCCATGTCGTCAGCCGCGTGTCCAGCGAGAAGTATGAGTTCATATCCAGCCGCACATCCTCTGCGCTCATGAAGCCGCCCATGTTGCCGCCACTCATGTTGAACAGCGTCGGACTGTAAAAGTTCATATGCAGCGAGGGCCAATAATCCAGCGCAATGCCCAGTTTCCGCAACCGCGAGGCTTCCAGCTCCATTGCCGCCAGCGTCACGGAGACATCGCCGGGGCGTTTCATCTTCTCCCGGTAATCCTCCGGGGTGATGCGCGGAATTCCGCCGGGATGCAACTTCCAGCGGGCTTCGTAGTTATTCAGGAACGCACAGATTTTGTGCCAGCGTTCGCGCCGTTGCAACTCGCGCTGTTTCTGCACGGTCTGCCGGTTGGTTTCGGCATCTTCCTGCCACAGGTCATCCTCTGCACTCTCGGAGGCCAGTTGAATTTCTTCCTCGCGGTAGAACTGGTAGAGTCGCGCCTTGAGTTCGCGCCGTTTCTGTTCCAGATTCTGCTCTGCCTTGTAGGTGGCCAGCGCCGCGGTGTAGTATTCAATGGGCAGGTTGATGAGTTCCGGCAGGCTGAAAATGATGTTGATATCGAACTCGCCGCTGCGCCCGCTCATGCCGTCATCCTCCCCGAAGAGCGCCATGCTGTAGTAATAGCCCAGGTTCACCTGCGGAATGAGATTGCGGAACACGCGGTTCTGATTCTTTTTCGCATCTGTCACAGATTGCACGGCCTGTTTGAGCTCCAGGTTGTTCTTCTCCACCATCACCCAGGCTTCACGCCAGCTCAGCGTGCGCTCCGGCAGACTCTCGTAGGCGGGTAGTTTGTCGTAGGTCTGCACCAGCTCCTCTCGGGCGTCATCGAGCATTCTGTCCACGGAGCATCCGCTGCACAGAATTGCAATCAGTAAAAGGAGAAATCTGTATGGGCTTTTCATCATTATTTCAGAACATTTCCTATCGGGCGGAAGATAGCGAAGAGGATGGGCACACTCGATACCAGCACACAGATACCGAACGCCAACAGGAAGGTGCGGATATCATCCTCCAGCTCCCAGAGTGTCAGCGTGATGCCGGGGCTCTTGTAGAGCGTTTCGGTGATGTAACCGCGCACACCCCACAACCCGGCGAGCGCTCCGCAGAATCCGGCGGCCACCAGCACCACGTTTTCGGCGATGAAGGAGAGGTAGAGCAGAAAGCGGCTGATGCCAAAGCTGCCGATGAGCGCGTAGACGTATTCACTCTGCCGGAACTCCAACGAAGAGATGCTGGTGAGCAGCAGGCAGATGATGGCAGAGATTCCGAGTGTGACCCACACGCGGAAGCGATACTGGATGGTTTCGAGCTGGTGCAGCTCGCGCAGCAGCCCCGTGCTGGACAGAATGTTCATGTTGGTCTTATCCAGACGGGAGAGCTGGCGCAGCATCTGCTCCCACACTTCCACCCTGTCGGCGGTGGCATGCTGCACCCGCAGGACATACTTATTCATGTAGCCATTCTGCCAGATGAACGGCAGACTGCCCGTGGGCAGAAAAAGAGCTCCGCCGGGGTAAAGTTTTCGCAACAACGGGGCATCCGCATCTGCCAGACTCTGCGCAGAGGTTCGATGCTCCTCGATACTTACCTCCACGGGTCCTCGGTAAGAATCCGACCTCTGCGGCAGCAGGTAGAGCCCGTTCTGCTTCGCCGCACCGGGAAACAACCCTGTCATCACCGGCGGGTATTCCACCAGCGAAATATATTGCTGCCCGCATTTCGCGCTCGCAAAGGATTCTCTGAAATGGAAAAGAAGATACTCCTCCGGGCGCTGGGGAATGATGCAGGGGCCGCGCTCCGGCAGCGCTTCCTGTGCCTGCACATATTCGGTGGCAACCACCAGATCCGCGCCACTGCTGCGGATGCGGTCGCGCAGCACCTTCACGGAAATCACGTAGCTGCTCAGGAAAATAAGCCCACAGAAGCTCAGAAACAACACCACAAACAAGCGCGCCAGCGGGCTGGAAATGCGCATCAGCCAGCGGTGTATCGTATCCCGCACCAGATACGGCAGTATGAGCAGCCAGGTCAATTCGTACTTTGTCCTTCTGACTTCGTCCTTTTCAAACAGAGGTGTGTTTCTCCGTTGAAAACGATGGTATAGCCCGGGCGCAGAGCGGCCAGCAGCTCATCCCAGCTCTCAAAGCGCTGTTCTCCCGCTTGCTGTGCCAGATCGGCCTTGCTCACATAGATATCTTCCGCATCCGCCCGGTAGCGCAGGTGAGCCACCAGATTTGCGCCCACCTGCGGCCAGACCCGCCCGCGCATCTTATCCGGCACGGTGAAGTAGTACATCATCGTCTCCCCCCTGTCCCCTTTCTGCACCTTGCTGTGCGACCAGGGGGCGGTGAGGGTGCGTCCGCCGCCCATCTCCAGCAGGACACTCAGGCGCGAAGCCTCCAAACGCGAGAGCGCGGGGTCGGTCATATTCACCACCACGTAGAGGACGCTATCATCCGCAATGGTGACCACGGGATTGTTGGTACCCACCAGCGCCGTCTGCCCCTCCTCCGGCATGGCAAAGTGGTACTGAATACGCCCGTCAAAGGGCATGGTGATTTCGCGCAGCTTGCGCTTCTTCTCAAAGGCTTTCTGCAGGCGCTCATTGCTCAGACGGGCGTTTTCGCGGGTGACGGTAATCTTGCGCTCCAGCAGCGCCAGAGCGCGCTCATCCACCTCCGCCTTGAGATGCTGCACCACATACATGCGGCGCTCCGGCGGAAGCTTGGCGATGAACTGTAATTCCTCCTTCTGGCGCACCAGCTGGAGGATTTCGGTTTCGGCGGTCAGGTTGTTACGCTCCATCTGCTGGTGCAGCTCCTGCTCATCCAGCGCCAGCTCCTCCGGATTGATGCGCAGCAGCATCGTGTCCTTCTTCACCCGCCCCTCCGCGCGGTGAATCACCTCCACTTCCCCCGCCATGTCCGGCGTAATCGGCAGCACGCGTCGCGGCACGACCTTCGACGGATGGCGGGAGATGCGGAGGATTTGTTCATGCGTTTCCTCCGCACAGGCATACCCCATTATCCCGGACAGCAGGATGTAGACGAGGTAAAATTCTGCTGCACGAAGAAAAGACATCGGAATCTTACATCAAATTAATGGTTTGTGAAATAATAGATTCCATTATTTGTAAAGGTATATTTTTTATTGCTCGGTGTTGTGACATTACTATAAAATTCACCGCTCGCTGTTTTGGAATTTAAAAAATACAAAGTGAATACACCCTCCATTTTCCATCCTGAGGGCTGAGATGATACCCCGCTACACTTTATGATGGCAACATTTTCGCCATCTTTGTAGTAATCAACCGACATGGTCTTCCAACGAACTACACCTTCGTTGAACGTTATTTCATGTACGCCTGATGGTTCACTAAGAAAAAAATACAATGGAATTTGAGATTCTCCTAATGTTGCATTAAATCGTAAAATTCCGCTTATATATTGAGGCGCATTACCGGATGAGTTTTCATCTTCTGTATCATCTGCATTTGGTCCATCACTTTTTATTGGTGCATCCGACTTATCCGACAGATTAAACGAGCCGGAAACGGAGGCTTCTCCACCGGCGTTGATATAGGTGTATGTGCCGCCGGAGGAAGAGGTGAATACGAGCTTGTAGGTTAACGGGATGTTCAAAGAATTACGGGCAACCCATTCCGCTGTATTATCCCCGGTGACGGAATACTCCCATGTAAGTTTACCCCCGGAGTTGTTAGTGCAGTTCGTATCAGAATTCAGAGTATAGGAGGAGATGGTTCCGCTATTGGCATGCAGATTGATAACTGTTCCCACAGGGAGAGAGTCCGGAGCCAACTGTGTGCTGTCATCGGAGGTGGTATCATCATTGGATTCTCCGTCAGAAGAGCCATTATCCTGCACCCCGGTGCCGGAGAAAGTGGCCGTCACACTATACACATCCTCATTTTCATGGAAGTCATTGTCGTTGACAGAATCGGTGTTGGTGTAGGATACCAAGGCCGTGGCCTGAGTGGCAGAAGAGAACGACAGTTCGATATCGAAGGTCTGTGTTTTCTCAATTCCCGATGAGGTCTTACCACTGGTTGTGTTGAGCTCCAGCGTTGCGTCCTGTCCATCTGATGAGCGGGAGTAGGTATAAGTACCGGTGTAGTTGATAATGGTATCTACCAGCTGGGCCTTACCCTCAACTTTTCCGGAAGAATCAAATTTAAAGGTATAAGGTCTGCCATCATGGTTATATGTCATGGTGCAGCCGGAGAGATTATAGGGTGCATACCCTTCCTGTGTGTTCGGCGTGTTGGTAGAGGAATCGTTGCCGGGCGACGAAGATTCCCCGCCACCACCGCCGCCACCACAGGAAGCGAGGGTAAGAGAAAGCGAGCCGACAAGGAGCATGTTTCGAATGAGACAGGACGTTTTCATGATTCGTGTTGGATTGTGTGCAGATGAGAAAATCCGGAAAAGCGGCGCATGTTTAAATGGCTAAGAAAACAAAGCGCCGGACTTCTCCGGGAAGAAAGTGGCTGACAGACCACTTTGCTGCACCATATATACAGCATTTAGAATGCTGGCACACCTCAATAGGTTGATAACGCTATTATTACCAATTATCGGCAATAATCAAGTGGGCATGAAGATAAACGGGGAGACACAATCTTGATTACACCGACATCTTGCGGTATAAGTCTGACATTACAAAAAAATCCTCACTAATCGTTAAATTTAGCTTGCATCAGCATTCTAAATGCAGACCCACCTACCGAAAAAATCATGAAAACAGCAAAGGATATCATCAAGGATTTACCACTGAGTGTGAACGACATAGCCCGACTGACTCTGGAAGCGACAGAGGAGCTGGGCGAAGCGGCACAGGGAAGAGAACGCACGGAGTTGATTCTCCTGCTGCGGAGGGTGATTCGCGCGGGGGTAAAGGCGGTGCAAGCGGAGGAACACACGGTTTCGTTTGAAGAGGCGGCGTGGGCAAGTGTGGCGGCTCGCGCGGGGCGGCGGGCCTCCACGCTGCGGGATTTGCGGCATTTTGTGCGGCGAATGCTGCGGGTGGAGAGCGTAGCGAAGCGTCCGCTGCGTGGTATGAATACACGGGAATGCCGCGAGCTGCTGGAGCGGGCTTTCGGCTGTAGTGACCACAGTTTCAACAAGGGACGCGCGATTCTGCACAGCATTTTTGCCTACGGGCTGCGGCAGGAGTGGTGCGGCGAGAATCCGGTGAGCCGCATCGAACCCCGCCGCATCCGGGAAAAGGAGATTGTGCCGCTGAGTCCGCAGGAGGTGCAGAGGCTCGAACAAGCCGCGCAGCTACCGGAGCATCGGGAGATGCGTTTCTCGCTCCACCTCTTGCTGTACAACGGCGTACGCCCGCAGGAGGTGGCGAGGCTGAACGAACGCCACATCCGGCCGGAGCAAGGGCGGGTCATCATCCCCGCCGCAGGCAGCAAGACGGGCGGCGGCCGTGTGCTGCCGCTGAGGAAAGTAAAGAGTCTGCGGGGAGTCCCGCTCCGCATTCCGCGCAACTGGCAGAACCGCTGGAGGGCACTCCGCCGCGCCGCAGGATTTTCAGCCGGGCATTGGCAGGCGGATGTATGCAGGCATACCTTCGCGAGTTACCATGCAGCATATTTCCGGGATTTGGGGGCGTTGCAGTTGGAGATGGGCCACCGCAGCACGGATTTGCTGCGCTCCCGCTATCTGAATCTGCCACAGGTGAAGCAGGCAAAGGAGTATTGGAATATACGCTGATTGGCCCGTCTTCGCCGGAAAGGCGAACCCTTTCCGGCTACGCCGAGGCGATTCCCCTCCGAAACTACGGGGAATCGAGATGGGCCACCGCAGCACGGATTTGCTGCGCTCCCGCTATCTGAATCTGCCGAGAGTGGAGCAGGCAAAGGCGTATTGGTCGCACCGCTGATCCAGAGCCCGTCAGGGCGGCAGCCGTTAGACAGGCGGCGGAGCGCAACGCGCGGAACCCCTGTTCATCAAACAATTACAGGGGAACCCGAGTTTTCCGAGGTCCCCGAATCAGAATTCCGGCATATCGCGCAGAGCGGGAGGAGAATCATTCTCCGCAGCGGGTGGGGGCGGAGCGGGTTTGGGCTGTGAGCCGGGCTGAATGACGGGGGCTTCTTTTTCAGCAGGCTCTATCGAGACCCTGGGACGCTGCGTCTGCTGCGGTTTCAGGGCTTTATCCAGAGCCGATTGCAACTGCACTCCCGGAGTCCCGATGTAGAGCACGGTGGAACGATTGCTGATGAGGACAGACGTGGGAATGGACGTCACACGATAGGCTAATCCGGCACTTCCCTTGCTGTCGTCAATGTATGACTGCTGCATAGCGGGCACGGACTGCACGGCCTGCTGTAATGCCTCCGGAGTCTGGAAAGGGGCTATGGGAAATACCTCCAGATCGGGGTATTTTTCTTTCAGCTTGTCCACCTGCTCTGCCAGAGCCGCACCGGAGGGCTCTTCCGGTGTCCAGAACAACAGGAGGTTCAGCTTTCCCTCTGCCGGACAGGCTACACTGCGGCCATCGGTCGCGCGAAGTCGGACACGGGGCGGGATGCACCCCTCGGAGAGGTAGCGCAGGCGGTAGGTCTGCTCGGCCGCCACCTCTCCCAATGTGGAATTGCCGAAGGGGGTGGACGGGTCGCCCTGCAGCAGGGCCTGCTTGAGATAGTAGATGCGCTTGCCGCGAATCATGGCAGCGCTGCCTTCCACCCCGGATACCATGGGATTATTGAGCATGAGGCTCATGGCCAGCGCGGCACAGGCACGGGTGGTGGCATCCTGATTGCGGTTGTAAATTTTCTGCATGAGCTCATACTCCCGCACGCCGGAGTTCTGCACCATCACCGGGCAGAGCTCGCGGATGGCGGGATTGGCAAAATGCACACGGTTGAGAGCTTTGACAAGGGCTTCAACATAGTAGGTCACCTGATGCTGCTGCTCCTCATCAAAGGCGGCGGAAAGCGATTCCGGATGCTTCAGGAACCAGATAATGCCCGGCAAAGCCCAGGGCTGGTCAAACTCGTAGGCCGGCACCGTGACGGTTTCCTCCCGGCGCTTGCGGCCCTTGCCACGGGTAACAGTTTCCCGGCGGTTGCCCGTCTGCGCAGAGACGGACATCCAGAGCGCGGGAGCCGTTGCGGCAACATCCGGAGCGGGAATCGCCGCCTGAGCCTCGGGAGTCCCGGCTGCCTGCACCGCATTCTGCCATTCTGTCACCTTCTGTTGCCAGTCCGACAGTATACGGTTCATCTCTGCCTCTGTCGCCATGAGAGGAGAGAACGACAATGCCAACGCAGCGCATGCAGCCAACTTGTTCATGGTCGACATTATAGGTGTACCCACACTTTCCCGCAAGCGGAAACTCCGGCAGCTCGCAGAAAAAATGCAGCCGCCCGGGAAAGGCGGCTGCAATGAATAGACGGTTCAATGCTGCTGCATCAGCAGTTGTACATCCTGGTGTAGTACTCGTCGGCCATGCGGTCGGAATCGAAGGCCGGACAGATGTCATTCATGGCGGTGAACACCAAATCCATCCAGGCTTCCTTGTTGTCGTAATACAGCGGGAGAATCTTCGACTCCAGAATGCTGTAGAAGTTGTCTCGATCCGAGCGATCGCGGGCTTCGGGAGCCAACCCCGGTCTGGCCTCGGGGATAATGAAGCAGTTTTCGCCGTCGCGTTCAAACTCACGCACCCAGCCGTCGTTGGTGGAGACGGTGATGGAGCCATTCATCGTGGCAGACATGCCGGACGTGCCGGAGGCCTCACGGGTGACCACGGGGTTGTTCAGCCAGATGTCGGAACCGTTCTTCAGCAGACGGCTCAGCCCCAGCTCATAGCCGGTGAGCACGGCACAACGCGGGTACTTATCACTAAGACGATTGAGTTTGTTGAAGATATCCACGGCCGTAAAATCGGTGGGATAGGGTTTACCGGCCCAAATCATCTGCACGGGGCGGTTGGTGCGCTGGAGCATGCGCTCGAACATCACGGGGTTCTCGGTGATGAGAGCCGGGCGCTTATAGGCGGCAAAACGGCGAGCCCACACGATGGTGAGCGTGTCCTGGTCAAACAAATGGCCGGTCTGCTCACCCACCACGCGGAAGAGGTCGCGCTTGAGGGCGCGCTTGCGGTTGCGGAAGGCTTTCTTGTCACGGGAAATAAAGGCCTCTGCCAGCTCAGCATCCTGCCAGTAGGCGCTGTTCTGCGCATTGGTGACATGCGTAATCGGGCAGATGTCGGAATATCCCTCCCACATGTGGCGGGAGACCTCGCCATGCAGAGCGGACACACCGTTGGCCATGTGTGAGAGGCGGAGTGCGGCGAGGGTGTAATTGAAAGTCTGCTCGTTGGGGTCAAGCTTGAGCATGGAGCGAACCTGCTCCAGAGAAAGGCCGTCGAAGAAGGAGAAATTATTCATCAGGTTGATGTCCATCTTCTCATTACCGGCTTCCTCCGGGGTATGGGTGGTAAAGACGAAACGCTTGCGGACTTCCTCCACGTTGCCGCCGTTGCGAGCCAGCATGTTGAAAGCCGCGCCGATGGCGTGGGCTTCGTTCATGTGGTAGATTTCCGGCTCCACGCCCAATTCCTCGAAGAGGCGGGCACCGCCCTGCCCCAGCACGATGTACTGGGAGATGCGGGTCATGGGGTTGGAATCGTAGAGACGCTGGGTGATGGAGCGGGAGACATCATCATTCTCCGGCAGATCCGTGGTCAGGAAGAACATGGGGGCGGTTCCGAAGGTTTCCGGGCGCAGGTAGAGAGCCTTCACCCACACGGGAGAATTGCAGATGCGGATGAGGAACTTGATGTTGTGGTCTTCCAGGAAGCTGTATTCCTTGCGGCGATACTGCACGGCCATGGAACCATCCTCCGCACGAATCTGGTTGTAATAGCCATAGGACCACAGAATGCCTACACCCACCAGGTTCTGACGCAGAGCCCCGGCAGAGCGCATGTGGGAACCGGCCAGATATCCCAGGCCGCCGGAATAAATCTTGAAAACGTTGTCAATGGCGAACTCCATGCAGAAGTAGGCTACCGACTTTCCGTATTTGGGGTCAATCTCATACGGATGTGCATACTGGGCGGGCAAGAATGAACTGCTCATTATAGAAAGAATTGTATTGTTGATATGTATCTGCTGACCGCCCCGGCCTCACGGCGACAAAAAGCGGTCGATGATGTCTTATACAGAATTTACTGAGCGGAGAAAAGAAAAAAATGGGTCAACTAGCGGCATACTGACAATATTTTTTTCTTTCAGAGCAAAACTCTTCCTGAATACGTTTGACGAAAGGCCGGAGGGTTGCTATCATGTCCGCATGCAATCCCGCTCATGGCAACTGAGGAATCTCTGCTGGAATATTCCGAACGGCGGGGGAATCATGGGCATCCTCAACACCACGCCCGATTCGTTCTCCGATGGCGGGCAGCACGACTCCCCGAAGGCCGCGCTTGCACATGCCGATAAGTTGCTGGCAGACGGAGCTCATATCATCGACATCGGCGGAGAATCCACCCGTCCCGGGGCCATCCCCACACATATTGCCACCGAAATACAGCGCACCATCCCGGTCATTGCAGCCCTGCGGCGACGCTATCCGAGCCTTCTTCTCTCCATCGACACCCGCCACCCCGAGGTGGCCGAAGCCGCGCTGAACGCCGGAGCAGACATCATCAACGATATCACAGCCCTCCGTCACCCGGAGATGATACGGCTGTGTATCGAACGCCCCTGCGGTATCATCCTCATGCACAACCTGCCTTTCGAGGCCCCTCTTCCGGCGTCGGAGCTCATGCCCGGACTGATTCGGCAATTCTTTGAGGAGCGGCTGAGCACTCTGGCATCGGCTGGAATCACCTCGAATCGCATCTGCCTGGATCCGGGTATCGGCTTCGGCAAACGCGCAGAACACACTGTAGAAATCATCCGGCATCTGGAGCAGATCCGCGTCGATAATCGACCCATTCTGATGGCGTTGTCGCGCAAACGATTCATCGGGCAACTGCTGTACGGCAAGCCGGACCCTGTCTGTACGCCCCTGCCCACGGTCATCCTCTCCCTGCTATCCGCGGAACACGGGGCAGATATGCACCGCGTGCACGATGTGGCAGCGCTGCGCGATGCGCTCACGCTGAAACAGGCCATCGGTTCAGCTTAACAACTTCGCTCACTCGTCCGCCGGCGGCGTTTCTGCCTGAGCGTGCGCGGGTTGTGCAAAATTGAGGGTTTGCAGGCATTTTTCAGCCATGGTATTTCCCTGTGCCGCTGCGTGGGCAAACCACTCTTTTGCTTCCGGGCGATTAACGGGCATCCCCAGTCCGTGATACAAAGCAATAGCCAGACGCAGCTGTGCGCGCTCCTCCCCTGCCTCTGCCATAGAGCGCAAGCGCGCATTAGAGGCCTCCAGAGAAGCCCGTTTCTCTGCCTCCGAGAGTTCGGGTTTCTTTTCCTCTTTCTCCGGCACCAGAGGTCGGCGGTTCATATCCGCCAGGACTCCGCAACCACGCAACACCTGCGGCACCAGCATGGTAGCCGCCATGGCATACACGGCCACCATGGTCCACACCCCCATGGTGCGCGGCACACGGCGCGGCAAAAACGGTCGGAAACGCCGAACGGACGCATGGCGCTCCTCCCCCGCGCGCCGCGCTCTGCCATGGCGGGCAGACACACGCACCCGCCGCTGCATGGACGCCAGTTCCGGAGCATCCGCATAGCGGCGCATGCGCTCCATGCGCTCATCATAATCACGGCGGCGGCTTTCATTGCCCAGCGTGCGATAAGCCTCTGCCACGAGCTTGAATCGCTCCTCTGCCACAGGGTCGCCGTCATTGCAATCCGGGTGAAAGCGACGGGCCTGGCGGTAGTAAGCCTGCTTGATTTCAACAGGACGAGCCGAGGGTTCCACATCCAGTATCTGGTAATAATCAGGGCGCATCGGGTACAAAGGCATCAGCAAATTGTTCAGCAAAACGCCGCAGGCTCATCTGCGGTTTCCACCCCAGCATCCGCAGCCGGGAACAATCTATCAGGCGGTCGGAAAGTCCTCGGCGAGACACCGGAGACGCCGCATCCGACGGCTTCACACCGGTAGCTTCGTGCAGCTGTTCATACAAGGCATCGCGGCGCACGGATTCGCCGCTCACATTCAGGCAGCTGCCGGGAACAGCTGCCTGTCCGGCCAGAATCAGAGCCTCCACGGCATCATCCACATGCACATAGCTGAGCAGGCGTTCCGCCGGCCCCGGCAAGCGGGCTTCCCCCGCCAGATGCCGCCGCAGCACCTCGCAGCGGCCGACTCCGTACAAGGCCGCCATGCGCAACACAATGCCCCCGCATTTTCGAACCGCAGCCTCTGCCTCCAGCAACACCTGCGCCCGCTCAGACGGAGCAATCGGATAAGTCTCTTCATTCACCGCGCCGGAAGCCGCGCCATACACCGAAATCGAGGAGCAGAACACCACCCGCAGATGAGCCGAAAGCAGCTGCCGAACCACATCTCCGTAAGTGTGGCGATAATCCGCAGGTGAACCGCCGCCCGTGGCCTGGCAGCAGAACACCACCTGCGGCACCAGCAGTTGCAACGCCCGCTGCAACACGGTTTCATCCGCAGCATCGCCCACCACATCGGCAGGGGCAACTGCGTCCAGCGTCAGCACATCGGCCCCGGCGCGCCGCAGGGATGCAGCCAGAGCCGCCCCCAGGAAGCCGTGCCCCACGACCCAACACTTCGACCAAGGTCGCTCTACCCCCTGTGTTTCCATATCAGCTCTGCCAGCTCCAAATCTCCCGGCAGCGTAATCTTGAGATTGGCCTCCACCTGCACCAGGCGTGTGGGAACACCAATACTCTCAACCGCGCTCACCTCATCCGTCACCACCAAACCGCACTCCGCCACATGGGCATACGCCCGATGCAGCAGGTTCAGGTTAAAAATCTGCGGTGTCTCCATTCCCCACAGATGCTCACGGCTCACAACCTCCGGCAGTGAGAAGCCCCGGGCATCCGCGCGTTTGAGAGTGTCCACCACCGGGTGAGCGCAGGTCGCCGCCCCGGTTTCCTCCGCAGCCGCCAGACAGGCACGGATTCCGGTCGGGGTCACCAGCGGGCGGGCTCCGTCATGAACAGCCACCATCCGAGTTCCCTCCGGCAATGCAGCCAATCCGGCCGCCACAGAATCCTGGCGCTCAGCGCCGCCATCCACCCGCAACACGGGAATCGGGAAGTCGGCCGTAGCCAGGCCCGTCTCTTCCCACCGGGTAAGAGGGCATACCACCACCACCGCAGCAGCCCCGGCCGCGACAAAGGCATCCACGCTGCGCCGCAGCACCGGAACTCCGTCCAACAGAGCAGCCAGCTTGTCAAAACCGGCCCGGCGGGAGCTCCCGGCAGCTACGATAACGGCACAAAACATGGCAGTAAAGGCAGATAGTGGATAAATCAATTCAGGCGGGCACCGACCAGACGGGAGAGCACCTTACCGGGAGCACTCCCCTCCGTGCGAGCCTGCATCTCTTTCATCACGCGGCCCATGTCTTTCTTACCCGAAGCGCCCAGCTCCGCGATAACGGCTTCCAGCACCGGCAGAATCTCCTCCTCGGTCATTTCCTTCGGCAGGAAAGCGGCCAGCACTTCCATCTCCGCGCGCTCCTTGGCCACCTGGTCCTCGCGACCGGCCTGCGCATAGAGGGCGATGGAATCCTCACGCTGTTTCATCTGTTTGCGAACGACATTCTGCGCTTCATTGAGCGGCAACTCCTCGTGCACATTGCCACGGGCCACCTGTGCGTTCTGCAACGCCGCCTTCAATCCGCGCAGCGCCCCCAGAGCCACGGTATCCTTGCTCCGCATGGCATTCTTCATTCCTTCCGTAATCTGCTCGTAAATCGTACTCATCGTACCGGAATTAAACCACGGTGCACGCACACGCGCAAGCCGGAAATGCGTCAACTGCCGGTTTATGAGCATTTCCATACGCACTCCTGCCTTGACGCGTTACGGCAGGATATGCTAGAATGCCGCAATCTCATGAGTAACGACCACACACCGGTGCATCTGATGGAAAATCCGAGCACAATTCAGAAGATGTTCGGGGATTATTATCTCGAATACGCCTCGTATGTGATTCTGGAGCGAGCCGTACCGCATATTGCCGATGGGCTCAAGCCGGTGCAGCGCCGCATCCTGCATTCCATGGAGCGCATGGATGACGGACGCTACAACAAGGTGGCCAATATCGTGGGCGATACCATGAAATACCACCCGCACGGCGATGCCTCCATCGGCAGTGCGCTGGTGACGCTCGGCCAGAAGGGGCTGCTCATTGACACGCAGGGTAACTGGGGCAACATCCTCACGGGAGACTCGGCCGCAGCGCCCCGATATATAGAGGCGCGTCTTTCCCCCTTTGCCAAGGAGGTGGTGTACAGCCCGAAAGTGACCCAGTGGAAGCTCAGTTACGACGGTCGCAATAAAGAGCCCGTGTCTCTGCCTGTGAAGTTCCCGCTTCTGCTGGCACAGGGCGCGCTCGGCATTGCCGTGGGCATGAACTGCCTCATCCTGCCCCACAATTTCAACGAAATCATCGAGGCCGCCATCCATTACCTGCGCGGCGAGGAGTTCACCCTCTACCCGGATTTTCAGACCGGAGGTCTGCTGGATGTGAGCAGCTACAACGATGGCACCGGCAACAGCCGTCTGCGCTGCAGGGCGCGCATTGAAGTGGCCTCCAAAAAACTGCTCCGCATCACGGAAATCCCCTACGGCACCACCACGGAATCGGTCATCCAGAGTATTGAGAATGCCATGGATAAGGGCAAGCTCAAGGTGGCTAAAATCGAGGATAACACGGCGGCCCAGGCAGACATTCTGGTGCATCTGTCTGCGGGACAGGACGTGGAGAAACTCTGCAATGCCCTCTATGCATTCACGGATTGCCAGGTGAGCATCTCTCCCAAGGCTGTGGTCATCGTGAACCGCAAGCCGGTGTTCATGGGAGTGAGCGAAATCCTGAAGCACAATGTGGATTTGACGAAGGAAACGCTGCGGCAGGAGCTGGAGGTGCAGCTGGCCGAGCTGCAGGAAAACTGGATGCAGGCCAGTCTGGAAAAAATCTTCATCGAGAACCGCATCTACAAGGTGCTGGAAGAGAGTGAGAGCTGGGAGCAATCCCTCACCGAAATCGCCGAGCGTCTGGAGCCCTTTGTGCGCGATTTCTGGCGCCCCGTCACGCGGGATGACATCATCCGCCTCACCGAAATCCGCATCAAGAAAATTGCCCGCTACGAAATTCACAAGGCAGAGGAGCATATCGCGGGACTGGAGGCCGACATCGAAAAGACGCGCAAGCATCTGGCACAGCTCACCCGCTACACCATCCGCTGGTTCGAAAACCTCCGCAAGAAATACGGCGATGCCTGGCCGCGCCGCACGGAGCTGGCCACTTTCGACAGTCTCTCCCGCGCCGAAGCCGCCGTGGAGAACGAAATGCTGTATCTGGATGAAGAGGGCTTTGCCGGCTACGGTGTCCGCAAGGGCGAACCGGTGGAAAAATGCTCCACACTCAGCGACATTCTCACGATTGACAATCAGGGCGTGCTCATGGTGCGCCGCGTGCAGGAAAAGTTCTATGTGGGCAAAAAGGTGCTGGATATCCGCGTGCTGAGACCGGGCGATGACTGGGTATTCAACATGATTTACCGCGACGGCAAGGACGGTATCACCTATGCCAAGCGATTCCACCTCGGCGGGTTCACCCGCGATAAGGAATACCAGCTCACCCAGGGCACCAAGGGCAGCCGCATCTTCTTCCTGACGGTGCATCCCAACGAGGAGGACAGCTCGACCATGTCGGTGAATGTCTACCTGAAGAACCAGCTGCGCCGACTGCGCCGCCCCATCCCCTTTGACTTCGGTAATCTCCGTGTCAAAGGTCGAGGCGTGCTCGGCAATATCGTCACCAAGAATCAGGTGGAGCGCATCGCCCGCATCATGCCCGCAGCAGCAGAACAAGTAACAGAGGAACAAGCGGTTCCGACCTCCGTTGATTCGACTATCACCCCGACAGAAACAGTCACACCTCCGGCGGAGAGTGTGTCCACCCCACCGGCAGAGACAGAAACACCGACTATACTGGAACACCCGGACGCCACGCAGCTGGATTTGGGATTCTGACCACCGCGTATCATGCACCCTGCTACCCGCACTTTTCTCCTTTCTGCCACGGCATTCCTGCTGCTGACACCGGCCTGTCAGCAGCAGCCGCAGAAGGCGGCTCCCGTACCCGGCATTGAGCCGACTCCGGCAGAGGGAATCATCGGTCGCCGCCGTCAGCAGCCGTTGCCCCCACAGAAAGCGGAAATGGCAGTCATTTTCGTGGGCGGCTTCACAGAGCAGGTTCTGCTGCACTTCCGCAAGGCCTATGAAAACATGCCCCTCCTGCCCTGCACGGGTAAACAGCTGCGGGCATACTATGCCTGGGACAGCGGCACCGGCAATCTCCTCTTCCACAGCACTTGGAAACTGCAACGCGACCTCACCGCATTCTGTAAGCTCAACCCCAGGGCTGATATCGTTCTCATCGGGCACAGTTACGGGGGCTCCGCCATCATGGATGCCCTGCGGCATCTGAAAGAACCTCACGGCCGCATTCTCGTTGCCACCATCGACCCCGTCAGCCGCAGGAAGAAATCTCAACCGAGACAACGCCCGGCAGGCGTGGATTACTGGGTGAACACCTACTGCTATCCCTACCGCAACATCCGCGACGGTTTCGCCAGAGCAGGAGGCCCGTGGCGGCACTGCGAGCAGGCAGATGTCAACCTCAACTTCCCCGGCACCCGGCGGGATGCGGACGGCGACCGCTACGCTCACGTCTACCCGGAACCAATGCTGACGGAACCGCATCCCGACACGGGAAAATCTGTTTTTGATTTACTCAGCGCGCGTCTTACACCCGCTCTGTAAGCTCTCTTTTACCCCTTCGGCGACATTTATTCTGCCATGTGCCAGCATTGCGCTTGAATTACGGGAAAAGATGTGTAGAATATCCGACAATCAGTATGCAGAACGAACCTACTACTTCTCCGGATACGGAAAAGAACAATCTCCTGTTGGGTGAGGGGGCGCGCGCCCTTGTCACCGTAGCCGCAGCCATGGTGGTAATCTACGGACTGCAACAGGCCAGATCCGTTATTCTGCCCATCATGATGGCCTGTTTTCTCGCCATCATCAGCTACACGGTCACAGGTCTGCTGCGACGCTTCCTGCGCTTCCCGCACTGGCTGGCCGTATCATTCACCGTGCTAGCGGATTTCGGCGTTATCTTCGGCATTATCAGCCTGTTCAACGTCCTGATTCGGGATGTCAAACAAACGCTGGAAGGCGAAGTCACCACCCGCCTGATGGAGAAATACAACGAAATCATGGGCTGGCTGGGTAATGTAGGGCTGGAGGAACAGGCGCGCGATGTCATCGCCTCGCCCATGGATATCATCAATATCCCGATGATGCTCTCGTGGGTACAGACGCTTTCCGGGCAGGTGCTCTCATTTGTATCAGCCTGCACTCTGGTCTTGCTGCTCATGACGTTCATTCTGGGAGAGGCCACGCTATTCGGTCGGAATTTCCGCAGCCTGCCCAACAGCAATAAGGGAAAAGATGACTTCCTGAATGCCCTGCGCGGCATCCAGCGATACCTCTTCATCAAAACCGTTGCCAGCACTTCCACCGGACTGCTGGCATGGTGGCTGTGCGCCGCCATGGAAGTCCCCTTCGCCTTCATGTGGGGCATGCTGGCTCTGGTGCTCAACTTCATCCCCACCATCGGCTCTATTGTGGCAGCTATCCCCCCCATTCTCATGGCCTTGCTCATGGGCGGATGGGGCGATTGCTTCATCGTGGCGGTCGGATACATCGCCATCAACTTCGCTATCGGTAACGGAATCGAACCCATCTTCCTGGGCAAGCAATTCGGCATTGCCACCTCCGTGGTACTCGTCTCCGTGCTGTTCTGGGGATGGGTATGGGGGCCCTGCGGGATGCTGCTGGCCATGCCCATCACCGTGCTCATCAAACTGGCATGCGAAAACTCGCGTGACCTCACCTGGGTGGCCACCATCATCGAAGACCGTCCGCCCATCACCCTCAAAAAGAACCCATAATCTTATTCATCATGCATTCATTCGCTTACAAGAACGGCTCCCTGCACTGTGAGGGTGTCAATCTGGCTGATATTGCTGCGGTCATCGGAACGCCGACCTTTGTCTACAGCAAAAAGACCATTACAGAAGATTTGTCAGAGTTCCGCGAAGCGCTCTCGCCGTTAGATGCCCATGTGGCCTATGCGGTGAAAGCCTGCTCCAACAAGGCCATTCTCAACCTCATGGTGCAACAGGGGGTGGGTTTTGATATCGTTTCCGGCGGAGAATTGTGGCGCGTCATCAACGCCGGCGGCGACGCCACACTCTGCACCTATGCCGGGGTGGGCAAAACCGAACCGGAAATCCGCTATGCCCTGGAGCAGAACATCTACTGTTTCAACTGCGAAAGCGAGAACGAACTGCGCGAAATCAACCGCATTGCCGGAGAAATGGGGGTTCACGCGCCCATTGCCGTGCGCGTGAACCCCCACGTGGATGCCCACACCCACAAATACATCACCACCGGCACGAATGAAAACAAGTTCGGTGTGGACATCACCCGCATTGAAGAGCTCTACGCTACCATTGCGGCAGAAATGCCCCACCTCCGCATCCGGGGGCTTCAGATGCACATCGGCTCCCAGCTCACAGAAATCAGGCCCTTTGTGGAAGCCATTGAAAAAGTGGCACCCGTAGTCCGCAAGTTCATTGACCTGTATGGCATTGAGTTCTGGTCCATCGGCGGCGGTATCGGTATTGTCTATGACGGGTGTCTGGCTTCCGGACTGTCAGCATGGTGGGCCGAGCATCCCGAGCACATCACCATACGAGGCTATGCAGATGCCATTATCCCCCTGCTGAAGCCGCTGGGTATCAAAATCATCGTGGAACCGGGGCGGCGTCTCACCGGCAACGCCTGCGCCATGCTCACCACCTGTCTCTATGAGAAGAGAGGGGAAGCCAAGACCTTCAAGATGATTGATGCCGGAATGAACGATATCATCCGTCCGGCTCTCTACGAAGGATACCATGAGATCTGGCCCGTCACGGAGCACCGGGACGACACTATCGTGGCGGATATCGTGGGGCCCATCTGCGAATCCGGCGATTTCCAGGCACAGAATCGCGCCATTGCCGATGTGAAACCCGGCGAGGTGCTGGCAGAAATGAGCGCCGGGGCATATGGTTTCAGCATGGCATCCACCTACAACTCCCGCCCTCTGGCGGCTGAAGTTCTGGTGGATGGTGAAAAATGGCACATCATCCGCCGCCGCCAGACCCTGGAAGAAATTGTAACGGGTGAGTGTTTGCCCGGAGAATGCTGAAGCTCCGCAGGCATCCGATTTTTTCAGCAGCCCGGCGTTCATGCCGGGCTGTTTTTGTATCTTTTGCAGACAAAATGCCGCGCTATGACTGAAAAGGCAGCCCTCTGAGGTGGTTTTACCTTGACGCCAAGCACATCTTTCCCTAAAATGCTTGGGCAATGAACGTTCTGGGTACTCTCTTCCGCCTTGTATGCAGCTGGCTGATTCTTCTTTTTCTGGCTGTTTATCTTCAAGCACCTGCACACATTTCTCCGGCTGATTTAATCGGTCATTTCACCCCGGAAGCACTTCTCCCGATGGTCAGCACCCTGAATTGGGTCACCATTACTGCCGGTGTGTTGCTTATCCTGGCGATTCTCCGCATTCAGGAAATCATCTGGAACGTCTCATACGCAGCTGCGTTTATTCTCTTCATTGCATTCACTCTTTGTTCCTTCATGGATCCGGTGACCGCTCTGCCCACCGCCATAGAGAACAATCGCGCCGTACTGGACTTCTGTGACCTGCCGCAGAGTTACCCCATCCCGGCCATCATCATCACGACTATTTTTGCCATGGGGTGGCTGTGCTCCACCGCCCCGTTCCGCATCATGTTCACCTGCGCTCTGAGCGTGGCATTGTGGTATGGCTGTACGGAGGTATTCCAGTACATGGTGGGCATGTGGGCCAAATCGCCCAATCCGACCATGCCGGAACTGCTCCATGCCATTCAGTCTGCACCCTGGATTATTGCCGCCATTCCCGGTGCATTCTTCCTGGTATACGCCCTGTTGACATCGTTCATCGAAACCTTTATCTCACGACGCGAGGAAAAACGCAGAAAGAAAGCCGAGAAGAAAGCTGCCGAAGCAACTATCGTTGAAGAACTCGAAGAAGCCGATACCGAGCCGGCGCCGAAGCCCCAACCGGCAAAGACAACTCCCACCAACCCCATCAAAAAACCGGCTCCGACGGCGACTGCACCCAAGTTGACGGTGAAAAAGGCTGAGGAAAAGCCCGCCGAAGCTCCCGAGGAAGCGCCCAAGGTCGAGGAAAAGCCCGCCGAAGCTCCCGAGGAAGCGCCCAAGGCTGAGGGAAAGCCCGCCGAAGCTCCCGAGGAAGCGCCCAAGGCTGAGGGAAAGCCCGCCGTAGCTCCCGAGGAAGCGCCCAAGGCTGAGGAGAAGCCTGCCGTGGATCCCGAGGAAGCGCCCAAGGTTGAGGAGAAGTCTGCCGAAGCTCCCGAGGAAGCGCCCAAGGCTGAGGAAAAGCCCGCCGAAGCTCCCGAGGAAGCGCCCAAGGCTGAGGAAAAGCCCACCACCGGAGCTGAAGCCCCCGAAAAGAAATGAGATTCCGGATTTTTCTGGCGCTCATGCTTGTCTCACTCACGGGGTGTCAGCCCTCTGATGACACCGACAGGGCGACAGCCGCCATGCAGCATGTCCGGCCGCATCTGGGGCATGCTTTCGGGAGACCTGTCTTTCTGCGTATTGTCAAGGAAACCCGAACTCTGGAGCTCCGGGTTCAGGAAAAGGGACGATGGAGGCTTCTGAAAACCTACCCCATTCTTGCCATGAGCGGCGAGCTTGGACCGAAAACGGCCGAGGGAGACCGCCAGGCACCTGAGGGATTCTACGCGACCACTCTGCCCCTGCTCAATCCCCGCAGCAAGTTCCATCTCTCTTTCAACATCGGTTATCCCAACGCCTACGACCGCAACAAGGGACGAACAGGTTCTTTCATCATGGTACATGGCAGCAATCGCTCTATCGGGTGCTTTGCCATGGGCGACCCGGCCATTGAGGAAATCTATACCATGGTTCACCAGGCGCTGAAAGCCGGCCAGTCTGCCGTACCTATCCAGATATATCCCTTTGAAATGACACCGGAACGAATGGAGCAGGAGCGAAACAGTCCGCACTACGATTTCTGGCAGTCCCTCCTTCCCGGCTGGCAACACACCCACCTGCACGGAAGCCCGGCCTCTCCCCAATACAGGTAAGAGTGCAACAAGCCGCCCCGCCGCTCACAAATAGAATCAAAAGCAGGCAGCTGATGGCTTCTGTCCTTGATGCGAGGGAAAAACTGTGATATGCTGAGCGGAGATGGAGCAACGGTGCATACTGATAGCGGAAGATGACTCGGCCATTCGCGAACTGCTGGCGGATTTGCTGCGCGAAGCGGGCTACGAGGTTCGCACGGCGGCAGATGGTCGCGCGGCCCTGGAGTCCCTGCTGAGCTATCCGACCGATCTGGCACTTCTGGATGTCAACATGCCGGAAATAGATGGTTTCCGACTGTTGAAAATGATGGCGCGCGAATGCCCGGGTATTCCCAGCATCATCCTGACGGCGCACGGCGAAGAAAAAGAGCGGGTAAAAGGGCTGGAGCTGGGGGCAGACGACTATGTGGTCAAGCCTTTCAGCAGTGCTGAGTTATTGGCACGCATCGCGGCGGTGCTGCGGCGCTCCGCCGGGCGTCCCTTGCCCGTTGCTCAGGAATTGAAATTTCCCGGAGGCGTCATGCACGGAGTTTCCCGAACCCTCTCCATGGACTCCGGCTCCGATATTTCATTGACGGAAAAGGAATTCGAACTTTTCCGCTATTTTTTGACCCATCCCGGGCGTGTATTGCCGCAGGAAGAGATCATGCTGCGTGTATGGGGCAATCGCGGAGGGCTCGGACGCTCCCGGACGGTGGCTGTCACCCTCACCCGATTGCGAGACAAATTACCCCCCGAAGCCGCATCCCGCTTTGAAAATATCCGCGGACGCGGCTACCGCTGGAACGAAGTATGAAAAAGAAACCACTGATTATTCTCGTACTCTTCAGCCTGCTGACCGTGGGTGCAGCCCTCTGGCAGGGCTACGAGGCCGCCACACTCCACTCCAGACTGGATGAGATTGACCGCAAGGCGCAAATCAACCGCCTGCTGGAGCTGAGCCTGCCCCGCGTTCAGTCCGAATTGAACAGACTGCTGACCGAAGAGCGCAACAAAATGGCCCCGGAACCGGATTTCTCCCTGGCCATCTATCCCATGCCCCAAGGTGGGAAAGCAGATTTCAACTGCGGATATTTTCTTCTTACCCCCGGAGCGCTGCTGGTGCCTCCGGGCGAGGAAGGATTCGGACATGTGCTCAGCAGCGCCACGGTAGTGATGAATACCATGCGGCGCAAGGCTTTCAACCCATCCGCTCCTATATATGACCCTACCAAGCCCTCTAACTATGATTCCCGCACGCATCTGCCGGTGTTCGGGGTGTATGAAGCCAATGACCAGGACTTTTCCCAACCGATGAAGGCAAAGGGCAAACCAGGGCCTTTCTTTGCCTGGAACTACAAGAAAAACCTGGTATACATGCGCAGCATCCCCACCACCCACGGGTGCGCGGCAGAGGGCTTCATCATCGACGCTGATAAACTGGCAACTCACCTCCTGCCCATGGTCGAACCGGGATTGAAAGAGGCCTCTATCGACTTTGTTGAGCCCGGGGAACATGCCAACCTGAGCCCCCTGCCCCTGGTGCTCCGGCCTGGAAATTCGGTTGAATTGTCGGATTCCGAAGCGCGCAAGGACGCCATGCGCGGAACGGTGGCCGCAACCTGGCTCATCACCCTCATCAGCATCGGTATCATCTTCGGACTGCTCGCGTTCTACACCCGCATGGAACGCCGCCGCAGCGACTTTGTATCTGCCGTCACCCACGAACTTCGCACCCCGCTCACCAGCTTTGCGCTCATCACCGACCTGCTGCGGAAGAAGAACACGCCTCAGGAAAAATTGGAAGAATACCACGAGACGCTCTATCACGAAACCCGCAGACTGGCGCACCTGGTGGAAAATGTGCTCGGCTTTGCCCGTCTGAGCCGGGGAAAGGTACGCGGCCGCTGTGACAATGGCCCGTGTCGGGAATTGCTGGACAAGGCATTCAGCAAGATAACCGGCCGTCTCCGCGATGCCGGATTCAAAACGCACGTTACTCATGACAAACGCTGCGACATGATAACGCTGCACACCGATTTGCTCTCGCTGGAGCAAATCCTTACCAATCTGGCAGATAATGCCGTCAAATATGCAGCAACAGCGACTGCACCGGCAATCGGTATCAGCATCGTCCGCACCCACAACATGCTGGGTATCCGCTTCACGGACAATGGCCCCGGCATACCCGAAGAACTCCAGAAGTGTCTTTTCCGACCCTTCTCCCGCTCAGCCCGGGCCGAGCAAGGGCGCAAACCCGGTGTGGGCCTTGGTCTCGCGCTGGCAAGAGATATGGCCCGCTCCATCGGCGGTGACCTCGTCCTGGAAAAAAGCTCCGATGCAGGAACAACCTTCCTGCTCACGCTGCCGATAGGCGATAAAATCAGCTAATAGCTAAAATTACGATTTTTGCTCGCTGGATGAACGATAAAAGACGCTCAGCGTTAACTGGTAAGCACTCAACCAAAAGGCTTGTAGTGGGACGTGCGATAATGAGGACCTATGTTCACATTACCGCACAACACCATTGCCTATCTCTACAAGGAAGCCATCGACATGCGTCTGGGGATGTTCCGATTGCAGGGAGTCATCGCTCAGCAACTGAGTCAGCCTATGGTCAAGGGCAGCTTCTTTCTTTT
>JAFUQZ010000016.1 GCA_017472085.1 Akkermansia sp. | reverse complement strand
TGTTTGTGGTTTATGTGTGTTACCCGGCGAGCTGCCCAGGGGTACCCGGTTCCACGCGCGTCGGAATGCTGAGAGACCTGCGCCGTACTCGCCGCGTGTGCGCAGTATATCGCATTTCAAATGCGAAGCTGCGCGGGGATAATAAATTTTAAAGCGTTGCTTGTTCCCGTAAACCGGTATCATGAATGTGACAACGACATGCAAAAGATGCGATGACTAAAAATTGTGCTTGACTCATGCCTTTATCCATGCTAAAAGATCCCCGCCATGGCACGCTGACGCCTCTGCCTTTCTCTGAGGAGTAAGGATATGCGCAACAAAGCGTGCCTTATTTTTATGCCCAAACCATCATATCATCATCCGTTTTTAAGCTACGAGGCGTTAACCCGTTTGCTTCTCAGTCGGGGCATGACGGGAGATTTTCATCGGATTCGACAGAAACTGGAAGATGTAGGATATCAACGCCTGCAACCGTATTGGGAAATATCGGCTCAGGGACGCATACGAACGGATTTTGACACCGTATGGGGACTGTACTGTTTTGACCGTCAGTTGCGATTGCAGCTGTTGGATGCTATCGAGAGGATCGAAGTTGCGGTACGCAACCGTCTGGTTCATTACTTCTGTGAAATATACGGACCTTTTGGGTATTTGGATATCAACAATTTTCACCGGGTAGATACCTCTAAATGGAAGCTTTGGACAGATAAACTTGATTCAACTGCCGCCAAAAGTTCTCTGCTGCTGGTACGCGATTTCTTTACCAGATATTCCGATCAACATCTGCCACTCTGGCTCGCTTGTGAGCTGATGGATTTTGGTGCTTCCGTTTTCTTTTTCTCCTCCGTTGAACAGAAAATTCAGAAAAAAGTATCACGTTCGCTTGGACTTCCGACTCCTCAGTTGCTGATTTCCTGGCTTCGCGCTCTCAATGATGTACGCAATGCCTGTGCTCATCATAATAGAGTCTGGAACAGGGGATGGACAAAACAAGCGGCTATTCCCTCCAAGAATTCCGCTTGGTTTAACACCTATGACTCCGTAACAAATCAATGGCAAACAAGCAACTGTTCATCCGTAGCCTTTACCATGTCCAAAACAGGTGGTATGCTCACCATTTGTCACCAATTACTCCAGCACATAGCTGCAGATTCTCGTTGGAAAGAGCGTTTGTTCGCTCTTTTCTCTGAACCTCGATTTTCTCACATTCCTCAGGCTCGAATGGGATTGCCTTGTTTTTGCCAAGAACATCCGTTGTGGAAATAAGTTGGCAATAATACAACGCTGCCACCCATCACAGGCAGCAGCGTTGAAAATTGACTCAGCCGTCAGGCATGCTTTACTTGCGGCCTGTCTGGGCGAGCCCGACGACGGCTTGTCACGCCATAGCATCAAGCCAGACCGGCCATCCGTCTTCGCCTCAGCGCTTACGCGCTGCCGCTACACCGAGACAGAAATGGACTCTACTCGGCATAGCGGAAGATAAACCGTTTACTTTCTGCGACGGCGGGCGGCGAGGCCGGCCAGAGCCAGCAGGCTCAGCGTAGCCGTGGTCGGCTCCGGAACGCTTGTGGAGGGAAGCAGCGCGACGCTCTTGGTCTTTGCATCGTCAAGAGAGGTGAATGTCGTATCAACCTCGTATGAGGTAACGTATGTGTCATTAATGGTGATACCTGTTGAGGCGAAGCCGGAGGTGCCTCCGAACACGATATTGGCCTTTGTACCATCGTATGTCTCTACTGTGCCATCTGTAAAGCCGATGGAAAGTGCCACGTTTGTGGTCGTGGCACCGGAATCCGGCGTGCTGTATGAATACACCAGAGAAACGGCATCTATAGCATCCCAGTTCGTAGAGGAGGTGAATACAGAACCCAGACCGCAATCCGTTGACTGACCGCTGCTGGAATCCTTCACCCAGGAAGAGTACATGCCGGTCGTATCAGAACCAGAGGAACCGTTGTTCGCAAGACCGAGGGAACCGCTAGTTCCATCGCCCCATGTACCTGTGAACATGAAAAAGTTCGGCTTCGATGCTGTATAACCGGTAAAGTTCACATCGCTGATAGCTTCAAGAGCAGCCACATCGAACGTGAGAGCAATTGTTGCAGTCTTGGTTGCTGCATCGAATGTCTCCTCTGCCCCCATGGCGATACCACCCAGAGCGAGAAGTGCAATAATTGTCTTCTTCATTGTATTTTGTTTTCTATATGTTTGTGGTTTATGTGTGTTACCCGGCGAGCTGCCCAGGGGTACCCGGTTCCACGCGCGTCGGAATG
>JAFUQZ010000087.1 GCA_017472085.1 Akkermansia sp. | reverse complement strand
CTGCGCGGCGTGCTCCGCCGCCGTGGTCACCCGGCCGGAAGCAGAGATGACCGCTGCGACCGCGCCCTGAGCATCGAAACGCACGCGTCGCCCGGAAGCCTCCGTGAGCGTCCGGAAGGCAGGCGATCCGGAGGTACAGGGAGACAAATCCGCATTCTGCAGCTCCACACGCACGGCATGATGACGAGTGAGCGCGGTGGGGCGTGCCACTGATTCGCCGGCCACGAGAGCAAAGGTCATGCGGCGGCCGGAGGTGGGGCGAATGGTCAGCACGCTGTCCTGCTCCTGAGCCGTCCATCGCCAGACCGAATCATAGCGCAGGAAGGTGGAGGCCGCAGCCGAAGCGGTGGTATCCCCGGACGCATCCGCGAGCGCCGCCGGAGACGCACCGCCATTACCACCGCCGGAAGAAGAGGGGCTGACCGAGCCGGTGCATTCCTCATCGGGCGAGCCGGGGGCATTTTCCTTGCTATTGCCGGAATTGTTGCCGGAGTCCTTACCGCAGCCGCAGACATCGCAGGTGGGCGGCTCCTCCTCCTTATCCTCGTCTTCATCATCCTCTTCGGTGACAGTGTACTGAGTCATCACCTCATAGCGGAAGTAGGCGAGATTTTCCTCACGATCGTTCATGGGGCTATTGGTAACCGTACCGGTGACGGAATAAGTACCCTCCGGGAGGAAAGCCGAGCCTTTGCCATGCCAGGTGGTCGGGTTTTTGGTTTTGGTCCAATCGCCCAGTCCGCCGCCAACGGACATGACCTGTTTGCCGGCGGCGTTGTGAATGAACAAGGAGCCGCCGTCATCGATGGTGACGCGGGCAGTCACCTGCGCGCCGCCCTCACCGATGCTGAAACTACCACCTGCGACACTGAACGTGCCTCCATCGGAGGGTTGAGCACAGAGCGGAGTCCCGGCAGCCAGAATCACGGTGCGGATGCGGGTGCGGGAGCAATGCCGGCGTTTGTATCGTCTGTTGTCCGATTCATAGAGGAATTGGTGGTATGGTTATGGGTGTTGGGCATGTGTGACTTTTCAGCCGAGAGGCTGACCTGATGATGATGATATGAGTCATTCATAGAGTGGTAGAGGGTTGTGTGTCAACCCGCATCGGGATATAACACAAAACAGGCAGGCGGCAAGATATTTCCTTACATCTTCACTTCGTGCCCCCCCCCCCCTTTAAGCCGCGTGTGACGCGGGATAAAAATTTTACGCGAGTGGAGGTATCTGTGGCAAGGGTGAAAGCTATCGCGTGAAAGTTTCGCGGGGCTGCACGTGAAAGGGAGCGTTGCTCCCGTGAAAGCTCGCTGCCGCGAGCGAGATGGGATTGAGTAGCTATCATTCTGTCTGTTTTCCCCCTTGCAGAGTCGGGGTTTTCGTGTTATGCTGGCGGTGTTGAAGATTTCTTAACTAATTCTGCATGTGTGCGCGTTACAAAGCCGGCGATGAAGCACCTGCTCCCGGGCGGGGCGGGCGGAGCTATACCCGCGGCCAGGCGGCACCGCGCCCGCGGGTGCGGGCAGAGCGCAGCTCCTACCCGGAGCCGGAGGAGTATGGCGATGAAGATGAGGAGGTATACTACTGCCACCGTGCCGATATGTCTCCGCAGGAGGAATACCGGGAGGAACGCGATCCGGACAATGCCTTCGGCACGCCCATACATCCCTCCCCCGGGCGATTGAAGCCGCGCGGCGGCGAGGATGAGGTGAACCCGCTGAACGAGTTTCGCCGCCCGCCGAAGAAAGGGCTGGGATTCTGGCGAGCTGTCTGGCGGCTGCTGACCCTGCCTTTCCGCATCATCTGGTTTGTGACGCGCCATGCGCCGAAACTGGTTGTTCTGCCGCTGCGTGTGTGCATCAGCCTGGCATTTGTGGGGGGACTGGCAGCCATCATCATGGCGATAGTGTACGGCATCCGCGCCGGGCGGTATGATCTGACCCAGGTGACACGCATGCCGGAGCGCACGATTGTGCTGGATCGCAAGGGGAATGAGATAGGCACTCTGCACGGCGAGAACCGCCGCTCCATCGCCAACCTGCACGAGGAAGTGCCGCGTTATTTCATTGATGCGCTCATCATGCAGGAAGACCGTTCTTTCTGGAAGCACGGCGGTATCGACCCGCGCGGCATGCTGCGTGCCGTGGGGCAGGTGTTCAAGCACGGGCGCACCACCCAGGGTGGTTCCACCCTCACCATGCAGCTGGCCAAGAACACCTACAACCACCGCGAGCGCAACTTTACCGCCAAGTTCACGGAAATGGCGCTGGCCAGGCGCATTGAGGCGACCTACGACAAGGAAACCATCCTGCGTTGCTACATCAACCGCGTGTTCTGGGGCCATTCTTTCCTGGGGCTCAAGGCCGCCGCCTACGGCTATTTCTCCAAACAGCCGCGCGATTTGACGCTGGGCGAGTGCGCCATGCTGGCCGGTATCGTCTGCAACCCGAATGAGTTTTCGCCCTATCGCAGCCCCTCTTCGGCGCTCATTCAGCGCGACAAGGTGCTCAAGCTGATGCACGACCACGGCTTCATCACCCGCAATGAGTATAACGCCGCCCTGGCGGAGAAAATCGTGACTCGCAAGCCGGAGCGCCTGGGCAATGATAATTATGCGCTCGACCTGGTGCGCGCGGAGGTAGACCACATCCTCGGCCTGCTGGATACGCAGGACCGCCGCATCAAGGATGAAATCATCTTCTCCGGCGGTCTGCGGGTGAAAACGACGCTGGATGTGGACTTGCAGGCGGATGTGATGCGCGAAATCGACACGCGTCTGGTCAACATGTTCGAAAAGAACCCGAAATACCGCCACCAGACCCGCGCACAGTTCAAAGCCCTTATTGCCAACAAGACCCCGGAGGAGGCCGATCGCACCCGACCGGATTATATCCAGGCCGCCTGCACCATCATCGATAACGCCACCGGCGCCCTGCTGGCGGTAGTGGGCGGGCGTGACAGCACGGAATCCCCGCTCAACCGCGCGCTGCAATGTCGGCGCCAGGTCGGTTCCGTGTTCAAACCCCTGGTGTACGGAACCTATTTTGAGCGCGGAGGCAGCCCGGGCACCCTCATCTCTGACGGTCGCATCGCCCCCGGTGAAATCCGAGGCGGCAAGCGCTGGAGTCCGCGCAACTCCGACGGCAGATTCAGCGGCCTGCACCCCGCCTCCTGGGGACTGCTCAAGAGCCGCAACACCATGGCCGTGCGCGTGGGCAACCGCGCCGGGCTGGAATATGTGGTCAACACCGCCCAGCAGAGCGGATTCCCTGCCTTCACCCGTCCGAACGGTCCCACCATCTATCTGGGCACCTGGGAGGCCTCTCCGCTGGAAGTGGCCTCTGCCTACACCGCCTTTGCCAACGGCGGCGTGCGTCCCACCCCCTTCATCATCGAGAGCATCACGGATTCTGCCGGGCGCATCGTGTGGCAGAACACCCCCTCTGCCACGCGCATCTATTCCCGCAACACGGCCGTGGCCGTCTCCTCTATCCTGCAACAGATTACCAAGCCGGGCGGCACCGCCGGCAGCATGCAGCGCCTGGGCTTCAAATTCCCCTGCGGCGGCAAGACCGGCACTACCAACAACTACACCAACGCCTGGTTCTGCGGCTTTACCTCGGATTTGACCGCTGCCGTCTGGGTGGGATTTGACCGCCCCCGCACCATTGCGGATAAAGCCTACGGCGGCACCGTGGCGCTGCCTCTCTGGGTGGGTGCCATGCGGTGCGCAGCTGCCCGCGGTTATGCCATGAAAGAGATTCGCACCACACAGTCTGCCGGGCGCAATTCCGGTCTGCGCCTCTGCCGCAGCTCCGGCATGCTGGCTCACTCCGGCTGCGAATACGAAAGCACCGCCTACATTGAAACCATGACGGATCTGACCCGCGCCCGCTCGCTCTGCACCGTGCATGCCGAACTGGCAGAAGACCCCTCCGAAGACCTGGCAGAAGATGTGGAGGAAGTTTCCGGGGATGACGATACGGCAGAAGACCCCGCTGCTCCTGCTGCCCCGGCCGGGTCACCCGTAACCCCCTCCCTGCGCAATGATGACTACGCCGAAGAAGTCTGAGGAATCCACTTCCGATGAGGAGGAGAAACAAGCACTGGCGCGCCGCATCCGGCGGCGGCTGCTTCTGCTGCGCTGCCTGCGCGAAGGCGCGGTCGGCCTGTTGGCCGTGCTCAGTCTGGCGCTGCTGATCGGCACGTCGGCCGGGCCGGCCTGGGACCCGCGACTGGCTTTCCTGTATGATTGGCTTCCGCTGCGACCGGCGCGGGCACTCTGTGTCCTGTGTTGTCCGGATATCGTGATAGACGGCGAGCTCGCGTACGACGTTGCCTTTGCGGATGTGCTGCTTTTCTATGGTGCCATCCTCATCATCCCCTGGACATGGCTCTGCCGCCGCCACCTGTGGATACCAATCCTCCTGCTGGCCGTTGCCGTGCTGTTTTGCTTTTCAGCCTGATGACGAAGGCGGCAGAAACGGTGTGGTGAAACACTATGTTCTACCCTGATGGAGTTTATATTAGGGGTGTAAAACTGAAACAGAGTGGATGATATGGCTGGCTATTTCCTGTAAAAAGTGTATAATGAACGGTGAAGCATGGGAGTATATACACCACCTTTCAGCGTAAGTGCCAAAGCCGTTCGACTGGTAGCAGAAATAGCTGCGCTGGTTGAGCGTTATTCCATTCGCATGGAGCAGGATGACGCTTTGTTTCTGCGGAAAGCCAATCGCATTAGAACGATACACAGCTCTCTGGCGATAGAGGGTAATGAACTCAGCGAGGATGAGGTGCGTACCCTGCTTGAAGGAAAAAGTGTGATTGCACCGATTCAGCAATTGCAGGAGGTTCGTAATGCCATTCTTTGCTATGATGAGAGTGAAAAATGGGATGCGTATTGTGTGAACGATATGCTCCGGGCTCATGGCTGCATGATGGATGGATTGTGTGCCCGGGCCGGGGCTTTTCGCAGCGGAGGCGTGGGGGTGTTTGCCGGTGATAAGCTCATTCACATGGCTCCGCCGGCTCACATGGTCCCCACATTGATGCAGCAACTATTCGATTGGCTGTCAACCGCAGAAGACCATCTCCTGATAAAAAGCTGTGTATTTCACTATGAGTTTGAGTTCATCCACCCATTCAGTGATGGCAACGGCAGAATCGGGCGTTTGTGGCAATCTCTGATTCTGGGAAAACTCCATCCGGCCTTTCTGCATCTTCCGGTAGAAAATATGGTGTATGCAGTCCAGAGCGGCTATTATAAGGCCATAGAAGAGAGTAGTAAATTGGCAGACTGCGCGCCGTTTATTGATTTCATGCTGGAAGAGATACTTCATGCCCTACAGCAGGCAACCGCTGCAAGCCCCCCCCTGTCCGAGTTTGAATCATTCATTGTGCAGTGCATCGAAAATGATGCTTCCGTTTCCGCAAAACAAATTGCTGAACAGTGCGGTAAATCCGCTCGACAGGTTGAAAAATATATTGCCGAATTGAAGAAGAAAGGTATTCTGCAACGGGAAGGAGCCAGAAAAAACGGGAGATGGCGCATTTGTCATCCGCAGAAACAATGAATACAGGCAAGCTCTGTTCGGAATAAAGTTCGGAATAAGTTCGGAATAAGTTCGGAATAAGTTCGGAATAAAACGGCCTTAAGTGGGTGCTGCTTCATGGGTCGGAGAGCACTCTTTCGACAAAATCGGCGAAGGGTTGGATATAGAGGTGGTCGGAGTGGGCAGAGGTGCCCAGGCGGCGGAATCCGTAGCGGCGGGAGAAGCGTTCGCCGTCGGCGGTGATGTTGTCGGTGATGATGCGGTTGCAGCAGGGCAGATAGGGCAGGTAGGGGTGTATGGCCTTCCGGAGCAACGCCTGCACCAGCCCGCTGCCGCGAAAGGGGCGAGCCACGACGATGCAGCTCAGAAACATCTCCAGCGTTTCCCCGCCGTGGCGGGATAGGTCCACCACGGCGTCCGATGTCATGTCGCGGTCATTGAACCGGCCTGCGAGCAGGGCATCAAATACAGCCTGTTTCACCGGGAAGAGATTCACGAACCCGGCGATTTCTTCCCCGGCAGCGGCCACGACCGTGGTGTACGGGCAGGTTTCGTACCAGCGCTGAGATTCTGCGGCGGGGGTGATGAATTCCGGGGAATAATAGCTCTCTTCCAGCGCTGCCATCTGCTCGAAATGGCGGCTGTGGAGTTCGCATAACCATCTGCAGCCCGGTGGTAATTCCATGGTGGGGTGATGCTACCACGGTGGCGGCTGCATGACAAGGTAAATTATCGGCGTGCGGTGGTAAAAGCTTTGACTCACAGGGCAAAATCTGGTGTAATGGTCGCGTGGCGGGCGATGTGTTCAGCTATGTGTTTTTCGGGAGCGATGAGGGCGCAGCGGCCTCATCCGCGCAGAAGTGCTTTGATGAACTGGCCGAGGGAACGGATGGCTGGGGCAATGAGGTGATTGACGGAACGGTTGCCACCGTGGATGAGGCGTTGGATATCATCCGTCGCACGGTTTCCGGGCTCATGATGGTCAACATGTTCGGCGGTCGCAAGGTCATTTGGCTGAAAGCCGCGAATTTCATGGGAGATACCCCGCAGGGCACGCGCAGCGAGGCGGTGCAGCAGGCGCTGGATGAGCTGGTGGAGGCCTTGCAGAATCTTCCCTTTGACACGTTCTTCCTGCTCAGCGCCACGGAGATGGACAAACGCCGCGTCTTTTTCAAGAAGCTCAGCAGCGTGGCGGAGATGAAAGAGTTTTCCAAAATCGACATCACGAAGCCGGGCTGGGAGTCTGAGCTGAGCGCGCACACGCTGCGGATGGCGAAGCCGTATGGTATCACGTTCGACAATGCGGCGCTGGATTTGTTTGTCCATCGTGTGAATGAGAGCACGCGCCAGATTGCCAATGAGCTGGCAAAGCTGGATGTGTATCTGGGGCCGGAGCGTCGCAAGGTGCTGGTGGAGGATGTGGAGCTGATGGTGGCGGTATCGCGCAACGGCGTTATTTTCGAGATTTCGCGGGCGATTGAGAACGGGAGCTGCCGCCAGGCCATCCGGCTCATCAACGAGCAGCTGGAGAACGGGGAGCAGGCTGTCACCATCATGCGTGCGGCCATTGTTCCCACCGTGCGGAATCGCTTCTGTGCCCGTCTGCTGATGGATACCTATCACCCGGACACCGGCAACTACCGCGCGTTCGAATCCGCGCTGAACAAGCTGCCGCCGGAGGGGCTCAAGCTGCTGCCGCTCAAGAAAGACGGCACGCCCAGCTGCTACGGCATTTTCAATGCAGCGCGCTCCTGCGGAAAGCTCACGCTGAAAAAGGCGCGGCGGGATTTGCAGGCCTGTGCGCTGGCTGACCGCCAGCTGGTGTCCACCCAGACGGACACGCGGGATGTGCTCCACAAACTCATCGTGACCCTGACTGCCTGAGATGTTCCGTATTCCCACAGATTTTGACGTGCTGGTCATCGGCGGCGGTCATGCCGGTATCGAGGCGGCGCTGGCAGCGGCACGGCTGGGCGGCAGCGTGGCATTCATCACGCACAATCTGGACACCATCGGCCAGATGAGCTGCAATCCCTCCATCGGCGGCCTTGCCAAGGGACATATCGTCCGCGAGATTGATGCCCTGGGCGGCGCTATGGGGCTCAACACGGATGCCACAGCCATTCAATACCGCATGCTCAATGCCTCCAAGGGTCCCAGTGTGCGCTCTCCCCGTGCCCAGGCAGACAAGCTGGCCTACCGCGCCCGCATGAAGTGGGTCATGGAGACGGCGCCGGGGGTACAGCTCTTCCAGGGGGATGTGGATGAGATAGTGGTGGAGGACGGCCGCGTGGTCGGGGTGACCACCACCTGGGGGCAGCGCTTCGGCGGGCGCAGCGTGGTGCTGTGCAGCGGCACGTTCATGCGCGGTCTGCTGCATGTGGGCATGGACCACCTGCCTGGCGGGCGGCTGGGCTGCGCTCCCAGCGGCATTTCCGCATCGCTGGAAAAACTGGGCTTTCCGCTGGCGCGGTTCAAGACCGGGACCTCCCCCCGAGTGAAGGGGAGCAGTATTGATTTTGCCGCGCTGGAGATGCAGCCGGGGGATGAGCCGCCGCCGCTCTTCAGCAACCGCAGCCGCCGTCTGCTGCGCCGCGATACGGAGCCGCACTGCACGCTCAATTACTGGGCAGAGCCGGATTTTGAGCCGGAGCAGATGCCCTGCGGTATCACCTACACCCACCTCGGCACGCATGATATCATCCGCGCCAACCTGCAGCACAGCCCGCTCTTCGGCGGCGTGATAGAGGGGGCGGGCCCGCGCTATTGTCCCAGCATTGAGGACAAGGTGGTGCGCTTTGCCGACAAGGAACGCCACCAGGTGTTCATCGAGCCGGAGGGACGCAGCACGGATGAATACTACCTGAACGGTCTTTCCTCCAGCCTGCCTTTCTTTGTGCAGCAAGCCATCGTCAACAGCATCCCCGGGCTGGAAAAAGCGGAACTCATCCGCCCCGGCTACGCCGTGGAGTACGACTATGTTCCCCCCACGGAGCTGCACCCCACGCTGGAAACCAAGCGCGTGCGCGGGCTCTACTTTGCCGGCCAGATTAACGGCACCAGCGGCTATGAGGAAGCCGCAGGGCAGGGCCTGCTGGCCGGTGCGAATGCCATGCTGGCCCTGCGGGGGGATGAACCGCTCATCCTGCGCCGCGACCAGTCCTATCTGGGGGTGATGGTGGATGACCTTGTCACCCGTGGCACGGATGAGCCCTACCGCATGTTCACCAGCCGGGCAGAGATGCGCCTGCTGCTGCGGCATGACAACGCCGATTTGCGACTCACCCCGCAGGCCGCCGCCATCGGTCTGGCGGATGAGCAGCAGGGGGCGGAGGCCGCCGCGCGGCAGAAAGCCATCGATGAGGGTATCGAGCGCGCCCGCACGGAGTTGAAGGTGGACGGCATCAGCCTGGACCTCTGGCTGCGGCGCCAGGGCAATGAATGGCAGAAGCTCCCGCCGGAGGTAAAATCGCTCTACCCGGATGAACTCTGGGAACCCATTGCCACGGAAATTGCCTATGCCGGCCACATCGAACGCATGCGTACCACCGCCGTCCGCATGCAGCGCCAGGAGGATAAGAAAATCCCTGCCCACATAGATTATGATGCTATCCCGGCCATGAAAACTGAGGCGCGTATCCGGCTCAACAAGGTGCGCCCCGCCACCATCGGCCAGGCCTCCCGCATACCCGGCATCACCCCGGCAGATATTGCCCTGCTGCTTGTCTGGCTCAAAAAAGGCTGCTGAGCGGTTTTTTTGGCCTGTTTTAATGCGCAGAGTACCAATGTGTAAAGTTAAATTTCCCGCAAATCGGGAATAGTACTCCCGATTTGCGGGAAATTTGATGTTAATGAATTACAATAAGTTATTTAAATAGCCTGAATCGGGAAACCGTATGCCCCGAAAGGAAGAGGAATGGGTTTTTCGGCAGTACAGAAGACGATACCGGGTTTTATCTGATACCTGCCACCTGTCGGAATGCTCGGGACAGCCTTGAGGTCAGCAGTTGAAGGGCTGCTGCTGCGCTTAACCTCCATGGGATAGAGGCAACCGTTCATCAGGTAGATGAAATCAACTTCAGCCCCATCGCGGTCTCTGTAGTAATAGAGAAACGGCCGTTTGCCGGAATTGGCAAAACTGCGTACCAACTGACCGTAAACCCAGGTTTCCAGAATAGCCCCTGCAAACATGCTGTTTTTGAGATGTTCGGCACTATTCCATCCGGCCAGCCAGCAACAGAGCCCCGTATCCATGAAGTACAGCTTGGGAGTTTTGGCCAGGCGTTTGGTGGTATTGACATGATACGGCTCCAGCAGGGAAATGATGCCGGAAGCCTGCAAAATACTTACCCAGGAAGCAGCTGTCTTGGGCGAAACCTCGGCATCCCGCGCCAAATCACTATACACCAGCTGCTGTCCCGTTCGCATGGCGGCAGAACGCATTAACCGTATGAATGAAGCCTGATTACCCACTTGCGACAGGGCTTGTACATCCCGTTCCACATAGGTTTGCACATAGGAGCGGAAATAGTCTTCCACATTCATTTCCGGGCGCAGAACAGGCAGGGGATATCCGCCGAGCCATATACGGTGGAACAATTCCGATAAACCGCACATATTGTCACTCTGTACTAATTCTCTGCATCGTTCCGGCTCAAAAGGCTCATGACAGAGTGTACCGCCGCAGACCTCCCGCTGAGAAAGGCTGTACAAATCCACTATGGCCACCCGTCCGGCGAGACTCTCCGTGACTCCCTTCATCATCTCAAAACGCTGAGAGCCGGTCAGCCAGTACATACCGGGCTGCTGGTTTGCCTCATCCACCTTGATTTTGATGACCCGCAGAATACCCGGTGCATATTGCACCTCATCAATGCAGAGCGGCACTCCCATTTCATTCACGAAGCCCATGGGGTCACGCTTGGCATAATCGGCCATTTCCGGGTCATCCAGCGTCACATAACGCATCCCCTCCGGCATGACACGTTTCAGCAGAGTGGATTTCCCCACTTGCCTGGCTCCGGTCACCATGATACAGGCAAAGCTTCGGTTGAGTTCCCGCAGCTTACCCTCCATGCTTCGTTCTTTGTATTGATCAAGAGCACCCATTTTCACGAGGATATTTTTTCATATAAGTATCAATGAGTCAAGTTAAATTTCCCGCAAATCGGGAATGGCACTCCCGATTTGCGGGAAATTTGATGTTATATATAGAGTGTAAGTATATGACGGATGAGTGGATTTGATGGTACAGCGAGTTTATCTCATTTGTCTGCCCATTCGGGGCGGTATAGGTGAAGAGTAATTTCTGAGAAAGCTTGACAAGGGAAGAGGGTGGCACTATCATAAACGCGGTAAACCATAGAATACACACCATGGGATTGATGGAACAACTGGCCGCATTGGCCATTCGCAAGAAGGTGAGCGCCACGCTGCGCGATAATTGTCCGGCAGAGTTGAAGAGCGGGCTGGAGGAGCTGCTGGCAGATGAAGGAGCCGTTGCTTCCATTCAGCAAATCCTGACCGCCGGGATGAAAAACCCGATTTCTCTGCGCCCGGATTCGTTAAAGTCGCAGCTGTTGGCCGGAGCTGCCGCTGCCATTCTGGAGAAATGCCCCGGTCTGGTGGATTATCTGGTCAAGACCGCCTCCTCGTTCCTGAAGCGATAATCAGCCGCTCGCTTTCGGATTCGTTCTTCACTCCCGCCTCCGGTGGTAGTTTTTGTTGAGGGAACTTCTAAAAAGTCTTCAAATTGTTTATCGAGCCGTTTGCGGACGGTGCGTCCGCGGAATTTTGAGCCCCGGCGGGGCGTAAGAACATTAGCCGGGGGTAAGCCCGCAAAGCGGGCGCAGCCCCCGGAATCCGATAAAATAGGAACGGAGCCCCGGAGGAGTGACAGAAAGCAATGCAACACGCTGATACTACGCCTTCTGTCACCCCGTTCGGGGCTCCGGTATTTTTTCAATTTACCGGGGGCTGCGAGCGCTGACGCGCTCTTACCCCCGGCTAATGTTCTTGCACCCCTCCGGGGCGCAAAGATTCGTTCGCCTGCGGCTCACCGGCTGCCCGATAAACTCCCAATTATCTATCGCGCTCGACTTTTTAGAAGTACCCTTGAATTTAATCGCGCCTGGGTTGGGGAGCAGGAGGAGGGGTATCATTCTTTTCCGGGCGGCGGATGACGGTTTCGCCCTCCAGTGCCATGTTGGCTCTATCGCGGGCGAGTTGCTCAAAGTATTCGGGGTCGGCTGTCCAGCGGAAGCGGTCGTGGGCTTCCTTTTCTTCCTTGCGTTTGAGGATGAGCAATTCCTCCACACGTTTTTTCTGCTGACGGAGGGCCTGGAGCTCCAGCATGGGCGTGAGCGCCAGCATGGATACCAGGAATGTCACCAACACCAGGAAGATGATACCCAGCACCGTGATGACTGCCCGGATACCGGCCGCGCGGCCGGAGCGAACTTCCTCCAGCTCTTCGAGGGTGCGGCGGCGCTTGCGGAACAGAAACAACATGGCGCGGGGCGGCGGGAATCAGCTCAGGAAGGATTGCGCTCGGCAAAGGGAACAAAGCGACCGCGGCGCGCCAGCAGGAGGATATGCATGCGCTGCTGCTTGCCCTTGGAGGATGCGGGTACCGGCGTGATGCTCGTCTCGAACCCGGCCTTGCGCAGCGTACTCTCCAGCCGCTTATCGCTCTTGGCCAGTGAGATGGCCAGCAGGCTGCCGCCCTTCAGCGCATTGAAAAAGGCCTGCGCTTCACTGAGTTTCAACTCACAGCGGGCGTGGGTGTGGCGCATGATGATGGCGTGCAGCGAGCCCGTGCGCTTGGTGCAGAGCCGGGCGGCAGGAACTGTTTCCACACTCACGCGCTTGTCTTCCCACAGGGCGGTGTGCTCGCCGTAGCGGCGGTTCCACTCCACAATCTCGGCAATCGGTTCGGCCACGATGAAGCGGGCTTTCTCCTTGGGCAGGCACTGCATGACCCTGGCCAGCCCGTAGCCCAGCCCCAACCCGGCAATCAGGATGCAGGGCTGTCCGGCGCGGGTGATGGGAGAGACGGCTATCTCTGCCAGCGATTCCTCACTGCCATAGGTAAAGGAATTGGCACAGGGCATACCGTCGCGCTGAATGGTCAGCACGCCATCGCGTTCCCACAGCTCCCACAGGGAACCGTCATCCATCTGTTTCTCGCCTAATTTTGTCAGGGGCTTCATATTACGCGCCCAGTATACCATCCCTCCCCCCATCCCGCAAGCCTTTTGCTTTCCATGTGTGAGTTGATTTTGTAAGTGATAACAAAAAAAGCTTGAGATGAAGTGTAATTTTGTTATCATACAACGATGAGATTCGTTACTGAGAGGTTGAGGTAAAATATGTTCTGGGAGCGTGTCAGATATGTACTTCTCACAAGAATTAGTGTCACAAAACCGATTAACGTGGCACTGTGGGTTGCCGGTGTGTTATCCAGCTTCATCACCATTTTCGGCAGTGGGGAGAACAGACCCTCAAAGGAATGCCTGATTGTGGTTCTTATTCTTTCTGCAGTTGGCGGGTTAATCTATGTCATTTGTACGAGGTGGATTAAGGTAAAAGTGTATATTCCTCCCAATCGTGAGGAGGCTAGAGAATATGAAGGTAAGGTAATGCTGAGCATGACGGATATCCTTGCTCCTTTTGAGAAAGAGGAAGGTAAGCATTATGATATTGCGCTTGTGTATAACGTCAACAACTTGGCAGGAGGCAGGCGGATGGGAGATAATGTGAATCTCTTTGGACAATTTCTCATTAAATACTTTAAAGGGGCAAAAACGAACGGTGGACTGATATCTTTTGATTTTGATTTATTCCGGAGTTGCATGCAGAATGAGTTGAGCAGGGCTTTCCGTATCGGGAAAGAGAACGATGAAACTGTCATCGTGGAGTATCCTAAGGAGATGTATGCAGATAGCTTATACAATGCGCAGGTGAATATAGAAGAGGGAGAAATCCCGGAAAAAGTATTTCCTTGGCGCAGCGGAACTGTCATAGCCCTAAAGCTACCTGAGGGCTCGGACAGGGATTATGCCTATCTGATGTGCAGTACCCGGTATGAGGGAAGTTTGAAGCCGCTCAGCGATGAAACGGAACAACTTTTGTGCCTGGAGTGTTTGTGGAAGATAGTAAAAAAATTACACCGTTCCGCCCTATCCGACCGTGTTATCTCTATTCCGTTCATCAATAAGGGCTATTCAGAACTGAAACAGGAAATCAACTACAGCGTGTTGTGGAATATACTTCATTCATACAAAATGGCAACCGTCGATTTGAGAAATAATGGTAAAGATGTCGATGATAAGTTTGCAATAGATATCCATATTACTCGTGATGTATTGAAGATTAACGGATTGAATATGGTAGAGGTGCTTCTGTTTTTGAAGTTTGCACTTTTGGGATAAACAAAGGAGATGGAACAGCCGGGATTCGGTCGGTCGGATAATTTTTCCTATTCGGCATTTATTTCGTATGAGATAGATTCCGGAGCCGATTTGGCCGTCCGGGTGTATGAATACCTCCAGTACAGAAAACTGCCGGAGTCGTTCAGGAATTTGCCCCATACGGAAAATGAAATAGGCGGCATCTACCTGAATATACGCCGAAAGAAAAATACGGATTGGCCCACAGCTATCAAAGAAGCTTTATGCCAATCAAAATACCTGATTATTATATGCGGGAAATCGAAAAAGGAGTTGGGTGTTCAATCCGATACAGACGATTACCACTATCTCAATGCCGCTGTTAAATTGTTTTTGGGATTCAACCCGGATTTACATTCATCAGATGATGTCCTGTTGACCGATGCTCAGGTGGATGAGGTTCTGCACAACGAAGAGAAGTTGTTCAAACTGAAAAATTTAATTATTCCATTTGTCATTGATGATGATTTACCTGAAAATCATACCTGGAAGCGCAGAATTCCTCAAAATCTGCAACGCTTTCTTGGAATTATTGATGTTAACAGGACCAAGTACATACGCCCTGATTGTTTGCCTGCGGTGGCGGCATTTCACATGTTTGGTTTAAAAGACGATAAAAGCACGTTTGAGGATTTATATTACAGCGATTTTCTGGATTATCCGCTTTCACATTACGACTATGCAGCATCTGTTGTATGTTATCACCATGACAGAGCGTCAAAAAAGAATGCTCGAAAAATTTACCGTTATCTGAGAGGATTCAAAGTTCCGCTCTGGTACAGAAAAAAAGAAACGTACGATGAAAAAGAGATAGAGAAAGTCTGTCTCCGACTCCCGAAGCAGCCCGGGGATGGTACATTCAAATATTTGGTAGTAATTCCCTCCAAAAATCGTTGTGAAGAAGAACGACAGCTTAATGCTGCTATCAAGTCCTTTCTGGGGTATCGGATTGATGATAAACCGGGAAGTGAACTGATAAACGATTCTGAATGTAAAGATATTTTGAGAGATCCCATCAAAAGGACTCTGCTGAATGAATATATGTTTTGTTATGATGGCGGATGGAGTCTGAAAAATACGACTTTGCCCCACAATCTGCGCGTATTGCAGCCTCACGTCAGGATAGTAAGTGAAAAATCTGCCATCTCCGCAGCTATTACGCGTTTTTCCCTGAAAAAACTCAGCCGTTATGAAGATGTTAAATATGTTATCTCAATTATAATTATTTTTTTGTCAATCATTTTAATATTTTATAAATCAATAGAATATTATATCTATAATACACCTCAATACTATTATTTTAAGTATTATGATTATCTGAATCTGAGCTTATTCGGAGTTGTAGACGAAGATGAAATAAATAGTTATTCTCAGTTATATAAGCTGACACGGCTGAAAGGCAGAACGGGAAAAATTGAGAGAATCAGTGCGGATGGTCATCATGTAGTCGGCGAGCGACCATGGGACGGTCTATATCCTTTTTATGCTACATACCTTTTCGCAGGTAATGCAACATTTCCCGGAAAGATTTATTTCAATTTTACCTCTGATAGAATGACGGACGTATGGGATTTATCTAATTATGATAAAATCAAATTTTCGCGTTTAGGTGGTCATCTCTATCGAGGAGAGGCTATTTCTATCGAAGAATTTGTGTATTTTATCCAGGAGGGAGGTCTTATACGACATAATCCGTATAAGAGAGAAGATTATTCTTGCATTAGTTATTGTGATGTGGAGTATGATGAAAATAAAATAGAAAAAATGTATTTTAAAAATGCGTATCACTTCCCCGTGACGAATAGTGATGGGGCCAGTGGTTTTGCTTTTGAGTATACAACAGGTGGGAGAGATGGGGATGACTCACTTCTGTCCGGTATCTATCTGATAGATGTTCACGGAAACCGTATCGCTAATGCATCTGGAGTGAGTGGTGTGAAGCTGGATTATGTGGAGAGAGATGTGGATATCAGAAAAATTACGTGCGTTGGTTTGGATAATGAAGCCTGTTGTGCAAAGAGTGGTGTATCCTCTATGGTATTGACTTGGAAAAACGGAAATGTGAATACGATTCGTTTTATTGATAACAATGGTAAAAACGTGTGTTCCTGTAAGGTATGCTGGTTAGTTTGACACTAAATTTATTTTTGAAAAAACTTGCACCTTGGTGAAGCTGCTGTTTTATATCATTTATGCTGGGGTTAAGTCAATCCATTTTTTGAGCCTTTTCGAAACGTAGGAAAAGCTTCCT
>JAFUQZ010000015.1 GCA_017472085.1 Akkermansia sp. | reverse complement strand
GGATACCCACGCGGCGATTCCTCTGCCGCTCAATCGGCATTCTCACGAAAACGCGCATAAATATGAATCCCTCCCACCAGGGCCACATAGAACCCCAGCTCAGCAAATTCCTCCACCGTCATATTATTCATCACACGCTCGCCGTAGATTCCTAAAGCCATTCCTATCAGCATCAGAATCACATTCCACACCGGCACCCCCACCTGGCGCAACACCCCACCTATCTGCAGATAAAGACGTTTGTACAGGAAATAAGCCATCACTCCGGCCATATACCCCCCATACAAAACCCTGGCTACCCAACCATACGGAATCTCTTTCCACTTATAAAACTCATTCACCGTCCCCGGCCTGGCAAAAAACAGCGTTCTGCCGCAATTCACCTCCCGCAGCATCAACATCACCAGCACCAGCGCCACTACCACAAAAAACTGACGGTGATTCCGTGCTGTCAGACAGAAATAGACACCAAGAGCCAGCACCGCCATCTGCACATTCTCCACCGCCCCGTTTTCATAGCCGCACTCCACCGGCAGATACGCCCCCAGCGGCACACACAGCACCGCCACCACAATTGCCGCCAACGCCGCCGTATGCAGCCGAAAATCAAAACTCAACCACTTATTCATATCTCTTTCTTTCCATGCCGTACACAGGATGTGCACCCCCCCTTTCTAACAACTTTCCCGGGAAAAGTCAAGCATTTAGTTCCTGTTTTTTAACTATATTTCACCCCTGCAACCGGACGGAACGAGAGAGGAAAGCGAGCCCCAATCCATTCTTCGTCTCCGGCCTCCGGGGGCTCCAACTCATTTGCCTTGACAGGTGGGAACCTCTTGCGTATGATACGCAGACTTGCATGAGCAATCCCCCCAAACGCGAACACTGGAACTCCAATCTCGGCGTCGTGCTGGCCGTGGCCGGCAGCGCCGTAGGATTCGGTAATTTTCTCCGCTTCCCCGGGCTGGCCGCCCAATACGGCGGCGGCGCTTTCATGATTGCCTACTTCACGGCTTTCCTGTTGCTGGGCATCCCGCTCAGCTGGGTGGAATGGACCATCGGCCGCCGCGGCGGGCGCATGGGCGGGCATTCCGCCGCCTCCATCTTTGCCCTGATTGCCCGCTCCACCACCTGGAAGTATCTGGGGCTGGCGGGCGTGCTGGCACCGCTGGCCATTTCCATGTACTATATGTATCTGGAGGGCTGGACACTCGGCTATGCCTGGCACACAGCCATGGGTGACCTCTCTTTCACGAATGGTGCGGAGTTCGGCCGTTTTTTCGGCAACTTTGTGGGCGTCAACGGCCACGGTGCCATCTTCACCGGGCAGAGCACCCTGCCCATCTTCTTCCTCATTGCCCTGCTGTGTAACTTTTACCTCATTTTCCGCGGCATTTCCAAAGGCATTGAATGGTTTTGCAAGCTGAGCATGCCCATCCTGCTCATCACGGCCGTTATCGTGATGGTGCGTGTCCTGACACTGGGCACACCGGATGCCGCCCACCCGGAGCGCAACGTCAACGAGGGGCTGGGCTACATGTGGAACCCGGACAAGACCCTGCTGGTAACGGAAAGCGGGAAAACCGTCAACATGATTCCCGCCTCTTCCACCCCGGAACAGGCAGAGCAGCTCCTCCGGCGCACGCAGGCAGAATACCCCGGCGAAAAAATCACCATCCGTCGCCTCACCCTGATTGACGGCCTGCTGAATCCGGATTTGTGGATTACGGCTGCCGGTCAGATTTTCTTCTCGCTCTCCATCGGTTTCGGCGCCGTCTGCACCTACGCCAGTTACGTGCGCAAAAACCGGGATATCGCCCTGGCTTCCCTCACCGCCAATGCGGCCAATGAGGTGGTGGAAGTCGGCATTGCCGGCATGATGATTGTCCCCGCAGCCGTCTCTCTGCTGGGAGTAGTAGCTGCAGCAGGAGCCGGCACCTTCGGGCTGGGCTTCAACGTGCTGCCGCAGGTGTTCGCCTCCATGCCCATGGGGCAGCTCTTCGGCACCCTGTTCTTCTTCCTGCTCTTCCTGGCCGCCATCACCAGCTCCCTCTCCATGATTCAGCCGGCAACGGCATTCCTGGAGGAATTCTGGGGGATGCGCCGCGCGCAAAGCGTCACCATCGTGGCGTTCTTCATGACCGTGGGTTCCATCCTGGTGGCATGGTTCACGGGTGACAACCTCATTGCGCTGGACACCATGGATTTCTGGGTCGGCACGCTCTCCCTCTACCTCATCACCGCGCTGTTCCTGCTACTGTTCAACGTGGTATGGAAGCCCGATAATGCTCTCCGCGAGCTGGGACGCGGCGCACTGTATACCCCACCCGGAGTCATGAAATTCATCATCCGCTGGATTACCCCGACCATCCTGATGTGCGTGTTCGGCTCCTGGCTCTACAAAAACATCTTTGTGGAACTCAGCCCGCAGGTCTCCAATGTACTGGAAGGCAAACCCGGTGCGGTGTTCCCGCTGGCCTGGCTGGCATTGCTGGTGATTTTCTGCGCGGCGGTGGCGCACACTTCAAACCACTTCCGCCGCAAGGCAAAAGAACAGCAACCGAAAGAAAGGATTCCTTTCTCCTGATTTCCCTTGACAGACAATAACCTGTTGCATAAGATAGGCCAACGCGCATGAGCAAAACCGTAAAAAAAGAATCTTGGAACTCCAACATCGGAGCCGTACTTGCCGTTGCCGGCAGTGCTGTCGGATTCGGTAACTTCCTCCGCTTCCCCGGGCTGGCCGCCCAATACGGCGGCGGCGCTTTCATGATTGCCTACTTCACGGCCTTTCTGCTGATGGGAATCCCGCTCAGCTGGGTGGAATGGACCATCGGCCGCCGCGGCGGGCGCGTGGGTGGGCACACCACGGCCTCAGTATTCATGCTCATTGCGCGCTCCCCCTGGTGGAAATACATGGGACTCGTCGGCGTGGTAGCCCCGCTCTCCATCGCCATGTACTATATGTATCTGGAGGGCTGGACACTCGGCTACGCCTGGCACACGGCCGTGGGTAACCTCTCCCTGAGCACGAGCGAGGAGTTCGGAAACTTCTTCGGCAAATTCGTGGGCACAAGCAGCAATGGCGCCATCTTCTCCGGCAACAGCTCGCTGCTGCTCTTCTTCGGTATTGCGCTGCTGTGCAACTTCTACCTCATCTACCGCGGTGTTTCCAAGGGCATTGAGTGGTTCTGCAAGCTGAGTATGCCCATCCTGCTCATCACTGCCGTGCTGGTGCTCATCCGCGTGCTGACACTGGGCACTCCGGATGCCGCACACCCCGAACGCAACGTGAATGAGGGCCTGGGCTACATGTGGAATCCCAACAAGGTGGAGCTGGTCACCGAGAGCGGAAAGACCGTCAACATGATTCCCGCCTCTGCCACTCCGGAGCAGGCAGAGGAGCTCATCAAGCGCACACAGGCGCAGTACCCCGATGAAAAGATTTCCCCGAAAAACATCACCCTGCTGGAAGGGCTGATGAACCCGGAGCTCTGGATTGCCGCAGCCGGGCAGATTTTCTACTCACTCTCCCTGGGCTTCGGCACCATCTGCACCTACGCCAGTTACGTGAACAGGCGCAAAGACATCGCGCTGGCCTCCATCACCGCCAACGCTGCCAACGAGGTGGTAGAAGTGGGAATTGCCGGTCTGATGATTGTGCCCGCCGCCGTCTCTCTGCTGGGCGTGGTGGCCGCCGCCGGAGCCAGCACTTTCGGGCTGGGCTTCAATGTGCTGCCGCAGGTATTTGCCGCCATGCCGCTCGGACAGTTCTTCGGCACACTGTTCTTCTTCCTGCTCTTCCTGGCCGCCATCACCAGCTCCATCTCCCTGCTGCAACCTGCCACGGCCTTCATGGAGGAGTTCTGGGGCATGCGCCGCACACAGAGCGTCACCATCATCGCCGTGTTCATGTGCGTGGGCGCCATGCTGGTGGCCTGGTTCACCGGGGACAACCTCATCGCGCTGGACACCATGGACTTCTGGGTTGGCACCCTTTCCCTCTACATCACCTCATTCATGTACCTGACGCTCTTTAACGTCGTGTGGCGTTCGGACAATGCTCTCAACGAGCTGGGTCGCGGCGCACTGTTCACCCCGCCGGGCTTCATGAAGTTCATCATCCGCTGGGTCACACCCACCATCCTGGCATGTGTCTTCGGCTCCTGGCTCTACAAGAACATCTTTGTGGAGCTCAGCCCGCAGGTCTCCAACGTGCTGGAAGGCAAAATCGGTGCGGTTGTACCTCTGTGCTGGGTGGGTATCTTCGCCCTGTTCTGCGCCCTGGTAGCCCACACCTCCACTCGCTTCCACAACAGGAAATTCAAGAAATCATCAGATAACAGACTTCCCATATCATGACACTGGCAGGCATCATCACCATGGTTCTTTCCATCGGCTTCGTCTGGATTCTCTTCATCGTTTGCTGCCGCAAGCTGATTAAGAACCGCAACGAAGAACAGAACCAACAGTAATACCGCAAACCGTGCACGGTTTGTTTCAGCGGCGTTTCTTACCCGGCTCGAACCAAGGTGAGAACGCCGATTTGCTTCACACCGGGCAGCAAGCGCAACTTCGCCGCGCAGGCACGAGCCGTAGCTCCCGTGGTATACACATCATCCACCACCAGCAAATGCGAAGGAGGAGTTTTCTTCCCCTCTCGCCATCCTGGTGTCAGTTGGTAGGCCTGCCGGGCATTTCTCCGGCGTTCATTTGCCGACAGTCGTGTCTGGCTGCTCTGCCCCGTATCCACCCGACACAGCGGATGTATCACCTGCAATCCACGCAACCCGCCCAGGGCAACAGCCAGTTCTTCTGCCTGATTATATCCCCGCTGAAACAGACGAGACCGCAGAATCGGAACCGGTACCAGCCCCCACTCCCGGCAATTGCGCAGCTGTGGTGTGTTGTCCCACAAAGCTGCCAGCAAGGCCGCAAGAGCACGACATAAATGAGCAGCACGCCCATACTTGAACGCATGCACCAGTTCCATGGTCGGCGGGGTTCGCAGCAGCGCCGCCCGGGCAAAATCGTAATCACGAGAAAACCCACGACAGCTGCGGCAGCCATCCCCGCTCTCTGCCAGCCCATAGGTGGGAGCGCCGCAATAGAGACATATTGGCCTGGGCACCCGAGCCAGGGCATTCAGACAAGCCGGGCAGATGGTCGAATCACTCAGTTCCCCACAAAACTCGCAGGTGTTCGGGTAGAGCCAATCCAGCATGCGAATCAGCGGCGATGGCGGGCAATGAATTCCTTGGCAGCGGCCTGGTAGGCAAGAGAAGCACTGCCGTAGGGGTCATGCTCCATGATGGTTTTGCCGAAGCTGGGAGCCTCAGCCACACGCACGGAACGCGGAATGACGGCATTGTAAATCTTATCCGGCAGATTCTCCCGCACCTGGCGAATCACCTCATTTGCCAGCTTGGTATTGCTGAACATGGTCATGATGACCCCTTCATGCGTGAGGTTCGGGTTGACGCCGCTGTCGCGAATCTGTTCCATCACATACAGAATCTTTGCCAGACCTTCCAGGGAGAGAGACTCGCACTGCATCGGCGTGAGCACCTCATCACAGGCGCAGAGGGAAGATGTCATCAGCACACCCAGAGAGGGAGGCGTATCCAGAAACACATAATCATAGAAGTTGCTCTCCCGCAACCCGGCCATGGCATCTTTCATGCAGGTCAGATGCGTGCCGTTCACCGTCAGCTCCACCTCAACACCGGACAAATCCATGTGTGCCGGCACCAGCGACAGATTGCGGCGGTGCGTGGGCATCACCAAATCCTCCATCAGCGCATTCCCGATGAGGGCGGGGTAGAGACTCTCATCACTGCTTTCCACCTCTACTCCCAGCATGGAACTGGCATTGGCCTGCGAATCCATGTCGATGAGCAACACGCGCTTACCGCGTGCGGCAAGTGCAGCTGACAGGTTGACAGCGGTCGTGGTCTTCCCCACTCCACCCTTCTGGTTAGCAATGGCAATAATCTTCACGCGGGGGATTCTACCTGAGGCGTACTCATTTTTCAAGCCGATAATGATTGGCAGACACACAGATATGTGGTATGCTTCTGTCATGCAGACAGATGAGCTTATCTCCGCAGCACGTCAACTCAGTGCAGATATGAATGCACTCCGTTTCGACTCGCCCGTGGCCTATACCTATAACCCGCTGGAATATGCCCGGGAGGGTCACGAGACCTACATACGCCGTTTCGGAGAAGGACGGAAAGATGTCCTTTATCTGGGTATGAATCCCGGGCCTTTCGGCATGGCTCAGACCGGCGTTCCCTTTGGTGAAATCGCCGCCGTCACGCTTTGGATGGGCATCACCGCTTCCATCGGCCAACCGCCGGCCACCCATCCCAAGCGCCCGGTCCAGGGCTTCAACTGCCCGCGCTCAGAAGTGAGCGGACGGCGTCTCTGGGGCTTATTCGAGGAAATGTACGGCACGGCAGAAGCCTTTTTCAGCAAGGCCTACGTGGCCAATTACTGCCCGCTCATCTGGATGAGCGAGAGCGGCGCCAACATACCCCCTACCCAGCTGCCGAAGGAGCAGGTGGCGCAGATAGATGCAGCCTGCCAACGGCATCTCTGCCGCATCATTGAGATACTGCAGCCACGCTGTCTCATCGGCGTGGGCGGCTATGCCCTCAAACAGCTGGAGATTGCCGCCGCCGCCCTGCCCGGCATGGCCTTCACCCTCGGCACCATCCTCCACCCCAGCCCCGCCAGCCCCATCGCCAACAAGCACTGGCCGGAAAAACCCAGGCAGCAGATTCGTGAAATCCTCGCCGCGGCGGGCTTAAACTGACTGCACCGCCAGCACCTCCCGCAGCAACAGACGGCTCTCCTGCGCTGCAAGCTCCATGCCATCCGGACGGCAGCTACCGAAAGAGCCTCCCCTGATGCCGGGACTGAGTATCCATGGCAGGGGTATCCGCAATCCGTCCATGCCCCGGACCTGTGCCGCATCTTCGGCAAAAATCCGAAAACCCGCGCAGCAGGCTGACCAGGAATCCAGCGCTTCCTGCGTTACAGCAGCCCCGGAAAACGCTCTGAGGATACGTCCCGCACCCAGTACACGCGCTGCATCGGCAGGCGCACATGGACCATGCAGTATGGCAAAATCAAGCCGGGCAGTCAACATTGTTTCCCGGATTGCCGCCAAATCATCGGTTGCAAAACTTCCCAGACGTGCCACATTGGCAGACGCAATATGCGCGGCCTGTTCCACCGAAATGCGGTGAAGTCCGGCAGGCTGAAAGTCAAATACAAGACAGCGGGCACCAAACGCAACGGCGCAATCAGCCTGCCTCTGACAGGTAATCCCGTGAACGGAAATAAACGGATGGTGCGGAGATGAAAGAATATCGTGAGAATGAATGGTCATGGTTGTAGGATTCGGTTCGGCATTTGCGATAGAGTATGAATGGCAACGATTGATGCAGAGCAGAATCCGTAATATCGACAGGTATATGTAAACATGGTGATGTGAATATGGTTTGGTGTATAATAAAAAACCGGGCTTGCGGAAGCCCGGTAGAACGAAATGCTGCGCCGATGCGGCGCGAATGAGGCTTCCCGATAGTCAGTACAACAGATAATAAAAATACGAGTTGCAGAAAAACTCCTGCATCTTCGTTACCTTGTTGCTGCTGCTATGGGGAATCATCTGCCGGACATTATACACCATTTTCGCGACAAATCAAGCCCGATTCAATACTCTGAGGCAAAAACCCGGCGGCGCGTCCGCAGGAAACGAACCGTAAAAAACACAGCAGCTATCGATAACGCCACAATAAAACTAATCCAGGCACCGACGGGTCCCATGGCCGGTACAATCCAGTCCGTACGAATCAGCATACAGGAAAGCGGGAAACCCACCAGCCAATAGCTCGCAAGGCTCACCCAGGTAATGATGGTTGTATCGTGGCATCCCCTCAACAAACCGCTCATAATCACCTGCAGGGCATCCGGTATCTGGTACACGGCACAATAGAACAACAGCACCGTTGCCGTGGCGATTACCGGCGCTGAATCTGTGTAGAGAGACACTATTTCCTGCCGGAACAGCAGAGTCAGCAGCATAAAGAGACTCACCAGGGCAAATGCAAGTACCAGCAGCGTGCGCACCATAGCATCAAAAGCCCGGGAATTCTGAGCCCCCAGGTGATAGGAGGCGCGGATGGAGCCGGCAATTCCCAGGCTGAGCGGCAGCATAAAAATAACGCCGGAAACATTGATGGCCACCTGCTGCGCACTGACCATCAGCTCCCCCAGCGGTGCAATCAGCAACACCACCGCGCTGAAGAACGTCATCTCGCACAGGGAAGCCACCCCCAGCGGTATGCCCAGGCGGAAAATGGACCGCACCAGCCCCCCTTCCATCCCGCGCAGAGCCCACATCTGCCGCGTACGCCCCCGGTGCCGTGACGCATACATCAGCAAATACATCCCCAGACACATCATCCACTGAATCAGCGAAGTCGCCAACCCGCAGCCCGGGCCACCCAGCGCCGGAATGACGCCCCAACCAAACACGAAAGCAAAATCCAGAGGGATATTCAACAGAACACCCAACAAGGAAATCACCATAGCCGGACGCGTCTGCCCATAGCCTTCGAAATTTCCCTGGACGATACGCATCAGCAAAACCGCCGGTGTGCCCAGCATGATATAGTACACATACATGCGCGCCTTCTCAGCCAACTGCACATCGTCCGTCACATACGTGAATGAAAAGGAGGCCAGATACAGCGCCGCCAGCATAATCAGCAGCAATACGACAGCCGCAAAACGCGCATTATTCAGCAGCAACCCCACCTTCGACTCATATCCTGCTCCGCGATAGCGTGAAACAATCGGCCCGACAATGGACAGAACCATGCTGACCGCAATCGTTATGGGAGCCGCCACCGATACACCGAGCGCTACGGCAGCCAATTCACCCGTACCGGCCTGCCCCGCCACAATCGTATCCACCACCCCCATGCCCATGTGCATCAGGTTGGCAATGTAGAGCGGCACCATGAGCAGCAGAAGCTTCTTCAGCTCTCCCATATCCAGCCACCGGAATTGTTGTTGTGATTGCAGCATATTCACCTGTACCCGTTAAAAAAAGACCTGTTCCGTAATGGAACAGGTCTTCTACAGCATCTGGAACGGGATTCGAACCCGTGTTGCGCGCGTGAAAGGCGCGAGTCCTAGGCCTCTAGACGATCCAGACATTGCTTTCGCCAATGGCGCAGGAGCAATTTACCACATCCTGAAGCTCATGGCAAGCTTTATTGCATCTTTTTTTTGAAAAAATTGCAAAAAAAATCCTAACCTTCACCGGCTCGATACAATCCCCCCCCTGTACATATGGCAGGCAGGCCAATCTGTCATCGGAAGAAGCTTAATCACTTACTGTGGATGTTAAGCATCTGCGCATAGGTTGGAACAGGCCAGAGGTCGGCATCCACTATGGCTTCCAGAGCATCCACCGTCACACGGGCAGCCTCCATAGCCGCGCACATATCAGCCGGCTTACCGGCGGCAATGGCAGCTTCCAGGGCTTTCACCTTGTCCGGCAATTCATCATACAGCACGCCCACGGACTCAGCTTTATCAACGGCAGCCTTCAGTCCGGCAGTAAGTCCGGCAGCATTGATGGCGGCAACGGTGCCGCAAATCTGGGTCATCTGGGCAGCAATCGCCGGCAGGTAGATGGTCTGGAGCATGTTGAGGCAGGTCTTGGCCTCGATGTCGATAATCTTCTCATAGTTCTCCACCTGGATTTCCTTGCGGGCCAGCAACTCTGCGCGGGAAAGCACGCCGTACTTCTCCATGAGCTCCAGCGCAGCTGGGGAGGAAAGCACCTCCAGCGCTTCCGGGGTGCTCTTGATGTTGGGCAGGCCGCGGCGGGCGGCTTCCTCCACCCATTCCTCGGAATAACCGTTGCCATTGAAGATAACGCGGTCATGGCGGGTGACGATATCCTTGAGCAGCGCGGAAACCACGGAGTTGAACTCCGGCTTACCGGCGTAGGGCTCCAGATAAGTGGCCACCTCATCGAGTGTTTCAGCCATCATGGTGTTGAGCACCGCCATGGGCCAGGCACAGGTCTGAGATGAGCCGACGGCTCGGAACTCGAACTTGTTGCCGGTGAACGCAAAGGGAGAGGTACGATTACGGTCAGTAGTATCCTTCGGCAGCTCCGGCAGGATATCCACGCCCAGTTCCATCATGGTCTTGCTGCAGGAGCTCTTGGCTCCGCCGTGCTTAATCTGGTCGATGATGTTGGTGAGGTCATCCCCCAGGAAAATGGAAATAATGGCGGGCGGAGCTTCCTGTGCGCCAAGGCGGTGGTCGTTACCGGCCTTGGCGGTAGAAGCGCGCAGCAAAGCGGCATGACGATCCACTGCCTGGATGACACAGACCAGGAAGGTGAGGAAAAGGATGTTGCTGTGCGGGGTCTTGCCGGGGCTGAAGAGGGAGCCGAGCTCCGGCGTGGAAAGCGACCAGTTGTTGTGCTTGCCGGAGCCATTCACGCAGGCGTAGGGCTTCTCGTGCAGCAGACAGACCAGATTATACTTGAGAGCCTGGCGCTGCAGAATATCCATAATCATGACATTATGATCCACCGCCACGTTGTTGGGCTCAAAGAGCGGAGCCAGCTCAAACTGGCCGGGCGCCACCTCGTTATGGCGGGTTTTGGCAGGAACACCCAGCACCCAGAGCGCATGGTCAACAGAGTTCATGAACTCCAGCACGCGTTCCTTGATAGAGCCGAAGTAGTGATCCTCCATCTGCTGATGCTTGGGCGGCAGGCAGCCGAACAGGGTGCGACCGGTCTCAATGAGGTCCATGCGTTGCTGGTACAAATCGCGGTCGACCAGGAAATACTCCTGCTCTGCCCCCAGATTCACGTCCACATAGCTGGGATTCACACCAAAACAATTCAGCAGACGCGTTGCCTGGCGGCTGACGGCAGCCATGGAGCGCAGCAGCGGCGTCTTTTTATCCAGAGCCTCGCCGGTGTAGGAACAGAATGCCGTGGGGATGCACAGCGTCGCTGTGTTGGCTGTGCGCTTGATGAATGCCGGGCTGGTGGGATCCCATGCGGTATAGCCGCGTGCCTCAAATGTGGCGCGAATGCCGCCGGAGGGGAACGAGGACGCATCCGGCTCTGCCTGAATGAGATTCTTGCCGGTGAACTCACAAATCATGCCGCCCTTGCCATCAGGTTCGACAAAGGAATCATGCTTTTCTGCCGTGGCATCCGTGAGCGGGTGAAACCAGTGAGTGTAATGCGTGGCACCCTTGGAAAGAGCCCATTGCTTCATCGCCTGTGCCACCTCATCTGCAATGCTGGTATCGAGCTTGCCACCCTTGCGGACGGTAAGCATCATCTTCTTGAATGCGCTCTTGGAGAGATACTTCTCCATGGCCTTGACGCCGAAGGTATCGCTGCCGTACAGGGCCTCGAGAGCCTCCACTGAGTCGGTGATGGTCGGTGTTTCCATTGCGTGATATCTGAGGAATGGTATACGATGCAGCAAGGCGTTATCATACACCCTGCGCGGGTATTATATCTGATTTTTCACCACATAGCAAACCTCTTTTCGCACCCGAATCGCGATTTTTTACAGATGCTGCACAGAATTTGAGTCCGTTCTGCACCATGGTAAAAACGAATTGACACACAGGGGAGAACTTGCTAACCTGTCAGCATGACGATGACTAAACGCATTTTTACCGTGTTGAGCGCAGCCGCCCTCCTGTTAACCGGAGTGGGTGTCGCCCAGGATTCCGCACCCGCCACCCGGCTCACTCCCGCCAAAAAGGCACCGGAGATGACGGAAATGCAGAAGGCTTTCGAGGGGGTCAACTGGGCTACTGAAAAAAAGCCTAACCTGCGGGCAAAATATTACATCTACCTGATTTCCGCCAGCTGGTGCGGCCCCTGCCGGCGATTGATGCCCCGGATTGTGGAAGCCTACAAGACGGACATGAAAGAAGGTAAGCTGGTGGAGGTGATTCTCACCGCCTGCGAACAGAAAATGGACGGCGTTCCCGCTTACCTCGCCAAATATGATGCCGGATTCCCCGGCATCCATATTTCAGCCCCGGACGTTGCGAAGTTCGTCGGATTCGACAGGAACGACATGCAAAAAGGCATTCCTTTCGTCGTCATCTGTGACAACAACGGCAAGGTGCTGGACAAAGGCCACGGCGCGTTCGGCACGTGGAAAGAAACCATCAAAAAAGACCTTGAGGCTAAAAAGGCCGCTAAAAAATGAGGGTTGAACAACCTCTACGCATTCTCATTATCCCCGGGATTCATCACCCGGGGATTTTTTATTCCCATGACCTAAATCCGGGAGCTATCCTCACAGGATTGATGAGCACATGACCTGCCGGTCCGGGCTTTTCCTCTGCCATCAGAATGAAAAACTGCATGAAATAAGCGTCTCATTCTCAGGACTTGCACAATTTTTTCTCGCCAATGAGAAAAAAAAGTGATAGTATACTCTTGAAACAGGGCTGAACCTGTGAGCATTCATTAAATTATGAACGACTTGACCAAACCTTTCAAACGCCTGCCGGTGGCCCTTATCGGCACGGGGTCGTATGTACCGGAGCGCCGTCTGACCAACTCCGATCTGGAGAAGATGGTGGACACTTCCAATGAGTGGATTGTGGCTCGAACAGGTATTGAAGAACGCCGCATTGCCGCCCCGGATGAAAAGACGAGCGACATGGCCACCAAAGCCGCGCAGCGTGCCATGGAGGCGGCCGGCGTGAGCCCGGAAGAGATTGACCTCATCATCGTCGGCACGGTGACGCCGGACACCTTTACCCCCTCCACCGCCTGCTATGTGCAGGCCAACATCGGAGCCAAAAACGCCGCAGCATTTGACATTTCCGCCGCCTGCTCCAGCTTCCTCTTTGCACTGAAAACAGCCGTGCAATACATCGGTTGCGGCCAGGCCAGGACAGCGCTCATCATTTCCAGCGAGAAGCTCAGCCACATCGTGAACTGGGAAGACCGAGCCACCTGCGTGCTCTTCGGTGACGGCGCCGGCGCGGCCGTGCTTCGTACAGGTACGGGCATTGAGGGCGATAGTGCCATTCTGGCCTCCGACATCGGTGCCGATGGTACGCTGACCGACCTTCTGATGGTACCGGGTGGTGGTTCTGCCATTCCTACCACAGAGGACAACATCCACGAGAAGCTCTACACGCTGGCCATGCGCGGCAACGAGGTGTTCCGCCATGCCGTGGCGCACATGAAGGACTCTGCGCTGTCCCTGATTCACCGCACGGGCATCAAGCCGGAAGATGTGAGTCTGGTGATTCCGCACCAGGCCAACCTGCGCATCATCAACGCCGTGGCCGAGCGACTGGGCATCCCGGTAGATCGCGTGTTCATCAATCTGCAGAAGTACGGCAACACCTCCGGCGCGGCCTGTGCCATTGCGCTGGATGAAGCCATTCGCAGCGGCAAGGCAAAGAAAGGCGACATCGTGCTGATGGTCACCTTCGGTGCGGGGCTCACCTGGAGTTCTGCCGCCATTCGTCTGTAAGAGAGCACCTATGTAATCCCTTTCCATTCACACCGCAGCACGGGCAACCGCACCGCTGCGGTGTTTTTAACCTCACAGAAACTCAAACCAAAATCCCATGGAAGTATACAGCATCAAAAATCCGTTCCCGTCCACCGTGGTGGACGTCCGCCCCGTTACCAAACCCGGCAGCGCCAAGGAGACCATCCACGTGGACTACTGCCTGGAGGGCTCCGGCCTCACCTACACCACCGGTGATGCACTGGGCGTCATTCCCAACAACGACCCGGAGCTGGTGGACGCTCTCATCGCGGCATTGGAGCTGGACGCCTCAGCGGAAGTTCCCCTGCCCGACGGCAGCACCGCCTCCTTGCGCGAGGCTCTCATCACGACCTATGACATCACAAACCTGAAGAAGGGCAACCTGACCAAATGGAATGCCGTGGCCAACAGCGAGAAGCTGGCCGCCATCCTGGCAGACAAGGATGCCCTCAAGGATTATATCTGGGGCCGCGACCTGCTGGACGTGGCAACTGATGCAGACATGAAAGCCACATTCGCTGATGCCGTCGCCTTTGTCGGCATCCTCGGCAAAATGAACGCCCGTCTGTACTCCATCGCCAGCAGCCCGGATGCCGTGCCCGGCCAGGTTTCCCTGTGTGTGGGCGCCGTGCGCTACACGTGCAACGGTCGCGATCGCAAGGGCGTGTGCTCCACCTTCATGGCCGACCGTCTGAAAGCCGGCGATAAGGTAAAGGTCTTTGTGCACAGCAACAAGAATTTCCGCCTGCCGGAAGATGGAAACACCCCCATCATCATGGTCGGTCCCGGCACCGGCATCGCCCCGTTCCGTGCTTTCTGGCAGCAGAGAGTGGCAGACAATGCCGCCGGGCCGATGTGGCTCTTCTTCGGCAATCCCTACAAGGCCACGGACGGTTGCTACGAGGATGAAATCGCCCCGCTGGTGGAAAGCGGCAAGCTGAAGCTCTCCGTTGCCTGGAGCCGCGACCAGGCCTACAAGATTTATGTGCAGAATCTCATGGAGGAAGCCGGCGAGGAAATCTGGCAGTGGCTGGAAAAGGGTGCTGCCTTCTATATGTGCGGCGATGCCAATCGCATGGCCAAGGATGTGGAAAAGGCGCTGCTGTCCATCATCGGCAAATACGGCAACCGCAGCGAGGAAGAAGCCCTCGCTTACCTGGCCGATATGAAGTCCGCCAAGCGTTACCAGAAGGACGTGTACTAATCATCACCTTCCCCCGAACTACGGAGAAGCCCCCGCAGCTGTAACTGCGGGGGCTTCTCTCTTTCTGAAGATGACACTTAATTCCAGAGGAATGACTTGCGCGTATCGCGGGGTGTTGTTTCATCACCGCAATACACATCCATTCGCCAGCTGAGCACATCGCCATCCGCGGCATGAGCATTGACCGGCACTCGCACGGTACCGTGCATCAACGGCTCCGGCACCTTGTAGCGAACATTCACCGGGGTCTCGCCAAGAGGGACTGCCGTATCCTGAGCCTGCTCCCAAGCCGAACCAGCCGGCTTATCCTTGACAAACTGGAAATTGACCTTGCGATAGCCGGAAGAACGCCGCGGCTGAGTATACTCCACCGTGCAGCTTCGCAGCTCTGAGGCAGAACCGGCCTGGGTATACTGCATCACAATTTTCACCGGTTTCTCCGGTTCAGCGTCATACCAGCTCAGGAAATAGTAATCGCCCAAACGTGCCCTGCGAGCCTTGTTGGAATGAGCCCCATGGAACACATACTGATAATTCGCCCGAAGGGGGCTTACTTCCCAGTCGTTCATGCTGTACAAGGCCGTATCCTTGACCGGTAAATCTGCCACCTCAGTAATACGCACCGTCTGGGTGCAGGATGGGAGAAGAGCAACGCCACACAAAACAGGTAACAGCACACGGAATCTCATAACACTATTCAATACCATGAGCCGCCTTTTGTCAACTCCAATTCTACCGCAAATGTGCGCTTTATGCTTGCAGAAGAGCCGTAAAAGCGATATAACACCTCTATGCCCGTTCCGCAGAACACCATTGCCATTGTTTTCGATTTTGACAAAACTCTCTCCCCGCACAACATGCAGGAGGACACCATTTTCCCCGAATTCGGCATTAACTCGGATTTATTCTGGCAACGCTGCAATGAGCGCAGCCGGGATGAGGACTGGGATGGTGAGCTCAGCTATATGAAGCAACTGCTGGACGAGCTGAGCATCGATGGTGTGAGCAATGACCAACTGCGGGAACTAGGAAAAAAACTGACTTTTTATCGCGGCATTCCGGAATTCTTTGCCGACTTCCAGAATCGTGCTCTCACCCGCGAACACCGCTATGCCGGGGTAAAGGTTGAGTTCTACATCATCTCCAGCGGTATCAAAAGCATCATTGACGGCTCCGTCATACGCCCCTATATGCGAGAAGTTTTCGCCTGCGAGTTCAGTGAGCGCAATGGCTGTATTGACTTCCCGAAACGCGTTATTTCCCACACCACCAAAACGCAGTATCTGTTCCGTATCAACAAGGGGATGCTCAAGTACACGGAGGACGTGAACGATCACATGGATAGTGATTTACGCCCCATTCCCTTTGAACACATGATTTACATCGGCGACGGGCCCACGGATGTGCCCTGCTTCACCATCATGCGGCAACAAGGCGGCACCAGCATCGCGGTATACGACCCGGATGACACCTCGCGCGCCAGTTTCTGCAAATGCTATTCGCTCAAGGCCACACAGAATCGCGTTGATTTCTTCGCCCCGGCGGATTTCACACCCGGCAGCCACCTTTCCAACATTCTGGAAGAGACGGTTCGGAATATGGCCGACAGCATCCTGCACATTCAGCGCAACGGCTGATTCATCCCAGATAACAGGCTGCACATACCCCCAGCGCCGCCATCAGAAACAGGATGCAGTTCATCCGCCGCACCCAATAGCGCGGCACGCCGCAGTACCAGGCATACGCGCTTCTCAGCTCTGCGAAAATCCACCGCTGCGGACGATGGGTGCAGCCGGCACCGGGCGCCAGACGTTGCACCAGATTCGCCGCCGGACAGATGAACATATCTCCGGCAAACTTCACCGCCAGCATCACCGCCGGAAAACACAACAGGAAGCGCAGCACGGATACCCCCTCCACCGCAAGCGACCGGGGCTCAACCAAGACTTGCAGGAAAAGCAAAACAGGCACCAGCATAGCCACCATCCCGCAGCTGATACCCCAGAAATTAACCCACGCACCATAGTGCAGCAGGCGGCATCTCACCGCCTCATCGTGCAGCCAGCGGTGTTCTCTGCCCTGCCGCACCCGGGCATCCGGCAGAAAATGCAGATACCCATCCAGAGCTTCTACCAGGTGACGAATGGGAGCTTTCATGCGGATAGAGTCGCGATTCCCGGCTCTCAGCAGAGCTCCTTCTCCACCATGGCGTAAGCGTTGTGGTTGTGGATGGACTCAAAGTTTTCTGCCTCCACCCGATACCAGCTGAAAGCATTGTAGCGCTCCGTGGCCACGGCCACGTTACGCACTAAATCCTCCACAAATACGGGATGGTCATAGGCCATATCCGTCACATACTTCTCATCCGGGCGCTTCAACAGGCTGTACAGCTGGCAGCTGGCGCAGCTCTCAATCAGGTCAATGAGGTCTTCAATCCAGACAGCCGCGCCGGAAAAGCGTACAGAATAGGTGACTATCCCACGCTGGTTATGGGCGCTCTTGTCGCTCATGGCCTTGGAACACGGACAAAGAGTTGTCACCGGCACCTTCAGCGTCAGCGTGAACGTGCCGCGCTTGCCGCGCTCTGCATCAATCTCAAAGCGGACATCGTAGTCCATCATTCCCTCCATCCCGGAAACAGGGGCCTTTTTCAGTCGGAAAAAGGGGAATTCTATCTCAACGCGCGCGCGCTGGGCATCCAGCTTGCGCAGAAGCCGGTCGGGCAGACGCACCGCGGTGTGTACATCCAAATAGCGCTTGTGCTCATGCAGAGCCTCCACAAATCGGCTCATGTGAGTCCCCTTGTACTCTTTGGGCAAATCCACCATGAGCGCCACACGTGCTACCGTAGACTGGGTACGGCTTTCTTTATCACTCACGACGATGGGAAAACGCACATCGCGCACTCCCACGCGGTCAATGGAAATTTCGCGCGTGTCGCGCTCATTTTGCATATCTTTTAACTCTTTCATCGTCAGTAAGTTAGATAAATAAAACCCTATAAATCAGAAAAAAGCCGAAAGGAGCTTGCAGGCCGAAGCGCACAAGCCCCCTCAATCAACGGACAATCAGCCGTCGAGAACTCCGCTGAAGAGTTATCGGCTCAGGGGAGCAGATTCACGGCACGAGCGCGGCGAATCTCGCGAGTGATCTTGCGGTGCATCTTGGCAGACACACCCGTCACACGGCGGGGAAGAATCTTGCCCGTCTCAGACGTGAACTTGGAAAGGAATTCGGGGTTGCACATATCCACGGCACCGGCGGGGATATCGATACGACGACGGGGCATCGTCTTGTTGCAGGTGCGGAAACGGATACGGCGCTCAACGCTCTTGAATTCAGTCATCATAGCTTGTATAAATGCTTGGTGGGGGATTTAGCGCATTTCGCGATGCAGCGTGCGGCGCTTCAGGTAGGGGTTAAACTTAACCTTCTCCAGACGACCGGGGGTACGCTGACTCTTCTTATTACGGGTGGTCACGTAGCGGGAGGGTGTCTTGCCCTCAGCCTTGGCTTCCGTGCATTCCAGGATGATGATATCTCTAGGCATAATTGCGAATTGTTGACTTGCGGGCGTCTATAATACACTATTCTTCGTTATCGTCAAGCGAAATCGCATTTTCCATGTCATTTTGTAGGTCAGCATAGCCGACACGGTCCTGTTTTTTGGCGCGATAGTTGGCATAGGAGCCATATTTTTTCTCGTATTCCTCCTGGCATTTCACCGTCAGACGGCAGAAAGGACGCACCTCCAGACGCTTTTTCGGGATAATTTCCAGCGAGATTTCACAAATACCGTATGTACCGCGGCGGATGCGCTCCAGCGCGGCATCAATCTCAAAAATCTGCTCACGGTCCTTATCCAGAAGCCGGATAGTCAAATCACGCACCTCGGCCTCACTCCCGGCATCGCCGATATGCTGGCCGGAGGAAGAGGAGACGTTGGAAGCGCCGCTGCGCAGGTGGTCACGCGTCACATTCTGCATATTGGGCACCAAATCATCCCTCAATTTCAGAAGAGCCAGTTTCTGCTGCTCAAGGAAAGCCGGCCATTCAGGGTCAGCCTTCAACAGAGCGAGCGTCTCCTTGAGCTTCTTCACTCGGGCTTTCTCTTCTGCGGTGAGCTGTTCGCGCACGGAAGCCGCTTTGCGGGAAGCAGGAGCGACTTCTGCCGATTTACTTGTTCTGGTTGCCGCTTTAGAGCTCTTCGCTGCGGAACTTTTCTTTTCTGTGGTCGTTTTTTTCGGCGTTGCCATAATCGTTGATGGTGCAGAATGTCTGTGGAAAATCGCTGTTTTGCATACACTGCGAAATACCTTGTCTGCTACTATCACAGCGCAGGGCGAATTTCAAGAAAAAATCATCAGAATCCGTTACTTTGCGTCCTTTTTTCTGTCACAACGGAAAAATCACTCAAAAAGGGAGGGATACGACTTCAGCGCCAATGCGCGGGAGAGGGAGCGTATCGTGTAACTATCCTCCGCGCGAAGCGCTTCCTCGGCCATAGCCCGGCACTCCTCATAGTTGAGATTCCGGATGGCAAAACGCACCAGAGGCAGCAGGTGCGTACCGACGGAAAGCTCCGTTGCGCCCAGCCCCACCAACAGGGGCAGCAGCTTGATATCCGCCCCCATCTCACCGCAGATGGCCGTGGGAATGCCGGCATTGATGGTCTGGCGCATGAGGCGAATCACCCCGGGATGAGTGGAGCGGAACATGCTCGCCACGCGATAGTTCACCCGGTCCACGGCGATGGTGTACTGCGTCAGGTCATTGGTACCGATGGAGAAGAAATCCACGTAGCGGGCCAGCACATCCGACATCATGGCAGCACTGGGCACCTCTATCATGATACCCACGCGCATATTCTCGTCAAACGGCAGATTACGGGCACGCAGCTCGGCGCGGCATTCCTCCAGCAGCTCGTGAACCTCCCGCACCTCCGTAAGCCCCGACACCATGGGGAACATCACCCCCACCTTGCCGTGTGCCGATGCGCGCAGTATGGCGCGCAGCTGCTCCTTGAAAATCTCCGGGCGGCTGAGCGACACGCGTATGCCGCGCCACCCCAGGAATGGATTATCCTCCTTTTCCTCCAACACCTCGAACGGCAGCTTATCACCGCCGGAGTCCAGCGTGCGGAAAATCACCTCATGCGGGGCACAGCTCTCCACCAGTGCACGATAATGCCCGTACTGCGTCTCTTCGTCCGGTATGCCCTCCCCGCCCAGCAGGAAGAACTCCGTACGGAACAGTCCCACTCCCTCCGCGCCGGAGCGTTGAATGGCCTCGTATTCATGCGCGAATTCCACGTTGGCCGCCAGGCGGATGTGGCGCCCGTCCAGCGTCTCTGACGGCAGGCCGCGCATGTCCACCAGCGCCTGGTAGGCCTTATCCTTCTCCTGCTGCAGCGCCCGGTAATAATCGCGGGTTTCCGGAGTGGGATTGAGAATGAGCTCCCCATTGTAGCCATCCAGAATCACCTGCTGTCCGGCGCGGGAATCCATCACCAGACGCGGCACGGCCACCACCGCCGGCAGCCCCAGTGAGCGAGCCAGAATGGCGGTATGCGACACCGCAGAGCCCGTTTCCGTCACAAACCCCAGCACCTTGTTGGGGTCTAAATCAGCCGTATCGCTGGGGGTCAGGTCATAGGCAGCCAGCACACAGGGGCAATGTTCACAAAGCGTCCGCACGCCGGGTTGTTCCTCTGCCGGGCTCATATTCTTGAGCACTCGCTGCAGCACATCCGCAATATCCACTACACGCGAGCGGAGATAGGGGTCATCCACGCGGCGCATCACCTCCATGAAGTTCTGCACCACCGCATAATATACCGCATCGATATTCTGCATGCGGGAGGGAAACTCCTTCCGCAATTTGTTCATGATGGTGCGGTCACGCAGGAAGAGAAGATGTGCGTCAAAAATGGCAGCCTCTGCCGCGCCGGAGAGCTTTTCCACGCGGGCTTTCAGAGAATGCAACTCGGCTTCCGTGCGGGAAAGCGCCTGGTCGAAGCGCTGCCACTCGGACTCCATCTCCGTGGGGAGAATCATGCGGGTCACCGGGGCTTCGCAACCGCGGGCCTCTACCCGCAGCACCCCCATGGCAATGCCGGGAGATACCGGCTGCCCCGAAAGGCGACGCTCAAAATTCTCACTCATGAGTGTCGGATTCAGAACATGATTGAGCCACCTAATTACGCTTCCCCGAACTTGCCGTTGACCAGTTCCTCCAGGGCGGCAATCGTCTCTGCCTCATCCGGGCCGTCTGCGGTCACCTTAATCTCCGCGCCCCAGCCGACAGCCAGCATCATGAGCCCCATAATACTCTTACCATCAACTGACTCCTCATCTTTCTCCACCGTCACATCAGCCTGAAAACGGCTGGCAACACGCACAAACTGTGCGGCCGGACGAGCGTGAATACCAAGTTTATTCTGAACGGTGAGAGTTTTCGTAATCATACGGTCTGCGGGGTGATACTTTCTTTAGCGTGCATTATACCTGTCCGGCTCAGTCTTGGCGAGCTTTTTTTTCACAAATTCCGCGATTCCTCGCGGAATTTGCCATCTCCGGGGCGAATGATGCGGAAGCGGACAGGCTGCCCGATGCCCCCATCGGAGAGGTCGGGATACCCCCACGCAGGCAGAAAAGAGGACGATCTTTCATGACAGCAGCGGGCGGTATCAGGATGCTATCTGCTGCTGATAGACAGCGGCATTGCGCTGAATGTCAGCGTTCCCGCGAATACCCTCGGCATACTTGCTCTTGGTGCCCAGAGAAGCCGCCTTGCGGAACATCTCATCCGATGCGGCAAAGTTCTGCGCATGGCGCTCTATCAATCCCAGCAGATAGCAGGCCTCGGCCTCATTCGGATTGACGGCAAGCGCCTGTTGCACCAACAGGCGGCCCTGCTCCCAGTCCCCGGCAGCACAGGCACGCGCCCCCTGCCCCAACGCAGGATTCTGCTCATTCTCCTCCACGTACTCACAGTACGTCTCCACATGCGGCGTCAGTTTTCGGAGCGTCCGGCGTGCAATCGTATCGGCTGCAGCATCAAAATCATAGCAACCGTGACTATCCCGCGAGAGATACACATCCTCATGTCGACGGTACAGATTGCGGTAGTTGACATTCACCTCCACCGTCGTGCAGAGGCGGGCCGCCGCGCTGTCCCCCTCGCCGGAATGGTGCACCTGCGTGCCATACAGCTCAATCTCCGCCCCACCCATGCCGACACTTCCCCACACTGGCGGCCCATAGTAACCATCCCGGGCAAGCTGATGGTAGAACGCCCGGCACAAAGCCCGCGAGGCATCCCGATTCAACGGGCAGTGCGAATGCGTCGTATCTCGCACCGCCACGCGCGCGCCCCGCCCCAGATTCACCGCCGCCGGCACCGCGTTTTCCATCTGAATCTGAATCCCGCAGGCCGACAGCAGCCCGCACAGCAACAACACCAGCAGCGATTTCACCTTGTTCATACGTCATTCTGCCCCCGGGTGTAAACCTTTCTCCGTGGGCACGCTTCACATTCTAACAGACTCTCCCCGGCTTTTCAACCGATAATTACTATCTGACAACAACCCTGGGTCTGTTTCAGATTTGCAGAAAGAAGCTTCGAAACGATTTGTACATTTTTTTGAAGTCTCAGGAAGTGAATGTTCGGAATCCGGATATTTATCGAACGTTATACCGGGCATCCGTCCTATCAGCAGCTCTTCCTGTACCGGAATACAGATTAACCTTGGTTTTTTGCAACATTCACAGCGAATTTGACCTTGTTTTTTTGCAAATTGGCACTAACAGTGAACATAAAATGAAATATAACACCTTTCAGAAACAAAGGCTACGCCTCCCTGCGCCCCTACGCCACCGGTGAATACGCATTCAAAGAACCGCCGCCCGCCCACACCGCCGCCCGCCTAACCGAGCTGCCGCTTTATGCTGTCTCCCAACCGAAAGTGCTTATTGAGCGAGCAGATTCCAAGCTCAGGATAACACGTCGACATTCTGCATTTTACAGCCGATTCTTCATCCTGCTGTGAGCCGGACACTTTGCTCCATTATCGAAAAAGTGTCAAATCTACCCCTAATTTCCATTGGAAAAGTGTCACATTTACCCTTATTTTTACTTGGAAAAGTGTCATTTCTATGCTAATATCTCCATCAGAAAAGTGTAATTTCTTCGTCAATACCATGCTCAATCGCAAGATAGACAAGCAGATACAGGATTACTTCAAGCAATCGCGAAATGCACTCCTTATCACCGGCGCCAGACAGATTGGCAAGACGTACTCCATCCGCGAGTATGGCAAGCAGTACAAGAGTTTTGTAGAAATCAATTTTGTGGAAACGCCGGAGGCCGTCTCCCTCATCCGAACCTCAGCCAACAGCCGGGATATCCTGCTCCGACTCTCCACTCTTACGAATAAGCCCCTCATTCCGGGGGAAACCCTCATCTTTTTCGATGAGGTGCAGCTGTGCCCGGAAATTGTCACCGCCATCAAATTCCTGGTGGAGGAGGGCTCCTATCGCTACATACTGAGTGGTTCCCTTCTGGGGGTGGAATTGAAAGACCTGCGTTCCGAGCCGGTGGGCTACATGGGGATAAAAGACATGTATCCCCTGGATTTTGAAGAATTCGCCACCAATATCGGCGTCAGCGATACTATCATCAGCAACCTGAGAGATTGCTGGGACAACCGTACGGCTGCAGATCCCTTCATCCACGACAAAATGATGAATCTGTTTCGTCTCTACCTTATCATCGGCGGCATGCCGGCTGCGGTGAACAGCTATCTGCAAACAAACAATCTGCAACACGTCCTTTCCGTACAGCAGGATATCCTGCAACTGTATCGCCGCGACATTTCACAGTATGACCCACAGAATAAATTTTCCATAGAGGAAATTTTCAACCTCATTCCACCGGAACTCAATGCCCCGAACAAGCGATTCATCCTCAAAAGTCTCCATGACAAGGCCCGTTTCTCGCGTTTCGAAAACGGCTTCCTGTGGCTTCAGCACGCCGGCGTGGCACTCCCCGTCTACAACGCAGAAGAACCCAAATCCCCCCTTCTGCTGGCAAGCTCCCGCAATCTCTTCAAGCTCTTCCAAAGCGATGTCGGACTGCTGGCCGCGCAATATGCCGACGGCATACAACTGAAAATCATCCAGGGAAGCCCCGACATCAACTACGGCTCCGTATACGAAAATGCGGTCGCTCAGGAACTCGTGGCTCACGGACTGACGCCGTATTACTACAACAACAAAAAACGAGGCGAGCTCGATTTCATCATCGAGCTGAATGGCATCGTGCTACCCATCGAAGTGAAAAGCGGCAAGGACTATACCTCCCACAGCGCCCTGAGCAACATCCTGACCTGCGGTGCCTACCACCTGCCGCAAGCCATCGTTTTCAACAACGACAACCTGCACACCAACGGCAGCATCACTTACGCCCCCATCTACATGGTCATGTTCCTGCAACAGAGCAACACCGTCCCCGTGTACTATAAAATCGACCTGTCGGGCTTGCAATAGAACCAAAGCCCCTACCCTATCCGGGGACTCTCGCAGATACAGAGTCAATCCTTATCTGATGGGCTTGCCGCACCGGGCGATGCCTCTTTTGCCATGCTCAGCCACCGCTCAATCCCCTGCCCGATGGTACGGGCAAGTTTTCGAGCGTTGTCATCGTTGGAAATAAAGGCAGCATGGGCTCGATTGTCCATATAAACCGCTTCAAATACAGCAGCAGGGATGCCCGACGAAGGCGTCATGCAAACCATTCGCTGTAGTATTCGTCGGTGAGCTCGATATCCTCCACCCGCTTTTGAGACATCAGGACGAGCCCCTGGCGGGCAAAGTATGGTACGTTAGCAGGATCCATACAGATGCCGTCTTCCAGCGTACTCGCGCTAATGTCAGGAGCTTTCGGCAAGGAGGCTTGAGGGGCAACAGGAATCGTGCAGAGGTGGGTGGCTTTTCCTACCCCACCATCGTCATACACCAATAAGCAGGAGCAGAGTTCTTCCGCCTGTAGTTTCTCTACAAAAGCGGTCAGCCATGTTTGGTCAAGCAGAGCCGCCGGCTTGAACTGACGCATCAATCGCAAACACAGAGCCCCATGGTTTAAGGGCTCTTCATTTTGCGCTTCCATGCGATAGTAATTGCGGGCGAGTCCTATGGCATAGGCAAGACGTCGCATCAGGTAATGCATTTTCATGTTGCGTTGGCGATTCCGTGTGCAGTGGGGTGAATTGAGGGGCACAACTATCGTTAACATACGGAATCCCTGGTATGCTTGTTTTGTTTCCATGTTCTGTTGTTTATCTGCGGTTGAAAAAGATTCTTTGCGCCGGGCGCGGCGCATCTCGCGTCTCTTTGCTTTTCTCTCCTGTGATGGTATTCATGTTGTAATGTGTGGGGTACTGCACTTATAGTACAACAAGGAACCGACCTCATTTTATGAATTATAGACCGTTTATTATCAAGCATTCACAATCGCCGCACCGACTAACAGCGAAGCACGCTTGACAGTCCGCGGGTACTTGCGCCGGCGGCAAACAGAAGTCTCAGGCATTCCATGTGTCCTTTCTCCGCCGCACGCATCACAATACTGTAACCGGAATAATCCTCCAGATGCACATCAGCTCCGGCATCAATAAGCAGTTTCACGCATTCCGCATGTCCTTCCTCTGAAGCCCGCAGCAAGCTGCTCATTCCGTCTGCTGCAACCGTATTCACATCCACCCCGGCTGCGAGCAGCAGGCGCACACATTCGGCATGCCCGCCCCCGGAAGCAAACATCAGGCAGGTGTGCTGAAATTCGCTTTTTACATTTACATCCGCTCCCGCCTCCAACAGCAGCTTCACGCAGACCTCATCCCCCCGGATTGCTGCGTGCATCAGGCTACTCCAGCCATCATTATCAACGGCATTCACCTCTGCGCCGGCAGCAAGAGCCGAACGGAGAGTCTCCATATCACCACTATAAGCAGCTTTCAGCAATATTTTATTGGCTCGCGCCTTAGTCATATCATTTCTCTTTTGTGTGTTATCGGTCTGATCATTCGAGTGAAACATATTACTCCTCCGGGTCTCCCGAACAGGGGCATCAGCTCTCCTGCTCAGAAGCCATCTGATGAGCGGCGGCATTGCGCTTGCGCTCGCGGAGTCGGGCGCGGAGCATCTCGCGTTTCACTGCTCGGGCCTCCCGTTCCCGGCGGTCGCGCTCCGCGCATTCCTCCATGGAGAACCCGAGCAGATCCATCAGCTTCTGACTCTTCAGTGCATAGGCAATCCTGCTGTGATGACTGAAGTTCCCGTGGGTATCTGCCACCGCACCGTATTGGAGCAACAGCCCGACCAGTTTCAGTACTTTCCTGAGGGAATGACCGCGGGTCATGGCGTACTGCAAGGCCGTGTGCCCCATCATACTGCGGGCATTGGGATTCGCTCCGGCTTTCAGCAGAGCCTCCAGCATGACGGGATTTCCGACAATGGCTGCCGCATGCAGCGGGAAGATGCGCGTCCGGCAGTTCGGATCCGTTCCCTGCGCCAGCAGGTTCAATACTGTCTGAGTGTCGTTATCCCGCGTAGCCTGCAACAATTTTTCCTGGTCGTTTGTCATGGTAATTTGTGAAGTTTTGAGCTGCCGGAAAAGCCCTTCTTCCGGTCGCGCTCTGCGTATATACATCTACACCATTTTCTCAAACAAAATTTATCGCTTCCAGACCATTGTATTTCTTACGCATAGGACTTTTACTATATTCCACGAAGCGCTTCAGACTCCTGCTCAGGCCGCCTTTCTGCAGTTTCGGAAAATCGGGGCAGATACGCATGAGCTCATCGTGCAGCCCCCGGGCATCGCACTCCGGATTACCCAGCAAGTCCATCTTCAACAACTCCGCACACCGCCGAACCTGCGCCAAACAGGTAGATCGGCTGGACGCATTCACCACCCCGTTCTTGTGCAGATACACGCGGAACACACTCTCATCCAGCGCCTCTGCACAATCGGCCAGAAAATCCGCCGTGCTCTCGCGGTTCACCAGGAAGTCCCGAGGAAACAGCCCACCCACGAAATGCGCATAAAAATCCGCAGGAGCCCCGTACAACTCCGGCAGCGGACCCCGCACCACCACATGCGGGTTCGCGCCATTGACCAGCAACACCGCAATCAACGCCAAATCCCCTCGCATGCAGGCCAGATGCAGCGGCGTCACCGGAATCCGCACATACTCCGGCGGGAAACGATGCTCTCTGAACAGCCTGCTGAAATCCATCGTATAGCGCTTGGCAGCGTGGTGCACGATGATATCCTCCGTCAGCACCGCCACCTCATTCGCCGCAGCCCCATACTCCAGCAGCGCCAGCACATTGTTCACCTTGCCGGAAAGCACCGCATGCATCAGCGGCGAAAGCCCGAAGGCATCCGCCGCATTCACATCAGCCCCCGCATGAATACAGCGCAGCAGAGCATCGCATGAGTCGCACGTCGCAAACTCATGGATGGTACTCTTCCCCGCCGCCGCTCCGCGCCGGGGCCTCCGCCCGCGTGAGCGTTTCCTACCCGTCTTCCGCACGGTGGAAACTTGCTTCTTGATTTTATTCATTCATATAGCCTTGATGTCAGAAGAAATATAGCTTTTTCTATCTACTAATACATCTCGTCAAGAGATATATTAACCAATAAATAAAATCGGTTTTCTATGTTTTTGAACACACGAAGTATATTTTCTTAGCATCATTGCAATTTTACAAATGAAGCAGATAACAGACTTTAATCTCTCACTGCTATCAAAAAGCGAAGATAATGACGCCAGCCTGTAGCACAGTTTCCTCTTTCGGACGCCTTCATTAAATATTTATTCAATTCGTTTATATCCAGATTTGCCATAGATTCCATGCTGAGGTTATAGGCATTTATCGCGGAGCGAGTATGGCTTACATAGTCTCTTATAGCTTTCGGCTTCTTATCCTCGAGACTTTGTACAAACTCATTTTCCATATAAAACTCTTGATTATGCCTACTCCTAGGTGTACTAACAATGCGTGTCTTAGGCTTCCCCTCCCTAGTGTCTTGTTGAGTTAATTCTTTACAATAAGTAATCTTGTTTATTCTTTATAATACAAATTCTTACGTGTTGAGTGTATTGGGTAGGACTTGCTAAATAAGACACTAGAAGCACTGTTACGTCTTACTTTTTTACCGAGTAAAAAGCCGAGATACTTACTCCAGCCGGTAGAAGCGTTCCCTTGCTCATTTGCACAAGACGCATATTCCTCTAATTTTTCCCTTGCTTCGGCTAATCCATCGCAAAATGTCTGCTCGGAGATATTCAGATTGCGCATAGCAGTCCGGACATGGGAGATATAGCTTCCCTGAGTTCTCAAACCAAGGTGACTAATTACTTTCAAATAATCATCACCCCGGTAAACCCCGGAAGTATCCGGTTTATACTTATGCTGCGGGATATTCTCCTCGTTCGGGAAAAATAATGGTTTATCATTATCGATGTAGTCCATGATCTCGGTCTTTATGTTATACTCTCTATTTTCTATATCGTTAAGGCTCATATCATCAGTTGATTCTGCCCGCAAATGTTCAGTCGTGGTAAGCAATTTTTCTGCAATATCCTCTATTTTATCCGCAACGCCGAAATTATTGAGGAATGATACAAAAGAATCATCACTTTTGGCTCCGTTGGATGCAGTACAAAGTAACCAGCAATTACCCAGACTGTTATATTTTGCTCTGAGATTAGCATCATTTATTCGAGCTACGGGCAAAATATGATCCACAGCGTATGCGTTATATCCAAAACTCAAAACGAACTTAATGCGTTCATCTTTCATGCGAGTCCACGCCCAGAGCGGCATGTAATAATCGCGAACCGAACCACGATGAGATGCAGACAGATTGTTAATCGTATCTTTTGCCAACTTTACGAGAGCTTCATCTCTCTCCGCCCCCAGCAAAAAGTTTTGAAGCCATTCTTCCGTATTTTCGTCAATGTTCCTATGTATCAACTTATCCGTAAACGATTTTACATACTGGCCACTGCGATTCGCCCAGATTTTTGCCCAACTTGTGATAAGAAGCCAACGCACCAACAGATTCACATCTGAAATAGACTCATCACGGCAGCACATATGTGCCACCGGGAACCACAAAACATATAACGACTTGTATTCTATCTTGAAAAACAGTTTCTTATCATTAAGTTCCGAAATAACCTCCTTCGTATATCTCGCGAAGCGTTTCCACAATTCGTCCCACGCTTTACTTTGCGCTACCTTGGTATAAGCCTCAGCTATATTCCATGTCTGACACCACGCTCGGAGAACAATGTTGAACCCGTTTACAAGGTCATCGTCACCCAGAAGAATTTGGTAGGGCTCTTTGCTAAGAGTATCCTTCAAATCATTAATTCTCTCAGGAAAATCGGCCCAGAGGCTTTTGACTTTCGCGGCCTGTATCTGCTCCTTGGTCAGTGGAGTACCTGCCGTGTTTAAACGTGTGAAAATCTGAACGATTGACTCATCATCATCCAATCCCTTAACCCTGTCATTAAGCCTGTCGACTTTAAGTACAGCTATACGAATATCCTGGAGCAATTGTCGAACTAACCCTCTGAGCCAAGCCAATGCATCAGGATAACAAAGACTCTTTTCCGGCAAACGGCAAAGAGGAACAAACCTTCCGGAAGAATTCTCAATTTCTTTCTCCGTCAGCCACATAAGGCAAGGACTTTCCTGTAGCACTAATTCCTCATAATCCAAATACAGGAAACTTGGCATATCTTGCTGGATGGCTGGATTCCACCCCGACAAATTGTAGCAGAGAAATTTCCTTTCAAACTCCGTACGCTTGCCACCGGTGCTACCTATATCCCTCTTCCATTCAAATGTACTGGCACAGTATCCTCCGGAGTTAGCAGAAAATGCCAGAATGAGGCTCTGAATTCTTTGCTGGCCATCCAATATCAAGTACTTGTAGTCACTTTTACCCGCTTGATTTTCTTTATATACTGCATCTTTTGTGCTGAATTGTTGTTCAAACCTACGGGTTCCAAAAATATTCTGTTCCTCAGAATTGGTCTGCCACAACAAAACCGAGCCACAAGGCCAGCCATGCAGGAGAGAGTCCACAAAACGAGCCAACTGCGAGGGTTCCCAGACATAAGGTCGCTGAATATTCGGTATGGATATTAAACCAGACTCTGCTTTATCCAACAATTGAGCTACAGTATATTCTTCATTCTTATAAATCGCATTCATAAACATCCTTCTTCCTATTATAAATATCGGCTACATTATACATCTGTCATTTCTCGACGTCAATGCGCTTTTGTTATCTTTTACCTAATTTCCCCATTCATAATTCACTATTAACCTTTTGATGCATCAGCCGATGACAAAACAGCTGTAGATTCGCCGAGTTCATTATCAAGCATGCATACTTTTTTCTTCAAAAAAAACAAGTGACAACCCGACACCAACTATTTCTACCACCCCACCCCCAATCGCCGCAGGTGCTTCTGCGCGGAGGCGTGCCCCTGGCGGGCGGCTTTGCGATACCACTCGATGGCTTCTGCCTTGTTGGCACTTACGCCCCAGCCGAATTCCAGACAAGTGCCATAATTGCTCTGCCCGAAAGCATTCCCCTGCTCTGCTGCGAGCCTGTACCAGTGAGAGGCCTGTTTCAAGTCCCTGCTGATGCCCCAGCCCTGGTGATACATGTGCCCCAGGTTATTCTGAGCAGCAGCATGTCCCTGCTCAGCCGCCCGGCGATAGCAAGCTACGGCGTTCTCGTCATTTTTCTGCCGTCCATTCCTGCCGAATTGCCACTCTAAGCCTTCTGCATAATCTGCCTCTGCATTGGAGTTGGCAGCTTGCTCAGGTGAGTCATCATGCTGCGGGGTGGCTTGCTCTGCGGCTTTATCCGGGCGATATTTCTGCTCATTCTTCTTGATATATCCCTGCAGCAGATTGACCAGTTTGCTTCGATTTTTCGTACCGATACACCACATCGGAGAATAGCCCTTCTCCGTTTTTGCGGTGGGGTCAGCCCCATTATCAAGCAACCATTCGGCAAGCTCCATATCACCAATGGCACAGGCATAGTGCAGCGCCCTGTTGCCCTTTGTGTCCGGCAACGCCATGTCTATATCACCACCGCTGTGAATTTGCTGCAGCAGAGCAAGCAGATGGCTCCGCAATCTTTCCTCGCCGGGAGCAGACTGTCCCTCCTTTTCCAGACGAGAGATGATTCGAGACAGCGTATCCCCATCTGCCGGAGACGGTTTCATCTCAACTTCCGAAGCAGGAGAAACGGCATCATCCGCGGGTTCTGTAACAGACTCCGCATTTTCCCCGAATTCTCCCAACACGGCATTTGCTCCACGAATCAGCCCGGCCACCTGACGCTGCACATCTTCATCGGAATCGATGTTTCGCACCTGAGCCTCCGCATAATAGGTCTCAACAGACGAAAGTATCTGCTGATGCCATTTTTCCAGCGACTTCAGCCGACTCTGCTGCTGTGATTTCCACTTCTCATAGAACGCACTCCGGGAACAATCAACCTTATTCTCACTCAATTCGTTGAGCTCTGCCAGGCGTTTACGCTTGGCATCCATGAGAGCCACATTCTTACTGACAACAGCATATTCACCCAGAATCTGTTCCCACTTGCTGTGCAGCAGCGGCAGATATTCCTCGGAAAAACGCAACACGTCGGACGGCACATGCAGAGAGCCGTCAACATTATCCGGCAGCGGCACTTCCCTCATCTCCCTGAGATAGAGCGCCACGGCCTCCTCGCGGTTGTTCTCTTTCGCTTTCGATTCAAGGCTGTTGTAGATATGCGCGGCAACAGCCAGACCGATGAAGCCTAATATAACGGAGATAACCTGTATCATATCTGTTTACTGTCGGCTGATTTTCTCCACCTCATCCATGACAGATTTCACCGTCTCCAGCTCCCGCTGCACATCTTTTGAAAAGTCCACACCGGAACTCAGGCCATCATCTTCCAGAGTCTTGGCGTAGTTCACCAGCAACTGCTCATAGGCATACTGTTCCAGCTTCGCCCGAGTGACCTCCAACCTCTTGCGCTGTTTCTCCAACTGCTCTATTTTGCGATTGAAAATCTGTCTGGCATGCTCATTTGACATCTGTTTGCTCTTGCTTCGGAGATTGTCCATACTGCTCCGTATTTTATCCCGATTTCGACTAATATCCGATAAGGACAGATAAAAAGTTTCCAGCTCATCCCGATGCTCTCTTATCAGGACATTTTCTTTTTCCTCCTTGAGTGCCTCAACCGCAATCTCCCGCATTTTCTCATCATCCACATGGCATAACTCCGCCGTCCCCATCAGCGTGGCGCCGGCAATCATCAACAGCGGGCTCACCAGCATGGAAACTACCTCTCCTCCCATCGAGATAAGGAAAGTGATTACCGAGACGACAACCAGCACCACTCCCAGGAAATTCAAAATTGTACCCAGTGTTTCCATCACCGAAAGCATACACCCTCTCTCCGATGCACCGAGACACCCCGGGCATCGGAGAGAGGGGAAAATCAAGCAATATCAGAAAGAAGAAAGGTTCACATCGATAGCCGCCTGCGCACGATCGCAGTCCTGCTTGATGGATTCCTCCAGTGCCCGCGCACGCTCCAGGCGTTCTTCCGACTCATTCCCCATAAGGTCATCGCCCAGATTCCCCATGGAGCGAAGAGCAGCGACCTCATCCTTCAGAATCTGAAGCGCCACCTTCTTCTCTTCCATCTCCAGCTGGAAGGTCTTGAACGCCTCCTCCACCTTCACCTCGCGTTCCTTGAACACGGCCACACGGGAAGCAAACTTCTGCGATTCCTGATCCTTGAGCACCGCCAGGTTCTCCTTACCGGCAGCGCGATATTTGGCGGCAGCCTCTGCGGCCTCCTTGGAGCGACGCTCATAACTGATGCTCAGCTGTTTCATCTTAATCCAGTTCTCGCGGCGCTGGCGCAGTTCTTTCTTGTAAAGCTCCAGGGCAACATCAGCCTTGCCCACCTGCTCCACCAGCGCATCCACAGCCTTGTCGTAAGTAACCTTGGCCGCCGCTTTCTCCCGCTCACCGCAGCTGAACAACAGCCCGGCAGAGAGTATCATAATGATGATTGTTTTTGTTTTCATTATTTCAATATTTGATAGTTGTTGTTAAAATGTAAAAAACATAATATCAAACCTCACACCCATAAGCCAAGCTTGGTACACCGACACAAATTATGAGCCGATTTCAGGTGTTGCGTGTACAATTCTCCGATATCTGAATCAGAAAAAAAATAACGTTGAATGGGATAATCACTCCCGAACAATACTCTCGCAGCATATCCGTTTTCTGCAAAAAAAAGCATCTGTTCAAGTGACATAAATGCAGAATCCAGCATAACTTGATCGTGTTGTTTCAACATTTGTACGGCCTGATCCAACGGACGACCATGCGATAACACAACCCGCACTCCAGTATAGCGACTGCACCATGCATCATATCGGCTCGCACAACACTGTTCAAATTCCCCCGTATGAATCCACAGGGGAACTCCGTATTCCTCAGCCAAAGCAAATGCAGAATCCAGCGCAACAGGAGAAAGTGCAGCATACCGTTCGTGGATTTTGATACCAACGTAGCGATTATCCATGTAATAATCCGACTTCAACAGCATTTCCTCCGTCATCCACAGGACAGGAAATCCCTTTCCCGGAGCGACTGCATTCATCCTTACCACGCATCCCCTAAACCATTCAATGTAGTTAGCTGGCACGCAGGGGAAAGCTGTTGACATATAGAACCATTTATCTACTCCAAAAGACATCATATCTCGCGCAACATCCTCCGGCTCAAACATCAAATCCCCGGCAAAAGGACCTATATGAACGTGATAATCCGTTATCATATTGCTTCAACAGCTCCCCCTTACTTCAAATAGTGTTCATGTAGATTCTTTTTGCATAAAATCCTTGGCTAAGCGGTGGTTCAGCTTAGCTACTTCACAAAAATGCTTGCTCACCTTGAACATATCTCCGTTACTTTCGTTAAAGTTCCGCACAAGACAAGCATTACAGAAATCACGCTCATCACACTGCATACATTCCTTGAAGTCCCCACGGCGAATATTCCGTACCATCAGCAAAGAGGGAGACTTTTCCCAGATATCGCGCAAAGGTTCCTTAATAGTACCAACGGGATATCCCTGCCATCCTGAGCAAGGATAGTAATTACCATCAGCAGACAGGCAGATATTATCAATACCGGCACCACACACAAATTCGTCTTTTATCTCTTCCGGTATACTCGGTTTATATTGCAAAAGAGAGCTTCGATAACTCGTATCTACTTCTACGATTTCTCGTATCAATTTTTCCGTTTCCTCCAAGGACAATCGTTCATTCAGATTATCCGTTGAGAAATCGGTACGAGCCATCATGATATAGTCAGTCTGGGGTTTCAGTCGCCGCTCCTGAGCCCACTGTATCACAGCCTTGTATGATTTATAATTCGTCCTCATTGTAGGGCAGGAAATCTGCACGGGTATATCTGCAGCTATCAGCTTCTCTATGGCTGCCATAGTCTTTGCATGCGAGCCATTTAACCGGGTTATATAATCATGTTCTGCCGGGTCAAGGCTGTAAAGCGAGGTCTGCACCTTGGACACATTGCATTCTTTCAAGGCGTCCAGTATATCATCATTCAATTTCGTCAGATTTGATAACACACTGATGGAAAAATCCAATTCTCTTGCCTTTTTCAACACAGCAATGAAATCCGGATGCAGAAAAGGTTCCCCGCCGGAAAGCGTCAATCCTAGTGTTCCCATTTCATGTAACTGCTCAAGCACTTCAAACAACTCTTCTCTTGACAATCGCTTATTCTTCAGCTGATGAGGAATGTAGCAGTGGATACACCTCTCATTGCACAAATTATTGATTTCTATCTGACAAGAATGTATACGCGGATGTTTACGATGCTCATCATTGAACAGCCTCGTGGTATCGCCTTCGCATTTCTGCCAGGGCAAATCTTTCTCAAAATGTTCCGTCTCCGTCTTGATATTTTTCGTGCTCTTGTATGAAAAACAAATCTCATTTGCATCACACTCTGTCGGGGTACGTCCCGATGCTAGGTACTTGAACTCCGTGAGCATCTCCAACATTTCCTGAAAATCCTTACGGATTTCATCAACTGGTGGGTTTACAAACGATGGCAGGATTTTTTCCATCATTTCATCAATCGTACAAGCCTGTCTTCCCAATGAATCGAGGAAGATTGCCCCAATCTCATCGAAAACCAAGTCATGCTTTGTTAACTGAGAGTAGATATACCCTTTGGCTCCTACAGTACGAACAAAACTATTTTTGTTAAGCCGATAATACATAACTTATATAATATTTGTTAAATCTATATTAGTGCTTTGGCATCATGTATAACTTCATATCTTCGAGCAAAATCTCAACAACCTCGTCTAGCAGTGTTCTCAGCGTTTGTTCTTTTTCTGGATAACGAACATAACTATACCACTGACTCGACAACAAATATCTTTTAGTACCAACCCCCTTCAATTTTTTGTAATATCGAGCCTCCTTCGGGTTACCAGTTGGAATTCGAATTTGCTCTATTTCACTGTCAGTTTTTCCCGACACATCCACTACCCAAGGTAACGATTCACCATATGATGCCATCTTTTCAAAAAGGCGAATTAAACCTTCATCACCCAATCTATTTTGAACCCAGGACAAAATTCCGAAAACGGCATCCTCATTATTTGTATTTTGCCCTTTTCGAAACGAGTTTTCCAATAATTGGCAAACATATTCTGTTGTCATCATTGCTTTCATAGTCTGTTATCTTTGTTTACGTTGACTCTCATATGGAGAGTGCAAGCATAAAACTTGCACTCTCCGAGTATTTATCGATTTCTTTTGCGATCACTTAGCTGGCTCGATCGCATTCACGACACGCGCTGTGTCCACCGTCTAATTTCACAGGGCAACCGGCAGCATAGTTACCCTGTGGAGCGTTCTGTGCGATAATCATCGGTTTTGTATAGTTCATTTTCCTTGATTTCTATTTTTTTTGTTTGTTTTTAAGGCCGAAGCCTTCTTTTCGCAGAATTGCGAGAAGTCTTTTTTGGGGGCGAACAGCCCTTCCTAATCATATATGACTTAATAAGTAAGAAAAAGAGGGTAATATTCAAATGAATGTCCTTTTATGGAGAGCAGCCACGTCATGTTCCACACAATTTTCTTGAAATTTATCTGTCAGAATCCATATTATCCTCATCGTATGCTTCTTCTCCCTCCTGCTCCTCATCGAAGGATTCAACATATTCATCTTCCTCCGAAGGGGAATCATCATATCCCCCTTCTTCGCAGACAGCTGAATCATCTTCCGCATATTCATCTACATCGGCATCCGTATCATCAGCAATCGAAGCCAAACCACCGGCCAGACCTTCCAGACGATCGCTACAGAACGACAGCAGATAAATCAGGAATAAGCAACTCTTCCACGAAAAACGAAAGCACTTACCGATAAAGGCTACAACATGGAGAACGCCGTGCCACAGGCTTTTCAACCCTGCCACAAACTTCCGGCGTCTTTCCGGAGCGCCCCTTTCCCATCTCGTCTTGGCCTCATCTTGTGTTTCCAGACGGAAAATTTCCTTAATTAAGGCCCACAGAATCGCAAATGAGACAGTAAGCAGTTTCAAACAAACCCTCAGCGTACCCAAAATAAGAAAGATTCCTATTATCCACACAAACCTGAGCCAATCCTGAGGGATTTGTAAAAAAACGCGCAGGGCATCCCACAAAGCAGGCAGAGATGTCCGAAGCACATCTCCCGGTGTTACACTCACATTACTATTCTGAGTCATAAATTTCTAAAGGTTATAGGTTAAAAAAGAATCTCCGTTATACGCGAAAAAGCGCAGCCCGCACCCTGCGCCGCAGCAGAAATCCCGCAAACAGCAATGATAAAAAGCCCTAGTTCCGTGGTATAACGAGCCATAATACTGCGTAAATCATTCGACAGCGTATTCGTCTTGGACAGGTAATATCCGTAGCGGCAGCAGTAAACACAATACAGAACACCAAGACCGGATGCACAGGCAGCCACGCCACCCCGCAAAGTTGCATCTGCCGGGCTCAACAGAACGATGGCAAGCACATACAACAGCATGACCAACATCCCCAGGCAAACAAGACACACGCGCACATGATCCGCCGCCGCACCGAAGCGACCAATCAACCGCACCCGTTTGTTACCGAAGTTATATAAATAAATGGCCGCAACACAACATAAACAGATAGTAAACCCACCGCCCTGCAGCGAGGTCCATTCCTGTTCTGACATTTCTCCGGGCATCGGCCATGACATAACCGTAGCCATTAACTTCACCACGCTGCATAACACCAGAATCTGGATGCTGCGCATCACGATGAAACCAATATTCATGTTGTTTTCTGTTTTCATTTTAATGCAAATGTTATTGATTAAATCATTTAATCACGCATTTCTCTTTTCGTTGCCATTTTATCTCTTTTCGCTACTTTGTCAACAATAAAATCTCGAAAAGATAATTTACAAGTGTTTTTTTTCGTGGTATAACAGGGGCATGACCAGTATGAACAAGCCATTGAGTACGGGTGATTATGCTTCGAAGCGCAGTATCTCCGTTGAAAACTGCCGGTCCGGAGAGGCGAAAGAAACCCAATCGCAGGAAGAATCGCTTAATGCGACACACACAATCCGCGTAGAGCTGCCGCCGGAGGATTATGCGGTGCTGGCGCGCAGAGCGGCGCTGGAGGGAGGAAGTCCGGAGGCGCTGGTGGCTCAGGCTGTGGGAAATCTGTTGCAATAGATGCTGCGGATGCGGCGGGAGTGTTGTCTTGACAATCAAAGCGTGTGTGATAAACTCAGAGACATGACGCAGGAGGCGGATCAGTCGGAATTCAAGGTGATGTTGAAAAAGTGGCTCAAGAGCCACAAGCTGGACTATCGCTGGGTGGCGGAGCAATGCGGCGTATCCGAAATAACGGTGCGCAACTGGATGAGTCAGAAAAACATCCCGCCGCTCAAGCTGCAATTGCTGGAAAAAGTGATGGTGCAGATGCCGACCTTGACTGCCCCCGCCGGATCGGCAGCCGTAGAGGTGCCGGGGGTGAGTGTGAATGCCACGCTTTCTCTGACGGTGCAGCTGGCGCCGGAGCTGTACACCCGGCTGGCAGAGCGCGCAGCGGCTCAGGGAATGACGATGGAGACGCTGGTGGCGCAGGCGATTGCCTCTCTGGTGGCAGAGAGCAAGGACAGTACAGCCACGGCGGAACTGCGCAGCCGCAAGGTGATTCTGCCCACCAACCGCTAATTTGAAAGAACAAAGGACGATGGACGATGGAAAATGGAAAAGTTCGGCGAGCCTCCGGCTCGCAGGAGGGCTGAGAGTTGGTTGCAAGGCTCCTGCATGCGAGCAACGCGATCGGAATTCTGCTCCTTGTCCATCGTACATTTGACTTTGTACTCCTCATTATCCTTTTCCTTGACAGATGACCCACTCCCCTGCTCTGCCGGAAAAGACTGTACTGGGCAGCTGTGAGCTGCGCTCCATACTGGGACAAGGCGGCGGCGGCATCAGCTATCTGGCATACGACCGTGCGCTGGAGCGGGAAGTGGTCATCAAGGAGCATTTCCCCATGGGGCTCTGCATGCGCCCGGAGGGCAGTGCCGCGGTCGAACCGCTGGATGAAATACTCTACCCCCGCTCGCTGGCAACATTCTGCCGCGAGGCCCGCATCCTCGCCGGGCTGAATCACCCGAATGTGGTGAAGGTCTACGATATCTTTGAAGGTTCCGGCACGGCGTACCTGGTGATGGAGTATGTGGAGGGCAGCACGCTGCGGGACAGAATGGTGACAATCGCCGCAGATGTCAAAGCCGTGCAGTCCATTCTCGAACAGTTGTTGCACACGCTGCACTACCTGCACGGCAACAGCATTGTCCACCGCGACATCAAACCCTCGAACATCATCATCCGAGAGGACGGTCGGCCGACCATCATCGACTTCGGCTCTGCCCACCTGGGCACGGCCAATCACACCCTGACACCCGTCGGTTCACCCGGCTATGCCGCGCCGGAGCAGTTCAGCCCCGGCGGCCGAGTCGGAGCGTGGTCGGATTTATATGCACTGGCGCAGTGTTTCCTGCATCTGCTGCCGAAGGAGCACAAGAAACGCTATCCGCGCCGCCTGCTGCGCAGTTTGCAGAAAGCCGCCGCTCCCGAGGTGTCCGACCGTTTCCTCACCGCGCAGGACTGGCTGAAAGCGCTTCGCAAGCCCTCTTACAACAAAACGGTCTTTTTCCTCCCGGCGGCTCTGCTTGCAGGTGGTATCATCGGGGGGCTGGGGCTGCAGGCGCTCAACGAACACAACCAGATACCCTTGCCGCAACAGCCCGCAGCAACCACGAATAACGCCCCCACTTCGGGGCTCCCCCCGGAAACCATCGGCTTGCGTGACGGCACCATCATCTACGACTCCTCCGGGAAGATGGCCTCCAACGACCCACGCATCAAGGAGCAGGCAGAACGCCTGCATGATCAATACACGCAGGCTCTGCTTATCTACCTGGGACAAGCGGAAAAACAGGACATCCCGAAGCCGGAACAGCAACAAGCCATAGAAAAATTAGGAGCAGACCTGGAGGACAAGCTCCGCGAACTGCGCCGGGATTGATTTCTCTTCTCCATGCCCGCCATCGGCGGGCATTCTTCACTACGTCCGGCAGGACGTTCTTCACCCACTTATACGATACATACAGGAACTTCCGTCAGATACGCTTCTGACATTATTTGTTAATTGCCGGAACAATAACCAGTTCACAAGGGGGTAGAAATAGAGAACCTCCCGGGCGCAATCCGAGAGGTTCTACAGAAAAGCAATCCACGCCTACATGGATTTCATGACCATAGAATGACATTGAACTACTCCAATGTCAAGATTTTTTAGCAAAAAGCCTTCTTTTTAAGTGAGAAGTGACGTGCAGACAGGATTGCGCTTCCTGCTGCACGGAACTTCTTTACAGGCTCATAATGAACAGGACAATCTGCACTATGATAACCAGAAGCTCAATCCACTTTAATGTAGGCATTTGTGGTTGCTATTCTGCCAGCCGAGTTCAACTGCTGTTCCGTACCCTTGCGGACACGTTACCCCAGAGGAAAGGGCTGCTAACTCTCCGCTGTGGTGAACGAGCCACCCACCAGACGAGTGGTGGCGGAAAAGCGGGAGGAGTCTATCATATAGCTACCTGTCGTTCAAGTCTGAACGACTTATACTTTTGACATCTCGGCAATGTATTATGCCTACCATTTCCACATCTTCCCGCGAAGCCAGCAACAATCGTTCCATGGTCCAGCTCCCGGCGCGTACCGAATCCGGGCTATCCCTGCGTCCTATTTCCCCCGATTAGTATAGCGTTCGATAAATAGCTGAACAGCCGAAATAGACACATCGGTAGATAAAGGGAGATTTGTCGGGCTGGAAACCCGAGTAAATTTAAAGCCCGTGGAACGGGCGAAGGCTGTTAGAAAGGGGCAGAGCGCGAAGCGCGCAGCCCCTGTTCACGAACCAATTATAAAGGAACCCAGGGAACCTGTGGTGTCAGCGAGCTATGCCTGGTGCGATGGTTTGCTGTCACCACCGTTTCACGGGGTTTCCTTTTTATTTCCTTCGAAAAACAGGGGTTCGGGGCTTCGCGTCTCGCTAACACTCGCTTGCTGCGCCCACGCAGGCCGCAGCTAACGCTGCTCCCCTGTCGCGGTGAAGCCTTGGCGAAGACGGAACCGCCTGCCTAAACGCTACCCCCTCACGGGCTCTGAAATTCCGCACGCCTGCAGCGTGCAAAATGCCCGACAATTTCCAATTTTTTCCTTTGCAAACTTGTGAAATCATTCACCGAACGATATACTAGTTATTTATACCCCACCGGGGCGCAATTTTACGTTCGTCTGAGGCTCACCGGCTGCTCGATAAACTCGCGTTTGCCGCTCCACCAATACGTATAACACATTAGTCTTTAATTGCCGAGCCCATGGAATGAGTGACAGAAGAGTTGCATCAGGTTTGAGACTCCGTTCTGTCACCCGCCTTGCGGGCTTCGGATACATTTTATGCGTAGCGATACGCCGTGACAGGGCGTTCGCTGACGCGCTCTGCCCCCGGCCTCCCATCTTTCACCCACTTCCGTTGGCTCCAAATTTCTCGGGCTTTCAGTCCGACAATTGCCCATTTGGAGATTAATCCGAGTCCCTTAAATTAGACAAAGAAATTAGCACATCATATATCTAGATTTGATGTCATTTTATCACGATTATGAACACCAATTACCACAAACGGAACAACTTGTAGTCGTATTCGTTATATGTTGATAAAATCCATCAACACGGCAAAAGAAGGCGGTGTGTGATTTTTTAGTTCGCTTGGCGCTCGCCGTGAAGAACGTCCTGCAGGACGTGGTGAAGAATCAGCTTTGCTGATGGTGAAGAAAAGCGCCCTGACGGGCACTTGGGTGAAGCATGCCCGCCATCGGCGGGCATGGAGAGAAAAGGAGTATCAGGAATGCACCAGCAGGGCGGCGTAGGCGCCATCGGCCTGCTCGCGGTGGGGAAGCGCCAGATAATCTTCTTTCAGGGAGAATTCCGGGTGGGTCGCCAGGAAGGATTCCACCACGGCCCGGTCCTCCCGGCGGTCTATGGAACAGGTGGAATACACCAGCCGACCGCCGGAACGCACGGCCTCTGCCGCCCGTTCCAATATCTGCAACTGAAGGGCGGACAAGCGGGCGATTTCCTCCTCCTGCATGCGCCAGCGGGCATCCACCCGGCGCTGTAACACGCCGGAGTTGGAACAGGGCACATCCAGCAGGACGGCATCAAAAGAGCCTCGCCACTCCGGCGGACATGGGCGAGTCCAGTCATGCTGAGCCACCTCGGGGAGCTGTCCGCCGACACGCAGCAGGTTTTCTTTCAGCTGGGGGAGGCGGTGGGGCTCCAGTTCCGTGGCCAGCAGCTGCACATCGCCCCCAGTGGCGGCCAAGATGGCAGCGGACTTGCCGCCGGGCGCAGCACAGGCATCCAGTATTTTCTCACCGGGCTGAGGAGCCAGGAGACGGATGCAATGGCGGGTGGAGGGGTCTGCCACATAGACCTGCCCCGCCTGCAAGGCCTCCAGAGGAAGCGAGCCGTGGATGCAGTACCAACCGGGAGCACCGGGATGCGGTATCCATGCAGCCGGGATGTCCATGGGTTTGAGAGGATTCAGGCGGGCATATACCGGAGGCGTTTGCAGATTCCACGCCATCATGGCGGTGGCTTCCTGTTCACCAAACTCCCGCAGCCAGCGAGCCGCCAGCCAATCCGGCATGGAATAACGCACGGCCGGCGGCAGGGAGGGGAGAGCGGCCTCGAACTCGCCGCGCCGCCGCACGGCATTGCGCAGCATGCCGTTGACCACGCCGCGCGCCCGCGCCGGGGCCAGTTTCACCGTTTCACTCACGACGGCATGCTCGGCATGATTCAGAATAAAGAGTTCACAGAGTCCCGCCAGCACCAGCCAGTGCATTTTTTCCTCCAGAGCACCGGGGCGCAGGGTATAGCGCAGGTGCTCCAGCAGGCGCAGGTTACGCAGCGTAGCGTACACGATGCTCTGCATCAGCCCGCGGTCAGAGAGGGAAAGTTTCTGCTCTGCGGTGGCGCGGGCAAGCAGGGTTTCGGCAAAGACGCCACCGCGATTCCAGCGCAGCAGCGCTTTCCAGGCAAGAGAACGGGCGTTTTCAGTTTTCGGCGGCATCGGTTTTAATCCATTTGAAGAGCTTGCGGCAGGGGAATTCTGCCATTCCAGGCCATCACGGCACCGGTGATACCCGCCGCATCGCTCGGCGAGAACTCCAGCACCCCTCCGGCGGCTTCCAGAATAACCTGCGCGGCAGCAAAATCCCAGAGTGAGATGCGACCCTCCACGTAGGCATCCATCCGCCCGGCGGCGATATAGCAAATGGCCAGTGCTGCTGAACCGAGGATGCGTATTTTGCGAACCTGCGCGGAAATGTGGGCAAAGCGGCGAATGCCCGCTTCACCGGAGCCATCATGCCGCCCATGCCCGATGAATACCACGGCTTGTGCCATGTGCTCACGAGAAGAAACGCCTATGGGCCGCGAGTTGCAAACCGGTACTCCCCAGGCCACGGCAGAGAAGCACTCATCCTGCATGGGGTCGTATACACAGCCCAGCACCAATTCTCCCGCCGCGCGCAACGCTATGCTGACGCAAAAGATGGGAATACCGTAAAAGTAGTTCACCGTGCCGTCTAACGGGTCAACAATCCATTGAAGTGATGACGTCTCCCCGGCACTTCCCTCCTCGCCCAGCACGCAGGACTCCGGGTAATCCGCCAACAGCTCACGGGTGATAAGCGCCTGGCTTTCCTTGTCCAGCTGCAGCTTGATATCGGTGGGCAATTCCTCATCCACCACCTTGATTTCATGAAAGCGGCGGCGGAGAAACTCACCGGCAGCGCGCGCGGCGCGCTCAGCGGTTCGCAGGTGGGGTGAAAAATCGGTCATGACTTGGCCTGTGCAGCGGCTTTTGCCTGTTCTTCCTGTTGTTTGATGAGTTCGGGCTCACGGCGCAGCTCCGCGCGGGCGGCCTCATACACCTCGCGGGCCAGATTCATGGAGGCACGGCGCAGCAGGTTGGTCATGCGCCCGCTGGCGGCCACCTCTGTGGTGGGGTCATCAAAGCCCATCCAGACGAATACCGCCACGCCGTTCTCCCGCAGCACCATGGAGAACTGTCCCGTGTGCCCGGGCAGCGTCTCGTTGAGCGTGACCGGCATGCCTTCCGATACCGAGAAAGGCGACAGGTCCATCACGGCGCGGGCACTCTGGCGAAGGATGTATTCCGGCGCTTTTTCCGGTTCGTATGAGTAGAGAAGAGAGCGCTGATTGCTCCAGATGGCATTGATGAGGCTGAGCTTGTATCCCCTCCCCTTGTTCTGTATGGAGAACAGGATGCGCGCCAAATCAATCTTTTTCATATTGAACTCTCCGTTGTAGAGGGCTTTTTCATTCTCCTGCGTGGGGAGTTCGCAATCCAGTTTCAGCGTATCATAAAATGCGCGCACCACGGGATATCCCAGTCGCAGGCCGGTCACCTGCGAGTCTCGCGCCACGATGTGCATATCCTCGCCGCCGGGCAGACAGGCACAGGCAAACAGAAGTGGCGCCGAGGCTCGCCCGGGGCGGAGGCGGGTCTGCCAACGATCCACGCCATCCACCGCGCTGCGCCCGGATACGAGCGCCAGTACCCTGCCCTTGTGCCGATTGCGGTTATCCACGACCAGCACACAGCTCTGCAACAGGCCGGTGAGGTCATTCGCAGAACCGCGCGCCCGCAGTTTCTCCGGGCGCTTCATTTTCATGAAACTCTTGCGGCGCTCCTCTGCATCTGCCGTATCCTTGCCGGAAAGCGCCAGCCACGCATCGGGATAGGTTTTGTTGTCCTCCACCGCCGTGAGTGCGGTTTCCACGGCACGCTCCAGATATTGCTGCAAGGGCAGACGCAGGCTGGATACAACATAGACGCCGCCGTTCCCCTTGCCGGCCTCCTCCTGCAGCTCGCGCAGCTCCATGCGCGCCCACATTGAGGCATAGGAGCTCACCGCGGCATCCACCTCCCGGTCCCGCACCAGCTCAATGGGGGCTGCTGAAGCGAGGCGGCATTCTTCCTCCGAAATCATCTCACACTCCAGCATGCGCTCCAGCGTCTCGGCCTTCACCTCCATGGCGTTTTCCATGCTGTGAACGGGGTTGAAGATGGAGGGAGCGCGCACGAGTCCCGCCAGGGTAGCGCACTCTACGAGGCTCAGTTCGCTGACCTGTTTGCCGAAGTAATGCTCTGCCGCCGCCCGAACGCCGTAGCAATTCTGTCCGTAATAGATACGGCTCAGATATTGCAGCATGATGGTCTGCTTATCGAAGTTGCGCTCTATCCGCTGTGCGAGCATCACTTCCAGCAGCTTGCGGTCCATGGATTTATCGCGCAGCTCGAAGATGTTGCGCGTGAGCTGCATGGTGATGGTGGATGCCCCCTGTTCGTAGCGCATGGAGGTCAGATTCCGCAGGACGGAGCGTATTACCGAGGAAAGCACCACGCCGTTGTGCTCAAAGAAGCGGGCATCTTCACGCGCCACAAAGGCATTGACGAGGTTCTGCGGCAACTCCTGCCAGAGCAAGGGGCGCTCCTCCGTGCCGGAAAGAGAGGCGATGGGCCGGTTGGTCGCATCGTAGAGCATGCAGGCGCCGGAGGCCTGCTGCATCCGCTGCATGTCATACTGCATGGCGCGACAGGAATAGAAAACGACCGTCCCCAGAAATATCATCACCAGAATGCCGGCCACAATACCAAGCGCCAGCAGTTTTTTCTGGCCGATGGTCAGAACGCGATACCAGCGCTTGCGCTTGTTCTCTTCCTTTGCGTAAAACATGCCGGATTGAGGAGAACGGATTACCCTTGGGGTTGAGCGTCAGGCGCGGCAGACGGGGCAGAAGCGGCTGCGGCTTTTTCGGCAGCCTCCACCAACAGCATGGTGGCAGCATCCGGAACCCACCCAGGGAACTCCGCATTCAGGTTCTGCTCGTACTGGGCGGCCTCGCCGGCTTTTCCGCAGAGCTGCAGAGCCTTCACAATTTTGTACAGAGCCATGGGTTTGAGTTCCTTGTCGCTCACCACATTGGCCGTTCGTCCGTAGTACTTGGCGGCTTCGGCAAAATCACCGTCTGCAAACCAGGCATCGCCCAGGGTGATGAAGAGGGATGACTTGATGGGGCCGTCGATACCCATGGCAATGGCCTGCTCGCAGAGCTTGCGGGCATCAGCTGCACGATTCAGCCCAATGAGAATCAGCGCATGGTCTCGCAGGCCCTCTGCCTTGCGATAGGGCTGCGCCTCCATCTCAACATAGAACTCTGCCGGTTGGAGAGCCTCTGCGAACTGCCGCAGTTCCAGGCGGGCTCTGGCCAGTGTTTTCCAGACAAGCGGCTCCACCTTGGGGCGCTCCTGCTCCGTGTTATCCGCAGCCGTGTATTTCTCTCGCGGTTCACGCACCAGCGCATCAGAGAGGTATTTATTGGCATCCTCGTAGTTGCGGCTCTGGAAACACATCCAGCCGCACCAGCGAAGAATCGCAGGCGGGAGCGCATTGTAGGTGCCCACGTTGGTGGCCTGCAGCGAGCGAAGAGACCGGCGGAGGTTTTCCGCATCCTTCATCTTGAAATAACAATGAACCAGGCGCAAATCGACCATAGAGGCATACTGCTCCGGGTTCATGGTACGCGCTTCGCGGAAATGGGGAACAGCCTCGGCGGGTTTGGTCTCATACAGAGCGCAGGCAATGTTGTAATGAGCCTCTGCAATGGCCGCCGGCTTGTCCTTGCCGCCGCGTTTCACCAGCTCCTGATAGTACTTGATGAGCCCTTCATAGTACTCCACCATCTTCTGGGGATTGGTGGCAGCGCAGACCTGAGCCGCGCGCTGCCAGCACACGGCTATGACCTCTGCATGCGGGAATTCCCGGATAACCCGGTCAAAATCCGCCAGGGCCTGGCCGTGGCGGGACTGTTTCACCAGCACCGTACCACGCAGGGCCAGGGCATCCGGCATGCGGGGGTCATCCTTGAAGGTTTCGATGAAATAATCCAGCGCCGGAAGAGGATCGTAGGTATCTCCCTGTGCCGCACACCAGGCTTTTTTGTACACGGCATCAGCGCGCACGGCTTCGGGCAACTGCTCAATGTTGAGTGCCTCAAACTGGCGCGCAGCCGATGCGGCATCGTGCAGCATCATTCGGTCTGCATACATGAGCCGCACCAAATCAATGCAGGGCAAAGCTGCTGTGACACTACCGGAAACGGCATAGGTATTGAGATATTTCTCCGAAAGCAGGAAAAGATTGGTTCCTTTCACCTGCTGGGAACATACGATGCGACGGTATCCGGCATCTGCGGCCAGCGCAGATCCGGGCAAGGTATCCTCCACCATGCGGAACCACTCCATGGCCGCAGCATACTGCTGAATTTCCATGTGGGACTGTCCTACAATCAAGGCACGGCGAGCCTCTTTTTCCTTGTCTTCCAACGGGGTATAGTTCTTACCGACTCTATTGACCACCTCGCGATACTTTTTCTCCTTGTAGAGAGCGAGCACGGTCTCCATTTGCCCCTCGGCGGCATATTTTTCCATGCCGGGTAGCTGGGTGAGCCGGGTGTAGAGTTCCTGGGACTCGTGACTTTTGCCCAGGCGGGCAGCCAGACGGGCAGCCTGCAGGGTGGCTATGCCCTGCACACGCTTATCCAGCCCCGGCATGGCCAGCAACTTACGGAAAAGCTCGTAGGCCTCTGCATCCTGACCGTCCTCCGTCTTCATCTGAGCAATGGACAGCAGCGCAGACTGTGCAATGGCGGGCTTCACGCCCTTGATTTCCTGAAGGCTGCGGAATGAGGCCTCTGCCTCAGCCCGCTTTCCCAGCAGCAACTGTGAACGACCCTGGCGATACAGGGCGTCGTTGCGCAGGTCTTCGCGGCGAGTTTCCTTCACCGTGATGGCGTAGTACCCCAGAGCCTTTTCCCAGAGCTGACGGTCCGCCGCCTGGGTGGCCAGTTTATAGGCAGCTGCAGCGGCGTACTCACCGTGCGTGTTGTTGGCAAGCCTGGCCAGATTGTTGTTGGAGGCAGCGTGCTCTCCCGCCTCAAACTGACAAAGCGCCTGGAGGTACAGGGCACGGCTGTTGTTGGCAGCCTTCGGGAACTTCCGCACATAGGTACCGAACAACGCGGCGGCGCGCCCCATGGCGGCAGAGCGCGCAGCCGGGTCTTGCGTGTTGCGGGCCTGCTGGTACACCTGGTTGGCGATTTCGTAGGAGTCTGCCTCCTCGTTAGCCACCAGCGGGCCATCAGCAGCAGCTCCTCCCTGCTGTCCGGCAGCCGGCAGCAGCAGGAACGCACTCATGGCGGGAACACAGAAAAAAGGAATCTTCATCATATTGTTCATACGGTGAATGTTAAGGGGATTCTATCCGGGGAAAAGTCTTCCCGTCTGCCGGAGACGAGAAGAAAAGAAGAAGTTACTGCTGCTCTTTGGGCATCTGCTTGGAGAAAGACACATTCCACACGCCGGCCTGTGAGCAGGTGGAAATGACATCGGCCATCTTCTGCCAGCTCATATCCGCATCGCCGCGGATGCGCACCGGCTGACTGGGATTGACCGCCACCATTCGCTTCATGAGCGCGGAGAGTTTCTCGCGGGTGAACACCTCGCGGTCAATGGTAATGACCAGCTCCCCGTCCTCCTCCCGGGCGTTGATAATGATTTCATCAATGGCGCGGGACGTCTCCTCCGTGGACTTCGGAGCCGTGGGCACTTTCACCTTGAGGTCCTGCTCATTGAGGATGAACTTCTGCGTCACCACAAAGAAGATGAGCAGCAGGAACACCACATCCAGCATCGGCGCGAGCTGGAAGCCTATCGGCTCCGGTAGTTTTGCTTTCAGCTTCATGGGCGAATCGGCTTATCAATAATCATCATCATCCATCATCTCCTTGGCCATACCGCGCTGGTAGGTGCCGGAGAGTCGGCGCTCACGATCCATCTGCACGGCAATCACAGAGAGAATGTGCGTGACCGCCACTTCCATATCGGTGATACGCTTCTGAATCCGGCTGCGGAAAAACACATAGGCCGCCATGCTGGGAATAGCCAGCACCAGACCGCCGGCAGTGGTGATGAGTGCCTCTGCAATACCCTGTGCCATCTGCATCTGCTTCACCCCCTCAAAATTACCGGCGGCCATCTCCATGAACGTCTTCATCATACCAATCACCGTACCCAGAAGACCAATCATGGGAGCAATGGCCCCGATATCGGAAAGCCAGTTAATCTGGCGTGTCAGGATGTTGGCCTGGCGAGTACCCTCTGCCCCGGCCACCTCGCGCACCTCTTCGATATCGGCGCGGGGATTGCGCTGCAGGAACATCACAATCACGTGCACCGTCAGGGCAAAGCTGGAACCGTCCCGCTCACACATGCTCATCAGACCGGCATAGTCCTTGCGACGGATGCAGGATTCCACCGACATAACCATGCGCGGCGGCAACACCGCAGACTGACGCGTGGTCCACATACACACAAAGAACACCATCAGCGCCAGCACGGAAAGGAACAACAGCGCCCACATCAGGTGGCCGCCCTTATCAAAAAGCTCCAACACACCCCAGCCATCAGCCAGAGCTCCTATATCGGCAATCATATACGTTGGCATCATTACGCGGGCATTATAGCCCAACGTGCAGATGTTTTCAAGTACGATAGATGTCTGTATTTGATTTTTTACACCCTCGCAAAGGAAATAAGTGTTGCAATTACCCGTCGGCAGGCATAGAATAACCGTATGCAGGACACCTCCCTCTTCCGCGCCTGGGCAGAAGTTGATACTGCCGCCATGCGCCACAACCTCAGCATCGTTGCCCGTGTGTTGCCCACCCACAAACGCATGGCCATCGTCAAGGCGGAGGCCTATGGCCATGGGCTGGAGGGCGTGGTCAGAGCGCTGGATGATGCAGAGGTGGAGTTCTTCGGCGTGGCCACCCCGGCAGAAGCCGCCCGGGTGCGGGATGCGGGTTGCTGCACCTGCCCGTTCATCCTCGGCCCCTGTTTTCCGGCAGAGCGGGAAATGGTCGTTCAGAATGACTGGCGAGCAGCCCTTTGCAGCATTGAAGAAGCAGAGCATTTCGATTCTCTGGGCAAACTGTACGGCAAGAAAGTCAATCTGCATATCAACGTGGACACCGGCATGGGCCGCGCCGGCCTGCTCCCCAACGACATCCCCGGACTGCGCGACAAACTGGCCTCCTACGAGCACCTCAACATCGAGGGCGTATATTCCCACCTCTCCGCCGCTGCGGAGGACATCTCCTTCACCCATCGGCAAATTCGCAGTTACGAGCATGCCGTGCGCGATTTGAGCGAGGCCCTCACCCTGCCCTACCGCCACCTGTGCAGCAGCTCTGCCGTTTTCAACTATCGCGCTCCCAGCACCAACATGGTGCGCCTGGGCCGCATCCTGTACGGGTATTCGCCCATGCCCTCCCCCTACAACCGGGAACTGCAGAACACCCTGACCCTCTACAGCCGGGTCACCCTCGTTCGCACTCTGCCCGGCGACCACGGCATCTCCTACAACCACACCTACATCACCACCGGCCCCACCCGCGTGGCCACCATCGGCATCGGATTCGGCGATGGTTACCTGCACTACCTTTCCAACACCGGCGCCCGCGTCTACCTCAACGGCTCATACTGCCCCGTGCTCGGGCGTGTCACCATGGACCAGATTATGGTGGACGTCTCCCACCTGGATGAAGTGCAGCCGGGCGATGTGGCCGAAATCATGGGTTCCAACGTCCCCTGGAGTGAACTGACCACCCGCGCGCACACCATCCCCAGCAACGTCATCACCAGCATCACAGGACGAGTGCCCAGAGTGTACAATAATCGGCATCTCTAAAACGCCCGAAATTAAAATAGAACGGAAAGTACAAAGTCAGATGTACGATGGACAAAGTGTCAACTACCGCTCGCTTTGCTCGTATGCAGACGCTCCACAGCCGGATCGTTGTCCTGTTGCGGGCCGGAGACTCGCCGAACTTTTTCTTCGTCCATTGTCCTTCGTCCACCGTCCTTTAAATTTCCAGTTCGGATTCGCATCATGAACCTCCTCATCACCGGCGGCGCCGGCTTCATCGGCTCACACCTTGTGCGGTTCTTCGTGAACAAGTACCCGGAGTACCGCATCATCAACCTGGATGCCCTCACCTATGCCGGAAACCTCTCCAACCTCCGGGATATCGAAAGCAAACAGAACTACACCTTCATCCGGGGCGACGTCTGTGATTTCGGGAAGATGTGCGATCTGTTCCGAAAGCACCGCATTGACGGCGTCATCCATCTGGCGGCAGAGAGCCATGTCGACCGCTCCATCTCAGACCCTTTTACCTTTGCACGCACCAATGTGATGGGCACACTCAGCCTGCTGCAGGCGGCGAAGCAATATTGGAACGGTGATTGGCAGGATAAGCGCTTCCATCACATCTCCACGGATGAAGTCTACGGCGCACTGGCGCTGGACAAACCGGAGGGAGACCCACCCTACGGCAGCGAGTTCTTCCGGGAAACGACAAAGTACAATCCCCACAGTCCCTACAGCGCCTCCAAAGCCGCCTCCGACCACTTCGTGCGTGCCTACCACGACACCTACGGCATGCCCACGCTGGTGACCAACTGCTCCAACAACTACGGCCCCTACCAGTTCCCGGAGAAGCTGATACCGCTCTGCATCAGCAATATCCTGCTCGGCAAGCCCCTCCCCATCTACGGCAAAGGGGAGAACGTGCGCGACTGGCTCTACGTGGAGGATCACGCCCGCGCCATTGACCTCATCTTCCACCGGGGAAACACAGGCGACACATACAACATCGGCGGCTTCGACGAACGGAAAAATATCGATGTTGTCCGACTGCTCATCAGCACCGTTGACCGTCTGCTGGGCAGGCCGGAGGGGATGAGCCAACACCTTATCACCTATGTGACAAACCGCGCAGGACACGACCTGCGCTACGCCATCGATTCCTCAAAACTCAGAGACGAGCTGGGCTGGCAGCCCTCCACCCGATTCGAAAACGGTCTCGAAACGACCGTTCGCTGGTATCTGGATAATCAGGCGTGGTTGGACAACATCACCTCCGGTGCCTATATGCAGTACCACGCAGAAGCGTACAGGCCGCGCTGATTCCTGCCTCTCAGAGCATTCTGAGCAAAACTATCCCTGATGCCGGGCATTCTAAAACGTTCTACAGAGAATACAGAACGCAAATGATACTTCCTCTGAGCTTTGGAATGGAAAACATACTGCCCCGGCTATAATGGCTTCGGTTGAGTGCTTGCACACCCTATCGAAAACGAGCTTTGCATCAGAACCGTTGCGCGAGTGCGTTTATATGGCCTGATTACCCCTTTTTACGGAGCAAAAAGTCCCCGGCCAAGCCCCTCAAGAATAGCCTGTTCATCGCCTCTCCGCCTGCCGGTCAGTAAGCCTCCATTATCTCTGCGGGGGAGGAGTCAGAAAAGGTGTTCTATGAGTTTCTCGTTCTTCAGAATTTCTGCAAGTTTCCAGTCAATCATCGTATCCAGATCTATGGAATATACCTTGTCCATTTCGTATTTTCGCAATTTGGTAAAAGTACTCAGAGTCTTAGTTCGTAACGAATGGGGATTGATTATGTATATTGAGCCGTTGGTCTGCCATGCTTTAGGGGCTTCCTGTCTTCGAACGGGGCGAATCTCTCCCTTGCTGAGCTTAAGATAACCATCTGCATCTTCCTCGTAGCAATCATAGTATGGATTCGCAGCTGCTTCGGATACTGATACTACCATATCCACATCATCGTCATACAAGGCTAGTGCTTCTGTGAGATGCTGTTTCGTTCGGAATGGGCTAGTAGGCTGCAACAATACGACGGCATCTATTGTGGTTCCATAATTTTCTGACCAGAAGTTAAGAGCATGTTTGAGTACACTATCACTACTGGCCGTATCCGTGGATAACTCTGCCGGACGCATAAAGGGAACAGACAGACCATACTCCTTTGCCACCTGAGCTATTTCTTCCGAATCTGTGGACAAACAAATTCGATTATCCGGGGCTATAGAGCGGGCCGCATCAATGGAATAGAGTAGAAGCGGCTTGCCGCATAAAGGCTTGATATTCTTGCCGGGTATGCCTTTGCTGCCTCCGCGGGCTGTAATAACGACTAAAATATTTTCAGGATTCATGCTGTATGCTGGATGTTAGGAGATTTGTATTTATTTGGAGGAAAGTTCAATTATTCCGTTAGTCATAGTTGCATCTTTGAACAAACCTTTCAGACCAACAGGATTGATTGATATAATTTCTATATCGGGATAATGTTTTTTTGCAAATTCTGCCACAGTATGCCATTCTTTAATGATATTCTCGTTTAACCATTGTTTGGTATCCCTTGTATCACCGGAAAAATACCCATTATTGGCAGCATCGCAACCAACCACATACAAACGTTTGGGTTGACACCAGAGAGCGAATTGAAAAGCCGCAATAATAATGGAATAGCAGTACACAAAAGGCTGGTGCGCCAAATCTTTGAAAATGTTATTGTGTGTCGCGCCGGGACGAAGCGGATCAATGAAAAAACGTTCTGCTTTGCAATCATCTGCAAACGTCTCCATTATCGGATATACCCTGTGGCGACCAAAGAATTTGACACACTCGTTTTTTCTGTAATCCAGAAGCTGCTGCGACTCTATGGTGCCGCCATCTGCGATGAACAGATAGTCCAATGGAACATGTGTTGCCTGGAACACTCGATTCACGCCAATATGGAATGCTCCGGGGATGGGAGTATACTGATCCAAGGTAGGGCCGGCTCCAACCAGAACCAAATCCTGACCCTTATGCAATCCTTTGTATTTGGGAAATACTGTTGGATGATGAATGAGGGCCGGAAGCGAAACTTCTTTTATGGTCTCAAGCTGCCAGTTTATTTCCTTAATTGCCTCCAGAACATTTGCCGAAGGTGAACTGAGACCGGGATGCCCCATTTTTTTCGTTACAGAATCAAGCTCCGCGCGCATACCTTTGATTGCGCTGAGAATGGACTTCAGAGAAGTCTTTTTATAAATGGGAATCCAGAACAGATAGAACGCTTTGTATGTTTCGAAACTGCTCCATCCGATAAACTTCTTTTTTGAATTGTGTGCCATAATATTATTTGTGTTTAATAAAAACTGAAATTAACACATTGGAAAGAGAAAGGTATGTTTTATGAATGAATGGGAGGGAATATGATGCTCATTATGTGATGAAACTTTATGTATGCCGGGACATTGTCGATTTTAGTTTATTCAGGAAAATGTTTGATTTCCCCCTTTTCCATAGTAGCATCTTTAAAGAGCCCCTTCAGTCCAACGGGATTGATTGATATGATTTCTATATCGGGATAGTGTTTTTTTGCAAAATCGGCCATTACGCGCCATTCATCAATTATATTCTCGTGTAGCCATTGTGTGACTCCTCGGGTGTCGCCTGAGAAATAACCATTATTTGCTGTGTCGCAACCAACGAGATACAATCGCTTAGGCTGACACCAAAGTGCAAATTGCAAAGCTGCAATAATAATGGAATGTCGGAAGGTAAGTGGTTGGTGGGCCAGATCCTTAGGAATATGCTTGTATGTCGCCCATGGCGGAATCACTCCGATAAAAAAGCGTTCAGCCTTACAATCATCCGCAAAAGATTCAAGTATGGGGTATACTCTGTGGCGACCGAAGAATTTGACGCATTCACCTTTTCTATAATTCATGAGTTCTTGAGACTCAATAGAACCGCCATCAGCAATGAAAAGATAATCCAATGGTATCCGTTGAGCAAGGAATACTCGATTAACACCAATATGGAATGCTCCGGGTATGGGGGTATAGTGATCCAAGGTAGGGCCGGCCCCGACTAGAACAACATCCTGCCCGCGGTGTAACCCTTTATACTTAGGAAAAACGGTGGGATGATGCAAGAGTGCGGGAATCTCCACATGCTTCATAGATTCGAGTTCCTCACGCATATCCCTGATGGCGCCGAGTATGGATTTCAGCGAAGTTTTTTTATAGATGGGAAGCCCGAATAAGTAGAAAGCTTTATATGTCTCGAAACTTTTCCACCCGAAGAATTTCTTTTTTGACATATTCGATGACATGTTGTTTGTATCTTAGTAAGAAGTTAAATCCGAATGCCCAAAAGACGTGTTATCTTTATGCCGTTTTTGTATTGAATCGTAAAAAGCTTAAGCCTCCCAATACCATACGCTGACTTGCCGGGCTGGTGTTTGCAGAAGATTCTCTGATAGCGTGGAACAGGTTGTAAGAATTTTAATGCTCTTGCATATCTGGAGAACAGTCCCCTCCGCCGGGCGACCGCAAGGTAGCCCTCTCTTAATTTTGCGTGAAGCTTGATGGGCACATCAATTATTGCACATTGATAAGAAAAAAGAAACACATCCAGCTCGCTGTTCGGGTAGCTCAAAGGGTGTTTTTCATAGTATGCTAAAATAGCATCAATGATGTACACATGGTCAAGCGTTTTAGGATTCCCGTTTCCTGAGCTGCTCATGATGGAATTGGGCTGCCGCACATAATTAATTTTTGCATCCGGCAAATAGGCTATCTTTCGAGCAAACGGAGCCAAGGCTCGCCAGAAATACATATCTTCGTACCAGAAGCCCAAGGGAAACCGACACTGAAACTTTTCTATAAGCTCTCTTCTCCACAACTTATTCCAAAAGACCACATGAGTGCGTGAAAGAAGCTCCGGGGAGGGCGTGTGCTTGCCGATAACGGGATGCTCAAATGAGCGGGCATACAATGTATTAACTTCCACGCCATCCCAGATAATATTGACGCCATAACAAGCTATATCAACTTCCTCGGTTACTCCTTGCAGCGCGTATTCGTAGGCATCGCGCTCCAGGTAGTCATCTGAATCTACTCCCGTAATCCACTCGCCCGTGGCCTGTTCCAGTCCTGTATTTCGTGCGGCTGAAAGTCCGGTATTCGCTTGAGTATACAACTTGATTCGCTTATCTCGATCAGCATACTCTTCAAGAATGGCAGCAGAACGATCCGTACTCCCATCGTTCACGCAGAGAATTTCCAAATGGCTATACGTCTGCGAGCAGATGCTATCCAGACATCGCCGAAGGTATTTTTCCGCGTTATATACGGGGACAACTACGGAGATAAGAGGGGAATCATGCATAGGGTGGCAGATAGGACTGAATGATATCAAGCAGCATCTTCAAGTTTTTGATTCGAGCCTTCAGAATCCGTTTTTTTATTATTTCTGACTCTTTCGTCCGGGACGAAAAGGACAAAGCTCGCTTCATATAATGGCAAATAAGTTCTTTTTTGTGCGACAGGAGCAGTTTCTTAACAGGCGCAGGATTGCACCCCGGCCAAAGGGTTATCGGGGCGGCAGGGATGGGAAGTGCCTTGCATGCCGCAAGCCGTTCTGCATACGTTGCGGACTTCTTCACCGTTATGGGCATGGCAATCGGAAAATCCAGCTCAGGTATAGGGGATGAGTCGGGACTTGCGTAAAGAATCCGGGTCGCTAACTGGGGCGAACATATAGGGCTGACCAAGCTCTGAAGCTTCGAGATGAGCTCGTCTCTCCTCTCACAATCTATCTGCGGTATGATAAGCTGGATTTCCGGAAAGAAAATAGCCTCAAATGCACAAAGAGAAGAGTCTATTATTTTACGTGTATATTCCAGCTTCGACATATTGTGTAATTGCGGTATCCATTTATCAAGATGGGATACAATTCTTTCAACAGAGACAGGAACACGGTGAATATTCCAGAAAAATGTCTTGGCACATCGAATGTAGAACGATTGCTTCAATGCTTCATCAACTTCGCGGTTACTTACGAATTCGTCCAGCTCTCGCATATTGATAGGGGTTGCGTCCAGATTATGATTCCCTTTGTGGCTCAACGAGTCTTTGCGGATTTGGTAGCGAATCAATCTCGACTCAACAACCGAAACCTTGTCTGCTGAAATGAGAGCTTTATAGGTAAAGGCTAAATCATCTCCGGCCGGAGGCAAGGGCAGGCGGAATCTGTTTTTGTTAATAAAGGCCAAAAGGAACAACTTATTCCAAACCACGCCGGCAGAGAAAATCTGGAACAGGTGTTCAGGTGCATCCGTTCGGGGACAGCAGAGGTCGTGCCTGAGATGTTTACGAGATAAGGGAGTGTTATGATGTCTGTTATGGATAGTTTTGTTTGAACCTTCAACTTCTGCAATCGTATCGCATACAACGATTTCTGCCTGGTGCTGTTCAGCCGCAGTTACTAATTTTTCCACCATATCGGCCTCGAAAATATCATCGCTGTCCAGCATTTGGAGATATTTACCCGTAGCATTGTCAATACCGACATTGCGTGCAGAGGCCAGCCCTCCATTCGGTTTGGAAATGATTCTGATGCGTGAATCCTTAGCAGCGTATTCCTCCAGGATGGAGAGGGAGCTATCAGTACTGCCATCATTTACACACAAGATTTCCAGATTGCTATAAGTTTGGTTGCAGATGCAATCCATACTTCTGCGGAGAAATTTCTCCACGTTGTATACAGCCAGAGTTACAGTAACAAGAGGGGTGGTCATAAGTCAATACCGATGCGTTATGTGAAAATGAAAAGTTTATTTCCAAAGTTGCCATTGATAATCTCGCCCAAAGATGCGCAGGGTTAACAATCCTTTCTTGAATTTCAGCTTCCATCTGCTGCGAATATCGCTAAACGAGTCAGCTTTCAGCAGTCGCAGCGTTTTCTTCTTGTTTCCTTTCTTGAAGTATTTCCAGCTGAAGTCCGGAAATTCGTTGATATGGGCAAAGATAAGCCGAGCCTTGCTAAGATACGCTGGGCGGTTTTCATCGGAAATGCGAAGAAGAAAGCCGAAATTGGCCAGGTAGGCATGGAAAAAGAAGGCTTCTTTAACTTTATCAATAATGCCGTGTCTTACCAGAACCTCATACGCTTGTATTGTCATTTCCGGCATGCGGAGCAACCCTGCATCATTCCTTGTGGAAGATGAATTCTGCCCTGCCTCCATGCGGTAATGTACCAGAGCTTCTTTAACAATACTCATTTTTTCTGCACGAGCCAGAACTTCCATGATGAAAGGAAAATCCTGGTAGGCTGCACCGGGAGATTCTATAAACGAAATCTGCCTGAGCAAGTCTGCGCTGTACAGGTTACTCCAGAGGCTGGCGTGGTGGGCAAAGATGGGCTCCCAGTCAATGGGCCGGAATGGACAATCCGGTGCATCCGCGAGAAACCCCACTCGACAGGTATACAGCTCATTTTGATTCCCACTTGCTGCCGTTGAGTCATATTTCCAGAACATGCACTTCACCACATCTGCTCCGGTCTCTTCGGCTCGGTGAAGCAGCTTTTCGTACATGGTTGGCTCAATCCAGTCATCAGACTCGATAATGCCGATGTAGGGTGCGCGAGCTGCGGCTACCCCCGTATTCACCGCCTTGCCATAGCCGCCGTTGGGTTGATGAATGGCCACCACGCGTGCATCTTTGGCAGCGTATTCATCCACCATGGCCGGGCAGGCATCCGGCGAACCGTCATCTACCAGAATAACCTCTATATCGGTAAGCGTCTGCGCCAGGATGGAGTCCACACATTGCCGCAGATACTTCTCTACCTTGTAGACAGGAACAACCACGCTCACTCCGGGAGTGTGCGTCGCGGTGTTCCCGGCTGGTAGTGACGGCGGCTGCATGTTGTGGAGGCGTGCAGGAAAAAGTTACTTCTTTGTGGTTTGTTTGCCGATACGGAACTTGCCGCCCAGAATGCGGATATAGCGCCGGCCGCCTTCCGTGCGGATGGAGAAAATGCGCTGGAGCACAGAGGCGCCCATCTTGCGCAACCTGGGGTATTTCCCGGGATGCCGGTAAAGGATGGAGATATCATGCCACTCCTCGCGGGAGAAATACTCCGGCAGCAGCATGTCGGGCGGACAAAGACGGTGCAGAAGTCGGGAACACTCCTGCAACCACCTGCGCAGCGTTTCATTCACCCGCAGCTTGTAATCCGCGACAAGAGAATGAAACACCCTGCGTGTCAATATGGTGCGTCTGGCCGGATCATCGGAGCCCAGGGAATCAAACAAATCCTGTGTCTGGGCGATTTCGCGCAGAAGCGCCCATGCGCCCTCTTCCCGGCGGCGGAGGCTGGAAGCCGGGTTATCCTTGCGGTAGTGGTAGAGCACCTTGGGGGTGGTTGTGATGCTTTTTGCCGCTGCCCAAGTGCGCATGAAGAATCCCAGATCCTGATAGGACGCACCGGGGGTTTCGTTGAATCGTATACCGGCGGCCTCTAGCATGGATTTGCTGTAAATGGCCGTCCAGATACCGGGCGCACCCTGCAGGAAATCCGGAATATCCAAGGGAGCATAGATATCGCCCTCTTTGTAACTCCGAAAACGCGTGTCTGCATGTGAAACCCCGTCGTATTCCTCCGCATAGCTGCCTTTGACGATATCTGCCCGGGTGCGAGCGGCCAGCTCCAGCAGCGTGCTGCACATATCCGGCTCTGCCCAGTCATCCGGTTCCACGATACCGATGTATTCCCCGCGCGCCGCCTCCATGCCGACATTCATGGCCTTGCCATAGCCACCGTTGGCCCGGTGCAGCACGCGCACTCGCGAATCCTGCGCCGCCCAAGCCTCCAGCTCCTGCGGAGAACCATCCGTGGAACCGTCGTTCACACAGATGAACTCCACGGCTGCGCCGCAATCCTGCGCAACCAGGCTCTCCATGCAGACGCGCAGATACGCACCGCTATTGTACACGGGCACAATAACGCTGAGCAGAGGCTGTTGATTCGTTGGCATATCGAGAGGCGTAATGACCGGGCGGGGAATGTTTTCTTATCTGCACTATCCCCACCCTGTTGCCGAGTATAT
>JAFUQZ010000086.1 GCA_017472085.1 Akkermansia sp. | reverse complement strand
TTTACGAGGAGGAAGAAGAATGGTATTTCGTCCTGGAACACACGGAATGGAAGGGAGATGCACCGGATTATCTTCAGCCGCTCTACCGCAACGGGGTACAGGTGGGAGTGATGCGGGAATATATCGGCACCCGATCCCGAGTGCAGAAGCGCTACATGTTCGCGGATTACGGCGGGGAGAAAGAGGCGTACAGGGCCTCGTTCCATGATGATGCGTTCCATGCCTTTTTGCTGAAATACATCCGGTGAGATTATACCCGCAATATATCCATCGTGAGCAGAGGAAAAAATGCTCGTGAGGAGCGAATGTCAGCGCTGTTGGAAGGATGACACAGGTAGTTTCCACCAATTAGAGCGTCAGCTCTCAAAAAACGGCTTGCCAAGCCACTCCGGCAAGTGTATAATCTTCGTGCACCCACACGGTGCTATTACTTATGTCCGGCAATCTCACATACAAGCAATCCGGCGTCGACACCATTGAGGCGCAGTCTTTTGTAAAAGATATCAGTGCACACGTCAAGCGCACGCAGAAAAACCGTCAGCTCTGCAATGCTTTCGGTTTGTTCGCAGCCGCTTACGATCTTTCCTCCTACAAAGAGCCGGTCATCGTGACCGGGACGGATGGCGTGGGCACCAAGACGGAAATTCTCTTCGACATGGATATGCTCGAAACCGCAGGTAAGGACCTGGTGGCCATGAACGTGAACGACATTCTCACCACCGGTGGCGATCCGCTCGTGTTCCTGGATTATCTGGGTATCTCCAACCTGGAAGCAGAAAAGCCCCGCATCACCCGCCTCGTGGCCGGTATGTGTGATTACCTGGAGAGCTGCAACTGCATCCTCGCCGGCGGTGAGACGGCGGAAATGCCCGGCGTAGTGCCGGAGAATCTGGTGGAGATGGCCGGTTTCAGCATCGGCTGTGTGGAAAAGAGCCAGATGATTGACCCCTCCAAGGTGGCAGTGGGCGATGTGCTCATCGGCTATCCCAGCGATGGCTTCCACGCCAACGGCTGGAGCCTCGTGCGCCGCATTCTCAAGCAGAATCCGGACTTGCTCACAGAGGAGGAGCTGCGCGACCTGCTGGCTCCCACCCGCCTGTACCACGATGTCGTCTACGACATGCGCAAGCTCGGCATCACGCCCAAGGCTTATGCCCACATCACCGGCGGCGGTCTGCCGGAGAACCTGGAGCGTTTCCTGGGCGACAAGGGTGCTGATCTGGAGATTCCCTACTGGGACAACGCCCCGGCGCAGAAGGTGCTCACCTTCGTGGATGCCGAGGATCGCTTCCACACCTTCAACATGGGTATCGGCTGGGTGGCTATCGTGAGCCCCGAGCAGGCAGAACAGGCCATGACCGCCGGTCCCGGTGGCACCATCATCGGCACCATGCGCGAGGGTCAGGGCATCAAGGTATCGGTGAAGAAGTAACTCTTACCCCCAGTCACTTATGTCCGCAGCCATTCGCCTGCTGAAGCCGCTCTCCTACTACGCGGAGAAGTACGGCACGCCGGAGTGGGCATTCAACAAGCTTTTCCTGCTCATGGAAAAGCAGCACAACCGCGGTCAGGACGGAGCCGGCATCGGTTGCATCAAGCTCAACATGCCGCTGGGTGACCCCTACATCTTCCGCGCCCGCGACACCGCAGCCAACGCCGTCACCGGCATCTTCTCCGACCAGCAGCGCCACCTGCGCCGTCTGCACGAGGAGGGTATCATCCGCGGCAATGATGCTGCATCCTACAAGCGGCATTTCAACTTCGGCGGTGAGGTGCTGATGGGGCACCTGCTCTACGGCACCAGCGGCGAGACCTACGATGAGGGGAGCTGCCATCCCTATGTGCGCCGCACCAACTGGCCGACCCGCACCCTCATGATGCAGGGTAACATGGGTATCACCAACATCTCCGAGCTGCACGAGAAACTCATCTCCCGCGGGCAGCACCCGGTGTTCGGCCCGGATATTCAGACGCTCATGGAGGAAGTGGGCTATTATCTGGATGAAGCTCACACCGACCTCTACCGCCAGCTGCGCGACAAGAATGTGGACGGGCGCGAGATTCCGCACATCATCTCCGCAGAGCTCGACCTCTTCGACATCATCGGCAAGGCAAGCAAGGATTGGGACGGCGGTTACACCATCATGGGCGGCATCGGCAACGGCGATTTCTTCTGCCTGCGTGACCCGCACGGCATCCGCTACTGCTACTATGTCCTCACGGATGAATACCTGGCCGTAGCCAGTGAGCGTGTGCCGCTGATGAGTGTGATGGAGGTGGAAGAGAGCGAAGTGAAGGAGCTCAACCCCGGCAACATGATTGTGGTGAAATACGATGGTGCCGTCACCATCCGCGAATACACCAAACCGCTGGAGCCCACGCCCTGCTGTTTCGAGGACGTCTACACCTCCCGCGGCAATGACCCCATCATCTACCGCGAGCGCAAGCAGCTCGGCGCCAACCTCACGGAAAAAGTGGTGGACTGCCTGGATGAGAACTTCTCCAAAGCCGCCATCACCTTCATCCCCAACACCGCAGAGGTTTCCTACTACGGCCTGCTGGAAGGTCTGCGCGCCTACCGCCGCAACAAGGTGACGGAGGCCATGCTGACAGCCTACCGCAACGGCACGATGAGTGAGGAACTCATCGAGGAGCTGATTCTGCGCCGCTGGCCGCGCGCGGAAAAGATTGCCCACAAGGACATCAAGCTCCGCACGTTCATCTCCGAGGAAAGCAGCCGCAAGCAGCTGGCCGCCATGGTGTATGACCTCACCTACGGAGCTGTCGGCAGCGATGAAGTGCTGGTGGCCATCGATGACTCCATCGTGCGCGGCACCACACTCAAGATGAGCCTGCTGCGACTGCTGGCCCGCACGAAGGCCCGCAAAATCGTCATCGCCTCCTCCGCGCCGCAGGTTCGTTACCCGGACTGCTACGGCATCGACATGAGCGAGATGGGCAAGTTCATCGCTTTCCAGGCAGCTATCACGCTGCTGAAGAAACGCGGCCTGTACACCCACATCATCGATGTGTACGAGGAATGCAAGCGCCAGCTCACCCTCCCGGCCGAGCAACGCTCCAACCCCGTCAAGAAAATCTACGAGCCCTTCACGGTCGACGAGATTACGGATGAGGTGTCCCGCATGGTCACGCCGGATAACAGCCCCTGCGAAATTCAGGTCATTTACCAGTCTCTCGAAGGACTCCGCGAAGCCGTGGAAGGCCCCTGCGGCGACTGGTACTTCAGCGGTGATTACCCCACCCCGGGTGGTTTCACCGTAGTGAACAAGGCCTTTATCAAGTGGTTTGAAAGCCGCGATTCCCGCGACTATCAGCTCTGATACCCCTTCTTCAGAGGGGCGACCTCGCGGAAGCCCCTCTCTTTCCCGCATCGGCGGTGTGAAACACAATCAACCGCCGAAGCTCCCACCCAACCCAACCCTGACAACCCCAAACGAATGAACAACAACGCTAAAGAAAATTTCCCGGATCTGGAAGACGAGCTTCTTATCCAAAAGACGCTCGCCGGGCAGACCCGGGCTTTCGATGAGCTGGTGCGCCGCCACAGCCGCAAGCTCAATGCGATGCTTATTACCATGCTGAACAACGAAGCCGACGCCTACGATGTGGCACAGACCTCGTTTCTGAAAGCATTTCACTCCCTGCGCTATTTCAAGGGACAGAGCAGCTTCTACACCTGGCTCTATTCCATTGCCCTCAACCAGGCACGCAATTTCCTGAGAAAGAGGAAACGCGAGCGCGACCATTCCTACAGCCTGGATAATGATGAAAACGGCGATCCTCTGGAAAAAAACGCCGACTTGTCCGATACGAATCGCGCGGCAGACCCCGTGCGGCAGGCCAACATTGCCGAATTGCGCCAAAAACTCCGGCGCGCCATCAGCCAGCTGTCCCCGGCCCACCAGGAGGTTATCAACCTCTGCGATATCCAGGGGCTCTCCTACCCGGAAATATCCAAAATCATCAACATTTCAGAAGGCACACTCCGCTCGCGTCTTCACTATGCCCGCCGCCAGCTGCAAGGACTGCTGGCAGAGGAAAAGCCATTCTGATTCCCGCTCCATCGCATGCTCCGCTACCTTATCACCATTCTCCTCCCCATCCTTCCGCTGACCGCCGGAGGAGCAGAGATACCCACCGCTCAACCCGCGCTTCCGGGCGTAGAAAATGCTTACAGGGTGAGCCCTACCCTCTATCGCAGCGGGCAACCGGATGAGGAAGGCTTCCGCATCATCGAGACCGCCGGCATCAAGAGCATTCTCAACCTGCGCGAATACCACAGCGATGACGATGAGGCAGAAGGGACTTCACTAAAGCTGATTCACTACCCCGTGGCCGCAGGCAAAGTGAGTGAGCAGGACATTGAAGCCATCCTGAAGCAGCTCCGCAACGCCCCCAAGCCCGTGCTGGTACACTGCTGGCACGGCTCGGACAGAACCGGCATTGTTGTGGCGGCCTACCGCATCATTGAGCAGAAACACCCGGTTGAAGCCGCAGAAAAAGAGTTCACCGATGAGCGTTTCGGCCACCACGAGTTCTGGTACGGCAACCTCCGCAAACTCCTCCGCAACACCGACTGGAACGCCCTGAGAAAACGTGTGATTTCGGCTGACAGGTAAGCGCACAGCCCCCGCCACCAAATTCGAAAAAGGAAATCAGGCATCGTAACAAACTAATGGAAAATTGTCGTGATTTACGATTGAGCGAATGGCGAAAATCGTCATTCTGAAGTCGTCATTTTTCCTCAGTCATCTGCCAGCATGCTGCGGATGGAGGCGAAGAAATCGTCCTGCTCATCCTGGCTGACCGGTTCTTTCATGAGCTTTTCGTAATCCACAAACTCGTACATGCGGGAGGGAATCTCCTTGATGAAGCCGGAAGGGAGGCAGCGTTCCTCCTGCCCATAGCGGTGGCGCCTGGCGCAGTAGGTCATGGTCAGACGCTCCCGGGCGCGGGTGATGCCCACATAGAAGAGGCGGCGTTCCTCATCCAGGCTCCCCTCATCCACGGAGCGGGTGTGGGGGATGAGGCCTTCCTCCACGCCGACGATATACACCTGCGGGAATTCCAGGCCCTTGGCCGCATGCATGGTGATGAGGCACACGCCGCTCTTCTTCTCGATATCGTCATCATCGCGCTCATTATCCAGACAGATACCGGCCAGGAAATCCGTGAGTTTGTGTCCGGGCAGCCAGAACTGCCGCAGCGCCACCTTGATATCATCGATGGCGGCCAGACGTCGGTTGGTTTCCTCCTCCGTCTTGCAGGTACGGGAGATGTATTCCTCATACTCAATTTCCTTGAGGAACTCCTCCAGAATCTCCACAAAGGGGCGTTCACTGGCGGCAAACTCCGAGCCGTAGTGCGTGACTATATCGGTAAAGGCCGTGATGCAGTTCTGGGAACGGGTGGAGCATTCCGACAGGAACGAGATATCCACCAGTGTGGCCCAGAGACTCTTTTTATTGTCGCGGCTCCAATCGATGGCGAAAGAGGCGGTGGTGGGGCTGATACCGCGCGGCGGTGTGTTGAGCACCCGCAGCAGATGCAGGTCAGCATCCGGATTATCCATCATCTGGAGGTAACTGAGCAAATCCTTGACCTCGCGCCTGTCAAAAAAGCTCTTGGTTCCTACCATGCGGTAGGGTATGTGGTGCTCGCGCATGGCCATTTCCAGCTGACGGCTCTGCGCATTTGCACGGAACAGAATGGCAAAATCCTCCCACGCCAGGGAATCGCGGGCGCGCAGCGTCTCAATCTCGTCGGCAATGAACTCGGCCTCCTCCTCTGAGCCGGGCATGGCCAGCAGGCGCACGGGGTGCTTGCCCTCCTTGTTGGTGCGCAGGGTTTTATCCCGCCGTCCGGCATTGTGCCGAATCAGCTCGTTGGCGCAATCCAGCACCTGGCGGGTGCAGCGGTAGTTTTCCTCCAGCTTGATGACCGTGGGGTTGGGAAAGAAGCTCTCGAAGTCCAGGATATTGGAAATCTGCGCACCGCGCCAGCCATAGATGGACTGGTCATCATCCCCCACCACACAGACATTGTGCTCCGGCCCGACCAGCTGCCGCAGCAGGCTCATCTGCAGGGAGTTCGTGTCCTGGAACTCATCCACCGTGATATAGGTGAAGCGTTTGTTCCATTTCTCATGCACGGTGGGATAGGCCCGCAGCAGACGCTCTGTCAGGATGAGCAGGTCATCAAAATCCACGGCGTTCTGCGCCTTGAGCTCGCGCATATAGGCTTTGGAAACGGCTGCTATGAGCGTATCCTCTATGGCATCTATACCCAGACCCTGATTGCGGACACGGGAAAGCTCTGCCAGCACCTGTCCGGGCTCCAGCTTCTCCCGCCGGGCACCATATTCCATGATGAGACGCTTCAGCAGCCCGGTCTGGTCACTGCCGGTATAGATGGAAAAGTTCTCCTTGTAGCCCAGTCGGCCGATATCCTGCCGCAGGATGCGCACGCAGAGCGAATGGAAGGTACACACGGTCATGGCGCGGGCAGACATTCTGTCCACCAGACCGGCCACGCGGTCAGCCATTTCATTGGCGGCCTTGTTGGTGAACGTCAGTGCCAGGATTCCCTTGGGATTAGCCCCTTTTTCAATCATGTTGGCAATACGACAGGTGACAGTACGGGTCTTGCCCGTGCCCGCCCCGGCCAGGATGAGCACCGGGCCGCTGAGCGTCTGCACCGCCTGTTTCTGGGCTGCGTTGAGCGAGTTGATGTCGAATTTTTCTGCCATGGTCAATACCGCGCGCAGAGAGTAGCAGATTCCCGTGTTTTCTTCAAGATTTTTTCGCCGGAACTCGACGGTCTCTTCCACACGCACGTATCCAAAAGTTTGTTTGACAAATGCGAATTTTATGGACGAAGGACAATGAACAAAGGACAAGGAGAAGTTCGGAGAGCCGCAGGCTCGCAGTAGAATAACGAGTTGGTTGCAATGCGTCTGCCTGCGAGAAAAGCGAGCGAAATTCTATACCTTGTCCATCGTACATTTGACTTTGTACTTCCCCGTCAAATTCGCATGTGTAGGGGGAAGAATATGTTTCCCGGACGGCATTGATTATTCGACCACTCGGTAAAATCTTTGGGACACACATGTGTGTCTCTTCTCGCCATCCCGCAGATTTCTCATTCCCCAAGCATGGAGGTTCTTTCATGTAGAACGCACCCCTCCATTACGTTCCAACAACTGAATGAAGATTTTTTACTCTCAGTCTTAATGGCGTCCGTGGCGACATGTGCCACGCCGGATTTGGTACACATTCCGGCTGCTCCGGATTTTTCGTTTGCTGCCGATGGAGATGGCTCTCCCGTTGAGCATGATTTTTTCATCGGGAAATATCCGATTACCAACGAAGAGTATGCCCGCTTCTGCAAGGCTACCGGGCATCGGATTCCCCGTTACTGGAAAAACGGCAAATACCCCAAGGGAAAAGGGAAGCTCCCTGTTCTTTGGGTTTCATACGATGATGCTGAGGCTTATTGTGAATGGCTTTCTGCAAAAAATCCCGGCAAAAGATATCGCCTGCCGACTGAGGCTGAGTGGGAACGAGCCGCTTCCGGCCCCCGGCAAATGCGTTATCCCTGGGGTAATGAAGCGGGGATTTCCTTGAAATCCGGCCTCATCTCTTCAAATTTCAATTACAATGGAGTTATTGCATCGCTCTTGCTCAAGAAGAAGCCTACACAAAAAGTAACCTTTGTCTCCCCTCGTTCCACCCGCCGGGGAGAATCCACCACCCTCAATTCTCTGCTTATCCTGAACGAACGAGGCGGCGTAAGGGGATGGCAAGACCACAAAACCGGTGGCGGTTTTGTACAAACGGATATCTTTCAGCAACTGAATGACGAAGGTGGCTACACCACGGTCGTTGATGCATATCCGAAAGGTGTCAGTGCTTATGGATGTTTTGATATGAGCGGAAATGCGTGGGAATGGACGAGCTCGGAGATTATCGCAACGAACGGAGCGGAGCGAGGTCAGACCGTGCAAGCCATCCGGGGAGGCTCATGGTACGCCACCGCCCGCAGCTGTAGCGTTACTTTCCGGGGTGAAGGCCGTAGAGCAGAAGGTGTATTCAATACCGTAGGCTTCAGGGTGGCGGCAGATGATACCGACAGCACAAGGGTTAAGCCAAATCGTCTCCCATCAAAGCAACGGAAAACACATCAACGGTCTCAGCCTCGTTTCTGAGGAATAACTCGGGCATCAGAACCATACCAAACTGAATTGAACAGCTCAAGAACGAACGTTAAAAAAGCCCCCTCCCGGCAAGGTGCATATTCCCAACCCGCGTTTACAAAGAAAACGTGCGAAATGTACAAGTCTGCGACTCACTTCATTCTACAGATATTGCTTTTCCTTATGATTAAGGATAGATAACTTGTATGGGCCGAAGTTGCGGGAAGTGCTTGAAAAAAAGTGCGGTTGGTGATATAGGCGAGACTGTTTTCAATCCTACGATTATGAGCAATATTCTGAATGATTCCTTGTTTGTCCTTTTTGCCATTCTGGCAACCGGTCTGGCCTTGGGTAACATAACCATAAAAGGGATATCCCTCGGGAGTGCCGGAGTTCTGTTTACTGCGCTGATAGCCGGACATTACCATCTGCAAGTACCGGCCGGGATAACAGGCATAGGAACGGCATTGTTCGTGTACTGCGTTGGTCTTGGAGTCGGCAATCGCTTTTTCGGCTCCCTGCGAAGCCAGGGAGGCAGACTTTTATTGATGTCAGCCACTGTGGTAGGAACGGGCTGGGGAGTCACTATGCTGACCTGCTATTTGCTGAATATTGATTTTGGTATAGGAGCGGGCTTATTTGCCGGAGCCTGCACGAGCACTCCCGGTTTGGCCGCCGCCGTCGAAGCGGCCGAATCCGCAGGGCTTGACTCGGCACAAATAAACATCGGTTATGGTGTAGCATATCCATTTGGGGTCATCGGGGTTGTTCTATTTGTTCAGCTGTTGCCGAAGTTGTTGAACAAGAATCCGAATGCTCCGGAAAAACAGGAGAAAAATAATACTGCCCCTGACCGCATTGTAACACGAGTCATCAGGATTCAGAACAATGCGCTCGCAGGAATGAGCATCATGGCAGCAATTGAAAACGGAATACTGCAATGTCGCCCGACCCGAGTGATGAAGAACGATATGCTGATTCCGCTGACCTCAGAGGATGTTTTTGAGGTCAATCAACAGCTATTTGTGGTCGGGGCACTCAGTCTGGTAGAGAGAGACGCCACCTTGCTTGGGCATATAGAAAAGGATGCTCCCACCAATCATCGACTGAAGGATGAAATGGCAGAAGTCCTCCTGTTAGAACCCACTCTCAGCAACAAGACGCTCCGAGAGCTCAATACCCTCAGTAATTATGGGATTGTGGTTTCCCGCATCACGAGATTGGGGAATACCTTCATCCCCCATGGAGATACTGAAATCTTCCGAAATGACGTTCTTACCATTGTGGGGCAGCCTGCGGATATCACGAAGTTCAAGACGATGTGCAAACATCGCAGCTCAGCCATTAATGCTACGGACATATTTTCACTTTCAACCGGGGTGGCCGCAGGTATTATTGTCGGGAAAATCGAATTTTTCAACGGCTTTTGCCTGGGAACGGCGGGAGGGCCTCTGCTTGTTTCCCTCATTTTGGGACATTTAGGGCATATTGGCCCGGTAGTTGGTTATATGCCGAGAAACACAAGAATCATGCTCATGGAATTTGCTCTGATGCTATTCCTTGCAGGAGCAGGAGTCAAGGGCGGTTCAAGCCTGGTCGAAACGCTGAGCACGCATGGCCTCACCATGTTTGGGGTTGGCATGATCATCACGATAGTTCCTCTGCTTGTCGGCTACATTCTGGCTCGTCAATTTCTTGGATTGAGCTTGACCGAATCACTGGGGGGAATCTGCGGCGGCATGACTTCCACTCCGGCCCTCGGAGCAATCACAGCTCAAACAGATAAACAGACCCCGGTTATTGCCTATGCCACTGCCTATCCGCTTGCTCTGTTGCTGATGGCCGTATTGGCAAAAATCCTGATTATGTGCGGAGCCCAGCTGTGATATGGCAAAAAGTTATGACAAAGAGAGAAATCACAACATTTGATTATGCCCCCACAGGGGGGTATAATCAAGACAGGTCGGTTTAATATATGAATGGATATATGAACAGCTTGACACTGCAAAAAATGCGTTATCTGGTAAGCATCGCAGAAAACGGTTCCATCACCAAAGCCTCGCGCATGCTTTTTGTTTCGCAACCCAGCCTCACAAAAACAATCCATGAAATAGAAGATGAGCTGGGGTTTCCCATTTTCGACAGAACACGAACCGGCATACGGACCACTCGAAACGGAGAAGAATTTCTTGTATACGTCAGACAAGTACTCGACCATGCCGATATTCTGCAGGAAAAGTACCTGGCATCCGGACCACGTAAAAAACAATACTGTGTTTCCACATTGCATTATACATTTGCTGTAAGAGCATTCATCGAACTGGTTCGAAAACATCAGTATGATGAGTTTGATTTTTCAATCCGAGAAACCCAGATGGGAGAAATCATTGAAGATGTCTCTACCATGAAAAGTGCCCTGGGGGTTATTTATCTCAACGACTCCAATGAGAAGATTCTTGAAAAAACATTCAAGGAAAGGGATTTGGTGTTCACAGAAATCAGCGAAGCGAGTCCTAACATATTGATGAGTATCAATCATCCCTTGGCTCACAATGAATCGCTGAGCATGGAAGACTTGCAGGATTTTCCCTATGTGTCATTCGAACACAAGGAGCATGACTCTTTCTACCTGACAGAGGAAATGCTGAATACGCTGGATAAAAGTCGCCACATACGAGTACGCGACCGCGCCACTCTCTTTGACCTGCTGATGGGAGTTAATGCATATACATTAACTCACAGCTCTCTGCATCCGGAGTTAACAGGAACAAGAATCACAGCTATTCCTCTGAAGAACAGAGGGCGTGCCAGAATCGGCATTATTCATCATCGTAACAGACTCCTTGGCAGACTATCAACCTTCTTCATAGAACAACTGCATCAATTTATTACGAGACAAGACCCCAAATCATAACCTCAATTTATGATTATCAATCGATTTTGTATATTTGATTTTTCTTTCTGACAGGATTATAATATCTATGTCACGCGAAAAAGAGTCTCTGCATCGCATGGCATAACAACAAGTCATATCTATGAAAGCACAAGATACTGATCATCCGTCTGATGCTGTCGCCCTGTTGGCCCACCCCATTCTCTGGCTAAGAAAAAGGAACGTAGAGCAAAATGCCCGCAGGGAGATACTCAGTTCCCCATATTCAATACATCTCCCCATAATGCCATCAGATTTGTATTTCAAGTGGCAGGAAATGGCTATGAAAAATGAGCATGCCCATTGGGAGAAGAAGGTGTTTCGGTATCATGATGAAAAAGGAAGGACTTTTTCTGCATGGTTTGAAGTTGACAGATGGCAGGGCGTTTTCAACGTGGATGAACACCCCGCAATGTTCACCAAACAGGCCATCACAGATATGGAATTCTGGGGACTTGCACTGAGGGAGCGCGGAAACCCCGAGGCGATTATCGATGCAGGCTTGTCCCAAGGCGCTGTATTCTGGTATGAAGACACACTTCACGTTTACCCTTCTCAGCTAGGGCACGCCTTTGAATCATTCCTCCGAGAATGCTTGCTGCCGACAATGCAAGAATAGTTCTTTTCAGTCAAGGCTCAGAAAGACACCTTACCAAATAAGGGAATCAGCCAAGGGGACAACATTCTCCCAACGGAGGTATCCTTTTTGGTAAGGTGTTCTGTGTGTAAAACTTTCCCGACAGTTGCGGGGGATTGTCATTATAGACTGTTTCAGACCTGAATCAGAGGAAAATTTCCGGCTGTTTCGGTGAAGCCGCCACCTGCATGAGGCGTGCAGTCATGGCTTCCAGCATGGGAGCGGGGAGCGCGCGGGCATCCTGCGGGCAGATTTCCACACAACGCATGCAGAGAATGCACCGGGAGGCATCCGTCGTCTGCGGGTCATCCATGGGGATGGCCTCCACCGGGCACATAGAGGCACAGCTGCCGCAGTGTCCGCAATCATCGTTGGTCACTGGGGTGACGGGCATTTTCGGGCGCTCGCGGTATTCCGGATTGCCCGGCACCTCCGGCGCACTCCACTTTTCCGGGGATTGGGCCAGCTTGGAAAGGACGGCGCGCCCGAAATCCACTGCCACCTGCTTATCCACGGCATCCGGGCGTCCGGCGGCAATGCTGCGGACCACAGAGTGCTCTGCAATGAAAGCTGCGGCAGCCACCACGCGGAATCCGTTTGCCGAAAGCGTATCAGAAAGCTCCAACAGAGCATCCTCATACGCGCGGTTGCCATACACCACCACGGCAACTGCCGGGCCGCCCTGCCCTTTCAGCATCGTCAGACGCTCCAGCGCCGGCTCCGGCACTCGTCCGCCGTACACCGGGACAACCGCCAGCAGCGGCATATCCGCCGCTATGGTCTGTGCTGCGCTGGGAAAGGTCAAATCCACATCGCGCGTACGGGTAACCTCGGTCACAATGGCATCGGCTATGGCACTACACCCGCCGGTGGGACTGAAAACAGCTTTTATCCAGGGATTCGTATTCATGAGAGAGCGTGTAGGTAAAAAAATCAATTTTCACGACAAGGAGGATGAGGCCCGGCATACGGCTGCACCGCCGGAGACGTCAAATCCAGAGCCTTGTCGTAATAGGGAGTTTTCAGCGAGAAAAGCCCCAGAAGCGTATGGAATATATGTTCGTGAGCCACCGTCAGGGTACTATTGCGCCGCAGTTGCTCCAGAGCATCGGCAAAATGCGGATGCAATGCGGCAAACTCCGGTGAATACAGCACAAACATGCCCACCTTGCAGCCGTCCGTTGCGTGATACAGGCCGGGATGCTGGCCGAGAAATCCGCGACCCCAACGCCCGTCATGCCCCAGGAATTCGCCATGATCGCTCACATAGACGTAGACAAACGGCCGACCCTTCAACAGCGCCGCGACACGGCGAAAGAACTCATCCGTATAATGAATGGTATTATCGTAGGCATTGTTCACTTCCTCTGCCTGCGCTGCCGGATTCTGAAAATCCGGTGTGGTGGGAGTAAAAGGAGGATTTTCCCGGTCGTAGTGATTGAATGGGGTGTGGCTGCCCTCATTGTTCACAAAGAAAAACAGATTCTTCCCGCTGTTTTCCGCCAGCACTCCCTGCATCTGCTCTATGGATGTCCAGGGATATCCGGGAGCATTGAATCGAGCTGCCGAACGACGGGTCAACAGCTGCACCACACGGTCATACTTGAGTTTCTGCGCACAGCGGCGACCGAAGAAAGAGTACACTCCAAAGTCATGCTTGGCGAACAAATCAATGACGGAGCCAACCGTAGGCTGCATCCCCGGAGACTTATCATTGATATTGCGACGGCCGTTGGTCAGGATGGCAATCTGCGCCTGGCAGGTATCACAGGCGGCGGAGATGCAGGTGGGGAAGTTGATGAGCAGCGAACCACAGGTGGCCAGGAAAGGAGTGGTGAGTCGCTCATAACCATTGATACTCATACGGTCGGCCCGAATACTCTCACCGATGTGCAGCACCAGCACAACTCCTTCCTTTCCCGAAAGGGTGGCAAGGGAGGAATGCTTATCCGCAGGCGAGGGCAGCCCCTCCACCTGGTTGATGGTGGCCTCGTTGATGGTGAGGGCTTCGGTCACCGCTTTCACCAGCTCCGGCACCTCGCATGCCGGCCAGTAATAATTCACCGTCTGCCCGGCCGGGCGCAGACAGGATGCAAAAAGGCCGCAGAGCCCGCAGAACAGCAGCCCGGTATTGAGCAGCTCTGCCCGGGTGCATTTACTCAAAAAGCGCAGTTGCAACCAGATAAAGAGGAGTACCAACAGCAGCAACGGCACCATCAGCACCAGATTGAGCGGGGTCAGATAGGCCATGGCCTCCTCCATGGAAGCCTCGAATGTCTCTGCCAGCACCAGAGAATTGATGCGCGAGCCGTACTGATGAAAGCCGATGAACTGCAACAGCTCCACCGCCATGAACGGGCCCCAGAACAACAGCGCCCAGCGCCGCAGAATCCCCCAGGTCAGACAAAGGCAGCCCATCGTCAGCAGCAGTGGGAAATGCAGCTGCCAGAGAGAGGCAAATGCCAACAGATGCCCCAAACTCACAAATAAGGCCGCCAGCAACAGGACACCCCACAAAACACCGGCCGACAGCAGGGTGCGTTTCCGCAGAAAGCGCCCCACTATGGCAACCAGCACCGACAGCACCAGCGCGCCGATGCCGGCCATCCCCCACCCGGTCAGCTCAAAGGGCACATCCCACTGCCGCAGCCACACCTTTGCGGCATGCACGGGAAACCACAGCAGCACCACAAAAAACAGCAGCCGCGACAGAATCGGTGACAGAACCGACCAATATACCGATAAACGGGACAAGCAGGGAGAATTCTATTAAAAAATCAGTTTTTGTTTTTGCAGCAGCACTCGTGGTCATCACCATGCTTGTGACGCCCGCAGCACTCGCCGTCGCCATGCCCGCCGCAGCATTCATGGTCATCATCATGATGGCCGCAGCAGCATTCGTGTTCCTCATCGGCATGATGATGCCCGCAGGACTCATTGTCACAGTCATCACAATCGCCGCCGCAGTGACCGCCGCAGGAGCAGGAGCTCATCTGCTGCGTCATGGCCTCTGCCACCTCCTCATCCGTGGGCGCAGTGCCCTTCTCAATGGCCATCACCATGTACTGATTCACCACGGAGAGCATTTCATCCAGTTCCTGACGGGCCTCCAGGAATCCCTTGCAGAGCGGATTGCTCACCACGTCCTGGCGCAGCTTGTCAAACTCAGCAATTTCGCTCTCGCTGGGAGGCATGCCCTCCATGTGTTTGTTACGCAGCGTCTCACCGTACTCGCTTACCTTACGGAAAAGATCCGTAGCGGCAGGATTCTGGTAAAAAAGGCCGATGCGAGCCTTGGCGGAAACCACCTTCTGCGACTGCGCGAAGGCAGAAGCCAGCTCCATGGCCAGCTTTGCCACTTCCGGGGAAAGAGATGTATTTGCCATATAGGTGGGTATGATATCAGATTTCCGGCACGAGAGCAACGGATGAATGCGGCATATCAGGGAGTTTCTTCCTCAAGTTCTGCCTCGAAGTACTGCAGGAGCTCCTGCAGACTCTCCTCGCCGTAGAATTTCTGCTCAGCCAGCCGCGACAATTCTGTAGCGATGGCATCGAACGACTCCATGAACTCCACCGCCAACAGCTCCTCATCCACCTGCTCCAGAGCCTCAGCATCCGGTTCCCACAACAGCAATTCCCGAATGCGTGCCGCATGTTTGCGCGCAGTCTTCTCATCCTGCACCTTTCGGAGCAAATCCACCAGCTCGCGCCCGCGGGCATGAATGGCATCCCTCAGAGCCTTTTCCTCCTCCGTCATCTCCTCCTCCGGCAGCGCCTCGGTCACTACAGCCTCCGGCAACAGCACATCCTCCGCCGATTGAGCCGACAGCACAGACACCCCCGCACACCACATCAGCAGCACCATTATCAACACTATGTACCTTGTCATCGCCACCCCTTATACCACACGCACGCACGCACCAGCAAGCATTTAACACTAAAAATGCCGAAAAATTGACATTTTTTTGAAACTGGGAGATTGACGACAGGCTTTTCATGGTGTAGACTACGGAAAGTGCGTAGACGTGTGCTGCGCCGTGTCGTCATATACTTTTACCTCTCTCTGATCCCGTGTACTCGAACGAATCTTTCCTTCTGCAACTTCTGGTGGAAGCCGGTGCCATTGATGAAGGCACTCTGGATGCTGTGCGTCAACAGCTTTCCCCGCTGGACAGCGTCATCGAACACCTCGTCAACAATGGTTACATGACGGGTGAATACATTGCCCAGGTGGCAGCCACCAACTCCGGGCTGGAATATGTGGAGATATCCGCCTTTGAGGTTGACCCCGCAATTGTTGCCCGAGTCAAGCCGGAACTGGCACGACGCGTTGGTTTCATGCCGCTGGGGGATGACGGATTCTCGCTCCAGGTGGCCATTACCGACCCCTTCGACATGAACACCATGGACAGCCTGCCCCAGTTCCTGGGCTGCGATGTCTCGTTCTTTGTCACCTCCGAAAAAGAGATGAAGAAGGCTCTCGACAAATACTACCCGGAGCAGAAAAAATACGCCAAGGGTGACACGGAAGCTCCCATTATTGAACTGATTGACAACATGTTCAATGAAGCACACTCCATGCGTGCTTCCGATATTCACATTGAGCCCATGGAGGACCGTGTTCGTATGCGCTACCGCGTGGACGGCCGTCTGGTAGAAGTGGCGACACACCCCAAAAAACTACTCGGGCCGATTGTGGCTCGTCTCAAGGTCATGAGCACCTCCATGAGCATCGCCGAAAAGCGCGTGCCACAGGACGGTCGTATTGAACTGGACCTCAAGGACGGCGTCCACATCGACCTGCGTGTCAGCACCGTTCCCACCAACCACGGCGAATCCGTGGTCATGCGCATTCTGGATAAATCTGCCCTGGCACTTGGTCTGCCGCAGCTGGGTTTCCTTTCCGATGACGAGGCTACGTTTGATCGTCTGGTGACTCTGCCTGACGGCGTGATTCTGGTGACCGGCCCCACCGGTTCCGGTAAAACGACCACGCTCTACGCCTGCCTCAACCACCTGAACCGCCCGGATAAGAAGATTATCACCGCTGAAGACCCCGTGGAATACGAGCTCTCCGGCATCAACCAGGTAATGATTCGCACGGAAATCGGCATGACCTTCGCCGCTGCGCTCCGCGCCATGCTGCGACAGGCCCCGAACATCATCATGATTGGTGAAATTCGAGACGGGGAGACCGCCAGCATCGCCATCCAGGCTGCCATGACCGGTCACCTCGTCCTTTCCACGCTTCACACCAATGATGCCCCCTCATCGGTCGCGCGTTTGGCGGATATGGGTGTGGACCGCTTCCTCATCGCCTCCGCCGTGCGCGCCATCATGGCCCAGCGACTCTGCCGCAGCCTCTGCAGCTGCAAGGTTCCCGGTCACATGACCCCCAAACAGGCTACCACGCTCGGCGTGGACATTAACCGACAGGTCATGGTTCCCCGCCCCGGCGGCTGCGAAAAATGCCGAGGCAAGGGCATGAAAGGACGTCTGGGCATCTTCGAGATTTTCGAGATATCGGACGATGTGCGCGGACTGGTCAACTCTGACATGACCTCTGCCCAGTTGCGCAAACGTGCCCGCGAGTTGGGCATGCGCACCCTGCGCGAGGACGGCATCCGCAAAGTCATGGCCGGTCTCACCTCTGCCGACGAAATTATCCGTGTAACCGCAGGCGACGCCAGCTGATGCGTTCACAACTAGCACTTATCACATTCTATCCCCCGATTTTCACTGAGTTATGAATAATGATGTAACACTGGATGTTTTCATCAATAACGGCATGCTGGACAAAGCCGTTGCCCGCGATATCAAGGACGAGATGTCCAACAGCGGCAAGGAAGTGTGGGAAACCCTCATCGACTTCGGCATCATCGGCTCCCCGGAAGATTTCTGGAATGTCATCGCCACGGAAGTGGGTGCCCAGTATATCTCTCTGGTGGATTTCTATCCCCCGCAGGAGGTGCTGGATATGCTGCCCGGGCCGCAGGCTCGCATGCACGGTGCGCTGCCCATCGAGTACCGTGAGGGTGAAGGCCTCTACGTCTGTCTGGAAGACCCGCTGAACCCCCAGACCATCGATGACCTCCGCATGGCTACCGGCCTGGACATCTACCTCTACGTGGCCGCCGATTATGAGGTACGCTCCCGCCTGCAGGAATGTTACGGCGGCGCCGATGCCGCCATGGGTGATTTGCTCAACGAAATGAGCACCATGAGTGTGGGCAGCCAGGACGGCGCAGAGGAGGCCAACTCTGCCCCCGTGATCAAATTCGTCAACCTGGTGATTACTCAGGCCATCAAGGAAAAGGCCTCAGACATTCACCTGGAGCCCTTCGAAAAGGAATTCAAGATTCGCTACCGCGTGGATGGCGCTCTGTATGAAATGGCGCCCCCGCCCGTGCATCTGGCTAACCCGGTAATTTCCCGTGTCAAGGTGATGGCGGGCATGAACATCGCTGAGCGCCGAGTGCCGCAGGACGGTCGTATCGTGATGCGTCTGGGTGAACACAGCGTGGATATGCGTGTGAACTCTCTGCCCACGCAATACGGCGAATCCGTGGTAATGCGTGTACTTGACCGCGGCAGCGTGAGTCTCGACCTCAACAACCTCAACCTCGACCCCAAGCTGCACGAATACATCATCGACACGGTGAACAAGCCCAACGGTATCTTCGTGGTGACCGGGCCCACCGGTTCGGGTAAAACCACCACGCTCTATGCCGCCCTGCGAGAGGTGAACACCGAGGACTCCAAGCTGCTCACCGCAGAAGACCCCGTGGAATACGACATCGACGGCATCGTGCAGGTGCCCATCAACGAGGCCATTGGCGTGACTTTCCCCCGCGTGCTGCGAGCATTCCTGCGTCAGGACCCGGACCGCATTCTGGTGGGCGAAATTCGTGATAAGGACACCGCCCAGATTGCCATTCAGGCAGCTTTGACGGGTCACCTGGTGCTCTCCACCCTGCACACGAATGATGCCGCCGGCGCCGTCACTCGTTTCGTGGACATGGGCGTGCAGCCTTTCCTGCTGGCCGCCACGCTGCTGGGCGTGCTGGGCCAGCGACTGGTGCGCACCATCTGCCCGTACTGCAAAACGGCCTATACTCCGTCTCACTCGCTGCTGAATCGTCTGGGTATCAATCCTGCCCTCATCGGGCAGCAGCAATTCTACACCGGCGCCCGCTGCGACAAGTGTGCCCATACCGGCTACAAGGGTCGAAAGGGCATCCACGAGCTGCTCAATGTGACAGACCCCATCAAAGACCTCATCACGCAGAATGTTCCCTCCATCGTTCTGAAACAAAAAGCCATCGAGCTGGGTATGTCCACCCTCCGGGAAAACGGCATTCAGAACATTTTTGAGGGTCATACCACGATTGAAGAGGTACTTAAGTACACTTAATCTTGACGCCACGCCTCACATCTGCTATTTTCTAGACAAGCTGAATAATTTTTCTAACCAATCGCAATTATATGCCTAATTTCAGATACACCGCGCTGGATCAGAATGGCGCAGAGAAAACCGGCTTCATCACAGCCGACAACAAAATAGCCGCCATGGAGATGGTGCGCAGCCAGGGGCTTCTGGTACGCGAATGCGTGGAAAGCACCAAGGCTGAAGCCAAGGCCGCTGAGAAGAAGAAAGCGCCGAAGAAAGGCGGCAAGGGCGCCAAGAAGGAGAAGAAGTCCGGGCGCGCCGGAGCCAAGGTCAAGCAGAAGGAAATGATGGTGTTCACGCGCCAGCTTGCCACCCTGATTGACGCCGGGCTTCCCCTGCTCCAGAGTCTTAACGTGCTTTCCAAACAGGAACCCAATCCTGACCTGCGCGCCACTATCGGTGCGCTGGGTGAATCCGTGCAGGGAGGCTCCACTTTCTCCGAAGCACTGGGCGCCTATCCCAAGATGTTCAACAAGCTCTTTGTGAACATGGTGAAAGCCGGTGAGCTGGGCGGTGTGCTGGAAGTCGTACTCAAACGTCTGGCCGAATACCAGGAAAAAGCCAACCGTCTGCGCGGCAAGGTGGTTTCTGCCATGGTATACCCCATCATCATTCTGGTGATTTCCGTGGGCATCCTCATCTTCCTCATGCTGGCTATCGTGCCTAAATTCAAGGAAATGTTCGAAGGCCAGAACATGGAGCTGCCCGCTCTGTCGGAGTTTGTGTTCAACTTCTCGGACAAATGCATGGCTGACAGCATCATTCCGGTTGTTCCGAACGCCTTTGTATTCATCGTTCTGATGGTAGCCGCCGGTATTGGTGTCGGCTTCTGGAAAAAGACTCCCAAGGGCGCCCGAGTCATGGATCGCTTCATGCTGAAAATTCCCAAGCTGGGTCATCTCAACAAGGTGAGCGCCGTGACTCGATTCTCCCGTACGTTCGGTACGCTCGTGGCCTCCGGTGTGCCGATTCTCCAGGCTCTTCTCATCACCCGCGATACCGCAGGCAATGTGATTGTGGCTGATGCCATCACCAAGATTCATGACTCCGTGCGCGAAGGTGAATCCATCGTCACGCCGATGTCTGCCTGTGATGTATTCCCGCCCATGATGATTTCCATGGTGGACGTGGGTGAAGAGACCGGTCAGCTGCCGGACATGCTGCTGAAGGTGGCAGAAGTGTATGACGAAGAGGTGGACAACGCCGTATCGGCTCTCACCGCCATGCTGGAACCGCTCATGATTGTGTTCCTGGCCGTTGTGGTGGGCGGTATCGTGCTGGCTATGTTCATGCCTATGATGGAAATCATCAAGAACGTGTAATGACGCCATGAAACTGCACCGTAACAGTCAGCGCAGAGGCTTCACTCTCATTGAAATCCTCATCGTTGTGGGCGTGCTGGCATTCCTGGCAGCCGGCATGTGGCAGGCTACCGCCTACATTCAGTCACGCTCCATGACCAAGACCGCAGAAACCCAGGTCCAGCTGCTGGAGGCTTCCATGAATGCCTACCGCGCTGACAATGCCGGTTACCTGCCGGATGGGCGCGGCGATGAAGTGAGCTCCAATGTCATGTATGAAATCCTCAGCCGCGATGAGGACAACGATGGCGAGCCGGACGATGAAAACGGCGAGGTTCAGATGCCCTACTGCGAATCATTCTATGTTGTTTCTTCCAAAGATACGGAACAGCAGGAAGGCATACCTGTAGTCAAGGTTCGCATCAAAGGCTCCGGCGGCACCAAAAGTGCTCGCGGTAAGGTCTACGTCATCATGGATCCCTGGGGCAACACCTACCGCTACCGCCTCGGCTACGAGGGGCAGACGGAAGGCGGAAAAACCGGCAACGGCATGAACCCGGACTTCGACATCTTCTCTCTGGGGCCGGACGGTCGCGGCAATGGCCGCACCAACGACGGCGACAACGAGGACAACATATCCAACGTCAAATCCTGGAAATAAACCAGACCTCCCTTTTTCAGCCGGCGAAACAGCCGGCTGAATTGTTGCTATTCGGATATCATGAACTATCACACCGCTTTTCTCGCCGCAGCCCTGGCTCCATCCATCTGTCTGATAGCCCCCTGCGCAGCCGCACCGAAAAAAGAAAAAGTTGTCGCCCCGGCAGCCGTTGCAGTTGTGAAGCGAGTCACTCCGCAGTATGCGGAATCCGTCACTTTCAGTCTGAACAAGAAAATCAAGGCTCCCACCATCTCCTCCCAGAACGGTAAACTGCTCATCACCGCAGCCAACACCAGAGAGTGCGTCCGCGCCTATGGCTATTACCTCCGGCATGTGGCACATGTGCACTTTTCCCAGAACGGAGACAATGCCTCCGGAGCGAAACTCATTCTGCCTCAGAAAAAAATAACGGTTCCGCCCACCCACAAGTTCAATTACGCCTATAACTACTGCACCCTCAGCTATACCGGTGCACACTGGGACAAAAAACGCTGGGAACGCGAGCTGGACATGCTGGCCCTCAGCGGCTACTACGCCGTACTGGTCACTCCCGGGCTGGAAAGTGTCTGGAAAGGCTTCCTCACCGACCTGGGCTATTCCAGAGCGCAGATTGATGCCTTCATCGCCAATCCCGCTTACAGCGCTTGGTGGCACATGGGAAATCTGGAGGGCGAAGGCGGCCCCGTACACAGAGACCTCATTGCAAACGAGACCAAACTGGGAAAATTCATAGTCAAACGCCTTCGGGAACTGGGGATGGAACCCGTGCTGCAAGGCTACGTGGGCTTCCTGCCCAGCAGCAGCGACGCTGCAAAAATCGGTGGCACGTTGATACCGCAGGGAAAATGGTGTCATCAATATGAACGACCGACTATCCTGCAACCCACCGACCCGATTTTCGGTAAAATTGCAGCCATCTGGTATAAAAACCTCAAAAAAGTATATGGCTACCGTGGCAAATATTTCGGCGGAGACCTCTTCCACGAGGGTGGTCGCCAAGGGGGCACTCCCCTGAAAGAAGCTGCCGAAGCCGTGCAGGCCGCCATGCAGAAGGCCTCCCCGGGCTCCAAGTGGCTCATCCAGGCATGGGGGCACAACCCCTCGGAGCAACTGCTCAGCGGCACCACCCCGGAAAACACCATCATTCTGGCTCTGGACAAGGACATGAGTGCCACGCACAATATTACCCGCAACTACCAGGGATGCCCGCACGTATGGTGCGAGTTGGCCAACTTCGGCGGCAATCACGGGCTGTACGGCGGCATCCCCCTGCTGGAAAACATGCCGTCAGATATCGGCGGAGCAATCGGTATCGGGCTGTTGTCCGAAGGGTTGGAGGTCAACCCGCTCTACTATGCCATGGTGACAGAGCGCATCAACTCACATGGCCCCATCAACCGCAAAAACTTCCTGACGGACTATGCCAAAGGCCGCTACGGTACTGCCGATGCAGATATCATCAAGGCTCTGGAATTACTCATCACCAGCGTCTACTCGCCCGTCCGTCTGCAGGAGGGGTGTCAGGAAAACATCATGTGCGCACGCCCCGGACTCTCAGTGGTCAAGACTTCCACCTGGTCCAAACCCGACAACTATTACAACTTCGCGGATGTCCGCAAAGCTGCCCGGCTGATGCTGGATGCCGGCAAAAAACACAAGCTGGATACCCTGCCCACCTGGCGTTACGATATGGCAGACCTGTGCCGCCAGGTTCTGGCAGACTCTGCTCGCGAGCAGCTGCCTAAGTGCAAAGCCGCCTTTGATGCAGGTGACAAAGCGGCCTTTGCCCGCGAAAGCAAAGCCTACCTGAAACTAATCGAACAATCGGCGGAAGTTCTGGCTACGTCTGAGTTTTTCCTGCTGGGGCGTTACCTGCAGGATGCCGAAAACAAAGCAGGCAAGAATAAGGAGGCCCGCGCTCAGATGAGCAAAGCGCTCAAGCAGCTGTTCACCACCTGGGTGCCCAAATCCGGCACCACGCTCAATGACTACGCCCACCGCCAGCTCTCCGAGCTGATGCAGCACTACTACCTGCCGCGTTGGCAGGCCTATTTCAACGCACGCACTCAGGAATTGAGCGGACAGACCGCAGCAGGAGAAAGCGGGCGCTCTGCCGAAGAGAGCAACAGCAACAACGGTGAGACTGTCTCCACCAGCCACGAACTCAGCGCCAGCGTGGATGCCATTGAGAATAACTTTGTCGCATCCGACACGCCGCTCCTGCTCAAGCCGCAGGGCAATATCATTGAGCTGGCAGAAAAAGTTCTCAGCCATTAACGCGCCGGACTTCCGGGCGACAACCGCGGAGGCCTCCCCCAGGGATGTCTCCGTTCTCTCATCTGCCGCATGCGGGAGCGCAGCTCCTGCATGCGTTGCTCATCATAGCTCTGCAAAAGCAGAGATATTTCTGCTTCCTGCTGAGCACGGGCGGCCGCCTCTGTGGGATGCATGGAAACCAGCAGCACCAGCTGCTCACGCATCTCAGGCGTAAAATCGGCTCTACTGGTCAGCAGAGAGAGAACTCCAAGCGTTTTTTCATTGAACACCAGAGCTTCCAAATCCTTCCCCTGCTTATTGAGCATGAGCGCATATCTGTCCCGAATGGCAAGATACATCAGCATCAGATTGCTGTCGGACGGAGATTCGGCCAGCAACCCTTCGGCATACTCCACAGCACGCGCCGTAGCGGCCATATCCGACTCTGACAGTCGGTGACTGCCAAAGTGACGCAATCGGTGCTGCACATAGGCTCGGCGATAGGCTCGGCTGTCAGGACTACGGCGCAACAAATCCTCCAGCAATGACAAAAACTGCTCTCCGTGCGGCGCGATGATTTGCCGCAATTCGCCGGGAGGCAACTGCTCCAGCAGCATCAACTGGAAAATACGCGACTGCTCATGCTCCGGGTTTTCCTCCACCAGTCCCGCAATTAACTCCACCGCTTGCTGCATATATGCTCTGCGGCGCTGGCGGCGCTCCTCGCGCTCAGGCGGGGCGGGCGAATATCGTCGGTGTCGGAATCCGCGGCTCGGGTCTGCCAACATCAGCAAGGCACGCACCAGCTCCACCCTCACCCCGAACGACGCCTTTTTCGGCTCGTTTTCCTGCACCAGCTGTTGCAGCAGTTGGCGGGCCTCACCCCGTTTTTTCCTGTCAGGCAGGAGGCACATGGCCAGTCCATTCACAGAGCGGGCATGCTCCACGGAACCCACCGGCAACTTTGCCAGCGCCTGGCGGAAATACTGTTGAGCCATATCAGCATCACCGGTCTGCAAAGCGATGGTCGCCAGAGTACAGCAGGCAGCCCCCATATCCGCCCCGCCATCCGCAGCCTGTGAAGCTATCTGCTCATAATAGGGCATGAGGTCGCGAAGCAGGCGTGCATCGGCACGCGTGACCTGCAGTAACTCCTGCCCCTCACTATCCGTGCTCAGCATACCATTGAAAATTCGCTTGAGCGCCGCATCCGCAATCTGCGCATTCTCCTCTGCCCGGCGGCGCTGATTGTTCTCATTGGCATAGCCCCAGGAAATGCTGGCAAACAACAGCACCACCAGACCTGCGGCGGCGTGACTCCAAAGAGCCACCGCCGGTCGCCTCTTCACCCACATCACGTAGCGGCGGCACCATGATACGGGACGTGCTTTGACCGGTTCCCCATTCAGAAAACGCTGCAAATCCGCCGCCATTTCACTCATGTCCGCATAGCGGTCTGCGGGGGCGAACGAAATACTCTTATTGATGATGGCGCCCAGTTCACCTTCTCCGTGTAAAGCCGCCAACGGCTCAGAGCAAATGCGGTGAATCAGGTTACCGGGCTCAATTTCCCGAAACGCAGCCTTGCCCGTCACCAGTTCATAAAGCGTGAGCCCCAGTCCATACTGATCTCCGGCAAAGGAATTTTCTCCCCGTGAAAGGCGCTCCGGCGCCATATAACGCAGCGTCCCGTCGTGGCTCTGAGTAACCAGCGGGGCATCCTCACCCCGGTTCAGCACCGTGGCCAACCCGAAATCGCCTACGTACAGCGTTCCCTCGGTATCCAACAGCAGGTTACCCGGCTTGACATCCCGGTGAAGAACCCCTTGCGCATGAGCATAGGCCAACGCCCGCGCCGCCTGAATCCCCACCTGAGCCACAGCCCGGTGAAAGGGCATCCCGGGAAATGCTTCCCGGACGGCTGCCGGGCTCACCCCCCTGCCCTTGACCAGACTCATCACATAGTAGCGGAAATTCCCCTCTTGCCCGGCACCGAATACCTCTACAATGTTGGTATGGTGAAGTGCCGCAATCACGCGGGATTCCTTTTCAAATGCCTCACAGTGACGCGCATCCGCGCTCCAGGATGGGAACAGGATTTTGATGGCGACCTCGCGTTTCAGAGCCTCATGCTCTGCGCGGAACACCGTGCCCATGCCACCATGCCCCAGGCGCTCCAGCAATCGATAGCCCCCCAACTGCTCCGGGTAGGAAGCTGCCACATCCCGCGCCGTGCGTGTGGCCGTCCTGCTCACCCCCTCCATCTCCACCATGGCAGGCAACAGCTCCAGCAACTCTTCCCGGCATTCCGGGTGAGCGGCAGCATAGGCTTCCACCGCAGGAGCCGCCCCTCGTCGAAAAGCCTCCAGATACTCGTCTGCCAGTGTTGCCACCAGCGCCTCTTTCTCGGTTTCATCCATCGGACTCAACTCTGCATATAGGGGTATTCCTTCTCAATCAACTCCCGAAAACGTTTGACAGCGCGCACATAACGGATGCTGGCAGCCTTGATTTCCAGCCCCAGCACAGCCGCGCATTCGCTATTACTCAGCTCCTCAAAATGCCGTAGTTCCAGAATCTCCCTGTCCGTTGGTGATAATTCCGCCAGCAAACGGCGAATCTGCCTCTGCCGCTCGATGCGTTCCATGTGCGAACGAGGGCTGGAAATGGAATCTGCGAACTGCGCCCAGGCATCCATCATCGACACATCATCGGGCGAATACTCCCGCATCGCATCGCGCTTTCCCGCCCCCAGATGGCGCCGCTCCATATCCGCAAGTGTCTGCAACGCCAGGCGTCGCAGCTTGGCATACATGGGCACCTCCGGCTCAGTCCGCAGGAACTCCAGGCGCTTACCACAGGCCAGGTACGTCTCCTGCAACAGGTCGTCAATCCCGACACGCCGCTGAAGCACAGCAGGCATACGCAGCACCAGCAGGCGCGCAATGCGCTCGCGGTGCTCCAGCCACAGCTCTGCCAGCCACAGGTTTTCGGGAGTTTCTGCCATGTTGTGTTCCTGTCTGTTAGAACGCAAGCCCACGCTCCGGGTCTACACAAATGATGCCGATTCATCATCGGCATCAGAAAAAATCAGGCAATCACATTCTCTTCCCGAAGCACCCGGGTCATCAGCTCATCCAGAGCCTGGCGCGCAGGCTTGCCACTATACAGAATATCATACATGGCATCCGTCAGCGGAGTCCGCACCCCCAGACTGTGCGCCAGCTGGTACACGGAAAGCGTGTTGGGAATACCCTCCACCACCTGCCCGATACGCTTCTGGCACTCCTCCATGGGCACCCCTTCCGCGATAAGGCGACCGGCGGTCAGGTTGCGGCTGTGCTCTGAATAACAGGTCACCACCAAATCGCCCATGCCGGAAAGCCCCATGAAAGTTTCCATGCGCCCGCCACGAGCCATCCCCATGCGAGTCATCTCTGCCAGAGCCCGGGTTGCCAGGGCCGCGCGGGCATTATCACCCAGCCCCAACCCGGCACAGATACCACCGGCCAGGGCAAACACATTCTTCATCGCCCCCCCCAGCTGCATACCCACCACATCCGTTGTCGTGTAAATACGCAGGAACGGCGTGCTCAGATGCTGCTGCACCGCCTTGGCTATCTCAATATCATCAAATCCAACCAGCGTCAGGCTCGGCAGCCCCAGCACTATATCCTCCGCATGATTCGGGCCGGACAAAGCACCCACCGGGCAGCTCAGAACAGACGCGAGAATCTCACTCATCAACAGATTCGAGTCCTTCTCAATACCCTTGGAGCAAGTCACGATGACGGCATCCTCCGCCAGCCCCACACCGGCAAGCGACTGAGCGACACTACGCATCACCACGCTGGGAACCACCACCAGCACCAGGTCGGCACCGGCCACATCCTCCCACTTGCTGGTCACCTGCACATTGTCCGGGAGGAGGTTCGCCCCCATCGGCGCCACCAGGCTCTTGCGTGTCTCGCGGATGGCGTCAGCCTCGCGCTCCAGATAAGTCCAGAGCACCACATCGCCTCCGTTCTGCCCCGCCGTATAGGCCAGCGCCGTGCCCCAGGCACCTGCACCAATGACCGCTGTTTTGTTAAACATTCTCTGCATAGTCTGCTAAAATTATTTTTTGGAAGAAAAAGCCTTGGGTTCAGTTCCCTTGCACAGGCGAACGATATTACTGCGATGCTTGACCACCACCAGCACGAACACCAGGAAGAGCAACCCCAGCACCATCATGTCAGCCACACTGCACACTCCATCCTGATACCAGAAAATGTATCCGGCAGCCGCCATCATCGCCACACCTGCCACCATGCTCGACAGCGACACATAGCGGGTCAGCACCATGCAACCAATCCATCCCAGAGTTGCCCACAGACCAATCATCGGAGAAAGCGCCACCAGGCAGCCCCCCGTCGTGGCCACTCCCTTACCACCCTTGAATCGCAGGAAACAGGTAAACGTATGCCCCAACACCAGAGCAAACATCATCGCCACCAGCCAGCCCATCTGACAGGCGTCAAACTGCGTCACATCGGCTCCCAGATGATTCTTCATCAACAACAGCGGCACAAACCCTTTCAGAAAATCCAGGATAAACACGGGAATCCCCCAGCGCTTTCCCAGCACGCGCACAGCGTTGGTAGCGCCTATATTATGAGAGCCATGCTCGCGCAGATCTATCCCATTGATACGACCGGCCACATACCCGAAAGGAACGGAACCAATCAGATAGCCTGCAAGGATATATAAACAATTCTCTACCATGTGCCTTCAGTATACAACCACTATGTCCCTATTGCAACGATTTTTTTCGGTTTTCCTAAGTGTTTTTTACTGTTGAACCGCAGCTGCATCCGGAAGATTCGATTCGCTCTCATCTCCACCCCATACCCAGAGGTAAACAGACAGCGCAATATAGAGCGTCGTAAGCACGCATCCCATCAAATTCACAATTCGGCTGATAATACGCCAGCGAGTCAGCAAAGCGAGACCGAACACAGCCACACTAATGAGAACCCCTATACCGGCAATGACCGCGCTACCCACCACATCTTTCTCATTGAACACAAAGTTCATGATAGCCGGCACCATAGTCAGCATCAACATCGCCCCCAGCGTATCCCAGCAGTTAAACTCGTTCAAATCCTCCGATTCTGCACTCATATCAGGCAGAAGTATACCCTCATCCACCCCCTTTTGCAATCACTTTCCGTAACATTCATCCACCGAGAGGACAGATACTTTTGCACCACGAACAAATCAGAACTATACCGAAGCGTATGATACCCCCATCACTGCACGGTAAGCCCGGAGGACCGGGGGTAGCTTGTCGCGCCTGGTGGGAACGCGGTGAAAGCTGTCGCGTGAAAGTTTCGCAAGGCTTCACATGAAAGGAGGCATTTGCCCCCGTGAAAGCTCGCTGTCACGTGCGTGATGGGGAAAGAAGTCTGCCCTCCAGGCTGCGC
>JAFUQZ010000085.1 GCA_017472085.1 Akkermansia sp. | reverse complement strand
TGACTCCCTGCAATCGGAACATCCCCAGACGCATGTCGATGGCTTCCTTGTACAGATAGGCAATGGTGTTGTGCGGTAATGTGAACATAGGTTCTCATTATCGCACGTCCCACTACAAGCCTTTTGGTTGAGTGCTTACGTTACACGGGAGCTGCCTACACAGCCGCGCTGGATTTTAGTAAGGATGCCACCATTACGGTAGAAAAAGGCGAGAAGAACACCATTGCTTCCAACATGCGCCTGCGCGGTGGTAACAGCCGCACACTAACGTTCAACGTAGCGGAGAAGGCCGGAGTGGAGGTCAGCGGTCGCATTCATGCGGATAGTAGCACATCTGCCCTGGGTAGATTGTTGAAAGATGGTGATGGCCTCCTGAGCATCAGTTCACAGGTGAAACTCAATCATATTCTGCCCAAGAAAGGCGAGGTCGTACTGACTCATACTGCGGCTCAGAATGTGGTGAATATGGTAGATGCATCTCAGTCGAAAACCGCAAGTGGTACTCTGCGCCTGGGCAAGAATGTGGATTTGAAGGTAACCGGCGACATCTGGGAAAACGCAAATTCCTCCATTGCTCTGGAATCAGGTGCGAAGCTCACGTCTACGGAAGATGGTGTCATTATCTCGAACCGTCAGGAAAACCTCAGTGCCTCTCTTGCTTTCACCGGTAGCGAGGATACAGAAGGAGAGTATACAATCGGTAACAGCAACTTTGAGCTGAATAATGCTCACGTGCAGTATGATTCTTCTCAGGATGCAACGCTGTACAATAAACTCACCAACAGCTCCATTGAAAATATCAATAAAGGGGGTAATAAACTGACGGTGAGCAACAGTGGCAACAGCATCACGGATGTGTATGCCACGAGAGGAAGTATCGATATAGAGCAGCTCAGCGCTGCGGTCAACCTGAACCTGTCGGAACTCACCGTGGCTGACAGCAAGACCGTCGGCCTGTACAGCGGAAGCGGCGATAGCCGGGTGGAGGCGAATGTGACCGTTACTTCCCGTGCGGAGTTCGGCACGGGGGCTGTTCTGAATGCGAATTTGACGCTGGCGAGCGGTTCCACGCTTGGTGTGGCGGAGGGCTGGCTCGCCATGGGCAGCACGCTGACGCTGCAGAAGGGCCTCACGCTGGATGATACCACCCTGGGCCGTGTACACGCGCTCAGCGCCGGCGAAAGTACGGCACTGTTCACCGGGGTGGACGGTCTGACGCTGGACAAGGCCTCCTACACCAGTCTGACGGAGTCGGACTCTATGTTGGCCAATCCGTATTTCACGAACCTGAACAGCAGCAATCAATACGTGCTGACCTACAGCGGCACGGATAATGGCACGCTGTCCATCATGGCCGCCAGTGTTCCGGAACCGACCACCACGACGCTGAGCCTGCTGGCGCTCTCTGCCCTGGCCATGCGCCGCCGCAGAAAGTAAAGAAGTCAGAGGTGTCTCGCCTCGGCGGAGCAAGCAGGCGGTGCCGACCGGTGCCGCCTGACGCGGAGCCGGGAACCGACCACCACGACGCTGAGCCTGCCGGCGCTCTCTGCTCTGGCCATGCGCCGCCGCAAAAAGTAAAGACATCGGACCGGAGAAGAGGCTCCGCTTTCTCCGTAAGTCGCGAACGAAAAAAAGAGGCTTATCAGGTCTGAAGGCTTGACAAGGAGGGGTAAGTATAGTAGAGTACCCGCCCCATGAGAGGCTGCTTCACATTGATGGCTGCTGCCATGCTGCTTCCCCTGTCGGTGTCGGCGGGGAGGGCTGATGTGCCGTCAGAAGCGGTTCAGAGCTGTCCGGTATGCACAGAATTGCTGGAACAGGCTCAGCAGATTGACCGCATTCTCCGCTCCGTGAGTGACCGGGAGAGTGCGGATAAGGCAGCGGATGAGCTGAAGAAGCTTTTTGACCGAATGCAGAGCCTCTGTGGTCAGCTGGAAAAATTACCTGTATCGACTCCGGAGGCCGCGCGGATGCTGTCCGATTCCATGCGCACGCTGACCCATATCTTCCAGAGCTATATACCTGTGGTGGAACGCCTGATGGAGGTGAATGCCTATGGCTCGGAGAAATTGGTGAATGTATTCAATCTCTACAAGGTTCGAGAGGGATATGTGGCTGAGCGCCCGCAGGAAGACTCGACCGAGGTGCTTATCCGTCAGGAATGGAGTGAGGCTTTGGAGGAAATACTCTACCTTGTTCGTAAGTTGAATTCGAGCGAGGAAATCCGTCTCCGGCTGGAGCAGATTGAGCAAAAGGTGAAGAAGGTGGAGCTGTGTCGGCAGTCGGCACTTTCTGCGGAACCGATGACCTCTCGTGAGATGTCGGAGCGCAGTCGTGTGCAACTGGATTCTCTGCACAGGGAATTGAGTGCGGAGCGTTCCCGACTGCATGCGGCAGGTTTGCTTACGAAAGAGCTGGAGGATTTGTTGAATCGTTGTCATCCGTAGGGGATGGATCCTTCCGCGAATGGTGTCTGCTGCGGTTCGGAATGGCATCCATCACAGTTTTGAGCGCCAGTGCCAGCAGTCCCAGGTCATCCAGCCAGCCCACCACGGGCAGGATATCCGGAATGCCGTCCAGCGGGGTGATGGTGTAGAGGATAACGGCCGTGAGGATGATGATGTTGCGCGGCGTTGCAAACTTGTTGTCTTTCAAGGAGCGGCGAAGCATGCGTATGGCTTCGCTCAGCCTCAGAGCCACCTTGTTCTTTTTACCGAATTGGTGGAGCCAGGATTCTGCTGTGTTGCAGATGGAGGCCTGCACCTTCGGGTCGCGAGCCTTTTCCCACCATTCGCTCTGCTGCAATTCGGCCAGTGTGCGGATGAGTCTTTTCCGAAAGGTTCCCGGGGAGGGGGTGTTGCCGGTCAGCAGAAGCGGCAGCATATCCCGAGCGGCGGCGCGTGCCGGTTTCCCACTGTCGGTGCGGGGCAGGGTGACGCGCAGGATGTGGTGCGGGCGGTGGTGTTTGGGCAATTCCTGTTCGCAGGCGCGGTACACGTCCTGTTCTGCTTCTGCCGGTCCTTCCCACAGCAGGGCTACGCATTCGCCGAGCTCCGGGTGCGGTGCCGGCAGGGCCAGGACGCTGATGCCGCTGACGAGCGCCTGTAGTTTGTTTTCCAGCTTTTCGGCCTGAATTTTAATACCCCCGGAGTTGATGACGGCATCCCGCCGCCCGAGAATGAGGAAACGCCCGTCCGGGAGCAGCTCTGCCATGTCGTTTGTCTGCAAGTGGTTTATACCCAGGTGCTGGACACTCAGTTGCAGCGCGCCCGCTTCATCGCGGCGCAGGTGTACCCCGGGCAGGGGGGTATAGGCATCGGAGGCATCCGGGCCGTTGACCCGTCGGAGTGCAATGTGGGAGAGCGTTTCCGTCATGCCGTAGGAAGCATAGATACGGCAGGGAAGTGACTGCAGCGCCGCCTCAAGTCCCGGGTCGATGAAGCCGCCTCCCAGCAGGAGTGTGCGGATGCGCCCCAGTGCCTCAGCCCCGCCGGGGTGAGCCAGTGTTCTGGCGGCCTGCATGGGAACCATCGCGGTAAAGTCCACCGGGGTAAATAATCGCTCCAGGGGGGTGGAGGAGGGTTCCCGTACCAGCAGATGCAATCCGGCCGCCAGCGCTCGCACCACCATCATCTTGCCTGCCACGTACTGCAGCGGCAGGCAGAGCAGGGCTTGCTGCCCCTCTGTCAGTCCGAATACGCGACAGCTCATCCGGGCTGATGCCAGCATGGCGGCTTTGGCTGCCGGAAATGTGGTTGGAGTCCCGGTAGAGCCGGAGGTGTGCAGCAGCATGGTTGCTTCCGGGGCATACCATGCCGCCAGAAAATCGGCCAAATCGCTCAGGATGCCTTTCTTGCCTATTCGCCACGCTGCCAGCGTGTCCGGGGTGACGAGTTCGCCATTGATGATGATGTTGGTGGGTAGTGTCTGCATGAAATGGTCAAAGCTCGAAGCGGTGTTGAATCAACACGTTGAAGTGGTCGCCCGCTCCCGGTACGGCGATGAGGTGTTGGTCTCCGGGATGATCCGGGCGCGCCAGCTCTTTCAGAAAATCCCGCTGGCTCATGTATTGTACCACGTCCCCCGGGCACTCTTTTGCCAGCTGAATGAGGTCGGAGAAGTTCACATCTGCCGTAATGTCACATCTGCCTGTCAGCGCCGGCAATTCCTCCACGCTGAGCATCTGGTGCGCTTTGTATCCCCGCAGGCTGCCGTGCGGTCGCCGATGATACAGAGTATCAACCAACTCGCCATAATCAATCGTCACCAGGCTGCCGCAGCGCCAGAGGCGCTGCCATCCGGCGTACCATGCGTGATAACTCTCATGCACTTCCACAATCTGCCCCTCCTGAGCCCAGCTCGCAAAAACAGAGGAGTTGGGAAGCGGTTGCCGGGTGGCCACGCGGGTGATGCGGCCCACCACCACGGAGAGTCCCAGCTCCAGCCATTCACCGCCCTGGAACACAAACTGACGGGCAGGGAAAGCATCCGGCAGTTCGTTGCTGAAGATGAAAGCCCGACCTTTCGCGTATTTGAGCGCTTCTTCCACCGTGGCATACACGCGCACGAAAGTGCCACCGGCCATTTTCTGGAAATCACGCAGCGTGCGGGACTTATCCACCATCAGGTAACGCACCCGCAGGCGGTCGAAAAAGCTCAGCGAGCGGGCAATCCCCATGGCTAAATCTCCGTTGCCACCGCCAATTTCCAGAAAAGGCAGGAGGCGGCAGCAGGCGGCACAGGCCTGTTTCCACTGAGCCACCAGGCGGCGGGCAAGCAGGTCGCTGATGGTGGCCGAGGTAGAGAAATCACCCCGCACGCCGATATCGGCGATGTTGTTGTTGTAGTACCCACCTTGTTCATCAAAGAGCGCCAGCTCCATGTACTTCTCCATGGAGAGCCAGTTGCCGTTGGCGACAATGTGCGGCGCGATGTTCATGAAAATGTCCGTCAGAGTGACAGCTCCAGCATCCGCTCCAGCGGCTTCGCGGCGCGGCGGCGCAGCTCCTCCTCGATGCGGACTTCCGGGGCCATATTCTGCAAGCAATCGCGCAGCTTCTGCAGGGTGTTGAGCTTCATGTACTCGCACTCATTGCAGGAGCATTGCTCGATACCGGCTCCGATGAATTCCTTGCCCGGCACCAGCTTGCGGAGCCGATGCAGGATGCCGGTTTCTGTCACGATGATGAAACGGGCGGCCTTGCTCTCGCGGCAATAGGGTATCATCTTTTCCGTGGAGCAGATGTGGTCTGCCAGCAGGCGGATGGGCTCCTGGCACTCCGGATGACAGACGACTTCAGCATCCGGGTACTGTGCTTTCATTTCCAGTACCTTGTCGCGGCTGAAGCGCTCGTGGACATGGCAGGCGCCGTTCCACATGGTCATGGCACGGCCTGTTTTCAGGCTGGTCCAGGCTCCCAGATTTCTGTCAGGCACAAAGAGGATGGGGCGGTCGGCGGGGGCCGTTTCGATGATGCGCTGGGCGTTGCCGCTCGTCACGATGACGTCTGCCAGCGCTTTCACGCCGATGGAGCAGTTCACGTACGCCACCACGTAGTAATTCTGGTCTGCATGCGCCTTCAGGAAAGACTCCAGCTCATCGGCCGGGCAGGACTGCTCCAGAGAGCAGGCCGCATTCAAATCCGGCAGCAGCACCGTGCGCCCGGGATTCAGAATGCAGGCGGTTTCTGCCATGAAATGCACCCCACAGAACACAATCACATCGCATGTGGCTTCCTGTGCCTTGCGTGCCAGCGCGAGGGAATCCCCCACAAAGTCTGCGATATCCTGAATCTCCGGTCGCTGGTAACTATGCGCCAGTATGACGGCGTTGCGCTCTTTCTTGAGACGGAGAATTTCCTCGGTTAAATCCATGTCAGGCATGCCGCCAGACTACCACCCTTTCCCTGCCAAGTCAAGCCCTCGCCGTGTCCTTACGGAATCAAATTCGCGTGCTGCGCCATTGTTGCAACCCATTTGCGTTGTGATGTGCATAAATCGGTTTGACAATTACCGCTTTATGCGGTAGATTGTGCTTGTTATGAGTCTTCGTCTAGCAGTGCTCGGTTCGGGGTCAGGCAGTAATTGCCAGTCTATTTTCAATGCCATTGATGATGGCCGGCTGGATGCCGAGGTGGTCATTGTTCTTTCTGACCACGCAGATGCTTACATTCTGGAGCGTGCCCGCCAACGCGGTGTGCGCGCGGAGGTGATGGATTGTGGCGGTTTCAAGAATAAGTTCCCGCTGGAATGCCAGGAGTCTGTTGCCGCTCTGTTGAAAGAGCTGAAGGTGGATATGGTCTGTCTGGCCGGCTTCATGAGACTGGTGAAGGAGCCGCTGCTTCGGGCGTTCCCGAACCGCATTCTGAACATTCATCCTGCCTTGCTGCCTGCATTCCCGGGGGTGGAGGCCTGGAAACAGGCTCTGGAAGCCGGGGCTGAAACGACCGGATGCACGGTGCATTATGTGGATGCCGGTATGGATACGGGCGAAATCATCATGCAGTCCCATGTCCCGGTGATGCCGGATGATACGGCGCAGTCACTGCATGCCCGCATTCAGGTGCAGGAGCATATCCTCTACCCGGCCGCCATTCTTTCCGCTGTGGCGCGGTTGTAATACGCATTTCCGAACTGCAACAAGAAGGGCATCCTGTTTCGGATGCCCTTTCTGCTGATTAATGTTGCGACGGCTTGCGGCGGCCGTGTGTTTCATCGTTCCATTCAGCCGTTTCGTACTTGGTGCGGCAGAGCTCTTCCAGCTCATCCGTGAAGCCGGGGTAGGGTTCCGTTCCCTCCACCACAACGACCTCCGGTGCGAGAGCTCGGGCCAGCAACTGCTGCCAGCCTTCGGCCGGTTCACATTCCTGCACAAGCCCCTGGTGGAGCACGGCGCCCTTGAAACGGCGCTGTCCGGCGCCCGCCAGCTTGTGCCCGGCCGCGTCCACAATATCGCTCTTGACCGGACTTGCCCAGCAGGCTCGCCCGCCGTCCGGAGCATCTTCCGTCAGCAGAGTGCATGCCACGCCGCTGTCGGCCAACGCCTGTGCGAGAGCGCTGTGAATCCAGATGTAGAGGTGCTCAGCCGTGGGGTACATGACTCCCTCCATGGCGGGCAGGGTAACGGTGTAGGTATAGCCCTTGCGGTGATCCACAATGCCGCCGCCGGTCCAACGGCGGATGTACTCCCGGGCGCCCGGGAAGATGGATGCGGCTTCCGTTGCGGTGTCGAAATAACCAAAACTGACTGCCGGAACAGACCAGCCGTAGATACGGAGCCAGCACTCCGGGCGGCGGGTCAGCAGTTCATCAGCCGCCATGTTGGCATAACCGCGCCGGGGCAGGGGGTCAACCCAGAGATGCACTTTCTTCGGCAGATGCCGGGTGGCATCCTGAACTTCCTGCGTGAACATGGTGCAGAATCAGATGGGCAGGGGCAATGCCACCATGCGTGAGTATGACCGTGTGTACCTGGCGAAGAAATCAGCCGACTTGGGGGCTTTGCGACGACCGAGACGAATCTGGTTAATCAGCGCCATGCCTTCTTCCGTGAGGACAGTGAGGCTGATGTTGGCGGAAACGATACGGGCGTTCTTGTAGCTGATTCCGTCTACTTCAATGCGGTCACCATACACGGAAACTGCGCTGCCTTTGCTGTAGGAGGCAATGATGGGCACTGTCACGTTTTCGTATGATGCCCGGCCTTTCTGGGCATCGGCGTTGTTATCGGTGTACTGGATGTTGAGGATGAGGTTCATTTCCACGATGTTTTCGCAGAGGAAATTCTTTTCTTCGTTGGATTCGTAGGCCGAGTAGGCACCCTCCATGTTTTCCTTGCCCAGCAGATTCTCGAAAGTTTCGCGAGGCGGAATGACCTGACGGTAGAGGGAGAAGAGCGGGTAGCTGCCGGTGTCGCCTTTATCGTTGCTGGCCGGCAGATTCAGAATCTGGTCGCGGAACATGAGACGGTAGGCCACGGCATTCACGTCTCCCTGTGTCTCCTGATTGTGCGAGCGTGCCTGGCGGTAGTTGCCTCGCAGCGAGGAGGAGGAGCTGACAGCCGGATTGCGATCCGGCGCACAGGCGAAGAAAGCACATTTCACCGAACGGGGAATCTTGAGGCTCTTGGGTGCATTATCCGGTGTCTTGTCGGCACGGGCAAACATCCACTGGTATTTGTTGTTGCTGCGCATCTGGAATGCTTCGAAATCGTGAGCAATGACCTGCAGCGCAGAGCGGGAATGAGAGCTGGTGCTGATGTCCTGACGCACGGTTTTCCACAGCTCCACCCCTTGGCGGGTGAGCTGGCCGATAATCAACACAAGAATGGCCGTGATGGCCATGGCCACGATGAGCTCGATGAGCGTGAAACCGCTGCGAAGATGTTTTTTACAGATATTCATGTTATGTCTGAATAGAATAAGGGTGGATAATCAGCGGCGGAATGAAAGATTGACGGAAAACATGGGACGCCCCAGTCGCTTCCAGGATTTGCCCTTGTAGCGGGCCGGATTGGGCGGCGACATGTGGTAGAAGTCTGCACGGTAGATGATGGCTCCGCCCCACGGGTTCTTGTCATCCGGAGAGGAAACGTATTTGTCCGGGGATGCTGCACCATTGATGGAACCGGGATTGCCGGCCAGTTCATATTTGCCGCCGCCGGCATCAACAATCTGGGTCATTTTCACCAGAAACACCGGGCCGACCGCGTCCTTAATCTGGTCTTTGTGCAGTGGGTCATTGAGGGGGCAAGCGATGGAGACCAGCTGATTGCCCTGACCGGGCACATTGCGGGAGGCGGGCACGGTGGGATAGGTGCCGTCAGCGCGCTGGGATTTGGTGGTATCTGCCCGGTAGGAGTACACCACAATGGCGTTGGCCGGAGTGCGGGAGTGCTGCAACCAGAAGAAGCCTTTGTCGAAAGGACTCAGAAATTGTCCGTCGGATGCGGTGGTGGCTCCTTCGCCTGCCTGTTCATCCGGGCGGAGAATGGACATTTCTGCCCGCAGGATGCCGGCAATGCGCTCTGCCTCCTGACGGTTGAGTGCCTGGTGAACCATGCCTCGGGCCGGTACAAAAACGGTCAGGAACATGGAGAGGAGAACGCCCACCAGTCCAATGGCGAGCAGGGTTTCCATGAGGGTGAAGCCGCTCCTGCGGCCTGTCGAATTAAGCAGTTTCATAAATGACAGTTTGCAAAATGGTTATCGGCCGACGGTCTGATCGATGGTGCGCAGCAGGCTTGTATCGCCGTTGGGCCAGAGAACAATGCCCTTGGCTCCCACCGGACGTCGCTTGGAGTCGAGTTCGCCGGGAATGATGCCATCGTGAGCGTTGCGACCGCGCCCCATGCGACCGTTAATGAGAACGAGGCGCTGCGGGCGGGTGGGGGTAAGCGGGTCGGCTGACGGGGAAACGAAGCGGCCTTTTTCGTCAAATTCCACGTAATAAACACGGGAAGTCCCACGACCGGAGAGCCGTGCGTTGCTCTGACCAATCATGGTGCCGGAGGCCCCCTCTGCCCATTCGAGCGGCTGGCTGTAATGCGGGCTGAAGTATACGCCCGGGGGCAGCATCATGCCGGAGGAGGTGGAAATCCAGCGGCCTTCTTTCCGAACATCCGAGCCGTCATACTGGGTATCTTCCTTGCTGAGCATCTGCACGGTCATGTAGCGCAGGTGCCGGGAATCAGACGATGTGTTGCGGGGGTCATTGGCGATGATGACGCGGGTGTAGGTATCATTGCCCTGAGCCGTAGCGCGAGCTTCACGGACAAGGTTTTCGAGCATGTCGATGCCGGAATCCATGCCGCGTCCCTTACCCCCGTCGCGGAGTACGCCCGCCGCCATCGTCATCAGAATACCCATGATGGCAATCACGACCAGAAGCTCCACCAGAGTAAATCCCTTACACCGCTGAACAAAATTTCTTTTCATATACACGCAGAATCGGTATGTGCAGAATACCGACACTATACATAGCACTTTTCGCGCCCCTCTTCAATCTTTTTTTCAGCTTTCGTGCCGACTGGCGTACATTTTTGTTGTTTATGGTTGACCTTTGGCACGAAATAAGGTACTTCTCTTGCCGATGACGATACTGGATTCCCTCATTCTCGGATTGGTGGAAGGCCTCACCGAATATTTGCCGGTGAGTTCTACGGGGCACTTGATTATTACTCAGTATCTGCTGGGGTTGCCGGAGTCCGATGCCATGCATGCCTTTGAAATCTGTGTGCAGGGCGGGGCGATTCTGGCGGTGATGGGGCTGTATTTTCGTCGGGTGCGGGAAATGTGGAATGGTCTGCTGGGGAAAAATCCGGCGGGTGTTCGCATGATGATTAACATGGTAGCCGGTTTTGTGCCGGCTATGGTAATCGGTTTGTTGTGTGCGGATTACATCAAGGGCTATCTGTTTAATGCCACCACGGTGATGGTGATGTGGGTTGTCGGCGGGGTTGCCATTCTGCTCTATGTGCGGCATCAGAAAAAACAGGGTAAGGGCTTTGCCGGAAAAGACCTCTCCGAATTGACCTGGAAAGGGGCGCTCGTGGTGGGTTTCATGCAGTGTATCGCCATGATTCCCGGCACCAGTCGCAGTCTGATGACGATGCTCGGCGGCCTTACCGTCGGGCTGAGCGTGGCGGCTGCCGTGGAGTTCAGTTTCCTGCTGGGCCTCATCACGCTGGGGGCTGCCACGGTGCACGACGCATGGAAATTCGGCGGCGACATGGTGAACACGATAGGCTGGGGGGCCATCGTTGTCGGTACTGTGATGGCCTGGGCCAGCTCCATTGTGGCTGTGCGCTGGATGGTGGGGTATCTCAACAGACACAGCCTTTCCATTTTCGGCTGGTATCGGATTGCCGCCGGTATTGTGATGCTGGGCTTTATTCTTTGCGGCCTGGAAGTCAGTAGTGAGAAACCTCAGGACAATGCCCCGGTTCAGGGCGTGGAAGAAGTGCAGAAAACACACTGACGGGGACTTCGGTCACACTTTGTGCTTTTCTTCATGCGTCAATCGTGTAGAATAGACCACAGCACATGATGACTCTTTTCAAGAAGCTTCTGTATTATTTCCTTGATTCCTGGTTTTCGTGGTTCACGCCCGGGTGGCGTCGGCAGGGATACGAAATGTCGCAGGCGATTCGCCGCTATGTGAATATGCGGCGTCATTGCATGACTCCTGAAGAGCTGGAGGTTTGCGAGGCGCGCCTTCTCGAGCTGAAAGCCGCGCTGCTGGCCTGGGACAAGGAGGAGACGGTGCGGATTACCAAACGCTCGGATTTGCAGTGCTCCTCCATGCCCGGTTTCAGCCGTGGCGCAGTGGTGGAGATGGTGGAATCATTTTTCATCATCATGGTCGTTTTTCTGGGAATTCGCACTTACTATGCTCAGCCGTTCCGCATCCCGACCGGCTCCATGCAACCCAGCCTCAATGGTATCATCGTGAAGCATGTGGACGAGATTCCATCGTTCCCTCAGCGGCTGCTTGAAAAGGTGACCCGCGGCGCTTCCTATGTGGAGGCCGTGGCAGATGTCCCCAAACGCATCATCTCTATTTCTGAGCGCAGTAAGTGGATTCTTTTCACCGAAACAGTACTGACCTTTGATGACGGCTCGACCGTGACGATTCCTTCTGCCCGTGGTGCCGTGATACAATATCTGCGCGAGCAGGGCAAGATTGTCGAGAGTATCATGGGGATTCACATGGGCACATACCAGCCCGGAGAACTCATCATCCGAGCCCGCGCAGATGCCGGGGATATGGTGGTGGTGAACCGCGTGGCATACCATTTCCGCAAACCGAAGCGCGGCGAGACCTTTGTGTTTGATACCCGCGGAATCAACACCTCCATGACCAGCGCGGGGGCCGCCCGTCTGGCCGACCAGTCAGAGGCAACGCATTACATCAAGCGTCTGTGCGGTCTCCCCGGTGATACCCTGTTTGTCAAATCGCCGGAGCTGCTGGTCAACGGGGAACCCGCTCGCGAGGCTACGATTGCCCGGGTGGCTGCGGGGCAGCCGCCGTTTAATCGCGAGGGCTATCAGCAGCTTTCCTCCACGCTGCAGTCGGGTGCCTGGCTTACCGACCTTTCTCCCATGACGCTGCGCAATCCCGCCTCTCCCATCCTGCGCGAATATGCCGCTCTGGGTGACAATACCACCAATTCCCTGGACTCCCGCTACTGGGGGCCTGTTCGTCAGTTTAATCTTGTGGGCCCGGCTGCCTTCACGCTCTGGCCCTTTACCGAGCATTGGGGGCTCATTGAATAATCCTGCTATTTCTCTCTCCATCGCATGGCTGAATCAGACACAATCACCCGCAACGCCAAATCCAACCTGGCGTTCACTCTCATGGACCTGCCGGAGCGCACCCGCATCCACATGGCGCAATTCTATGCGTTTTGCCGCATTGTCGATGATATTGTGGATGAACCCGGTATGACCCCGGAGGAGCGCCATGCGGCGCTGGATCGCTGGTCGGATATCGTGACCAACCGGGTGGAGCCCACCCCCGGTATCGAGCATGAGGTTCACAGCATGGTGCAGGAGCTGCAGCTGGACACCGAGCCCATGCTGGAGCTGATTGCCGGCTGCCGCGGAGATATTGCCCCGGTGCAGCCGCGCACGCGCGAAGAGCTGCTGGCCTATGCCTACAAGGTGGCAGCCTGTGTCGGTATCACCAGTGCCACCGTCATGGGCGCTTCTCCGGCGGCGCGTGATTACGCCATTGCTCTGGGCTATGCTCTGCAGCTGGTCAACATCCTGCGCGATATTGCGGAGGACTGCCGCAAATACAACCGTTTCTACCTGCCGGCAGATGATATGGCGCTCTTTGGGGTGACTCATGAGGACATCCGGCAGCAGCGCTACACCTACCGCATGCGACAGCTGCTGGCATACGAGGCCGCGCTGGCGGAAAAATTCTTCTGCGAGTCGGAGGAGCTGTACATGGCGCTTTCCGTGGAGGATCGCAATGCGCTCATCCCGGCGCAGGCCATGAAGCTGATATACCACACCATTCTGGAGAAGATGCAGGATGATGAATACCGCGTGTTCGAGCGTCGGTACAGCGTGAACAATTTCCGCAAGCTCTGGTTCATGCTGCGTGCCAAGATGGGCACGGTGGAGCTGCCCTCTTTCCCCAGCGTGGCGGATTGGGGCTTCTTCCGAAAGAACGACGAGGACGAGCGCTGAGTTTTTTTTCTTTCCCGGAGGCAGGAACGTGTCTTTTTTCTTGATTTGAATCGGGAAAAAGGCTAGTATGGCATCATTCCGTTATGTCTGATATTTCCCTGACCCACCAGCAGTTCGACGACTGCCTCTGGATTCGCTGCGAGAGCCGCGGATGCTTTGTGAACAGCCCCATCCTCAAATCTGTTGCGGATAAATATCTGGCAGCAGGGGGACATACCATTGTGGTGGATTTGGAAATATGCCCCGGGGTGGATTCCACGTTCATGGGAACCCTCGCCGGACTCGCCCGCAAGTGCATGGCGGTGGGCGGTTTTGTGCAGGTGGCTTCTGCCACGCAGCGCACGCGTGCGGCCATGGAGAGCTTGGGGCTTGACATGCTGATAGATATAGACCCGCCCGGTGCTTTCTGGATGCCGGACCTGGCAGAGCGCCGCGCCGCACTTTCCGGGAAACCGTCGGATGCGGGAGAGGGAATGAGTAATTTGTCGGAGCTGGAGCGCACGCGCCACGTGCTGGAGGCTCACAACACCCTGCGCTCCATGAGCCATAAGAACAGCGAGACCTTCGGCTACGTCTGCGAGACGCTGGAGGAAGATTTGATGCGTCAGACCGAGCAGGCTGACTGATGATGCTATCCTGAGATGCCGCAGAACCGTTGTTCCATGGCGGCTGCGTACGGGCAGCTTCTTGCGGAGGTCTATCCTCTCTCGGCAGAGGAGAGCGCCCCGCCTGTGCTTCCGGATGAAATGGCTGTGCAGGCGTGCTGGGCTGCCGGATTGCTCGGGAATGAGGGAGAAACCTGCCACCATGGCCATGTCCGCATCCTGGATGGCGGCCTGTGGAATCGGAGTGCCGGCCCGGATTTTCTGCGGGCAGAGGTGGAAATCAACGGCGTTCGTCGCCGCGGCGATATCGAGATAGACCCGCACCCTGCTGATTGGGAACACCACGGACATGGAGCCAACCCGGCGTTTAATCAGGTGATTCTGCATGTGGTGCTGACCCCGCCGCCGCCGGGATGGTATACCCGCAATGCCGTGCATGAGGAAGTACCCGTGCTGTATCTTCCTCCCGAGGTGTGGCAGCCGGCGCTGGGGCAGGAATCGGCCGGGGCTCGTGCCGCCGTGCCCTGCTGCCGCCGCCCCATGGAAGAATTGCCGCCGGAGTCCATTGATTCCCTGCTGAAAATGGCTGCCGCCTACCGCATGGAGAAAAAACGCGCCCATTTTCGTCGGAAAGCCGCCGTGATGGGGCAGCGACAGGCCTGGTTCGAAGCCTGGGCCGAGACCCTGGGCTACTCTGCCAACAAACAGGCCATGCAGATGCTGGTGCGCCGTGCCCCACTCAAAACCCTGGGGGCAGATGCGGAGGCCATCCTGCTGGGGACCGCCGGATTCATGGTGCCGGTGCTGCCGGAGCGCAGCTCTGCCGAATCCCGCACCTATCACCGCGCCGTCTGGGACAAGTGGTGGGCCGTGCGCGAGCAATATGAGCTGAGCCACACCCACCGCATCCCCTGGGTGCTGTCGCCCGTGCGTCCCATGAACCACCCGCATCGGCGCGTGGCGGCGCTGGCACTTTCCGCGCGCCGCTGGCGCAGCATCGAACCGCTGCTCAATGCCGCCGGCGCCGCCCGGCTGCGCGAGCTGCTGACCCATCTTTCCCACCCCTTCTGGGACAGCCATTGCACCATGGCCTCTGCCGCCATGAAACAGCCTGCCGCTCTGGTCGGCCGGCAGCGTGTGGATGATTTCCTGGTGAACCACGTCTACGTGCAGGATGAGAGCGAACCTGCCTGGCAGACCTACCTCGCTCTCCCGGCAGGCAAGACATCCTCCACCGTGCAGCGTGTGGCACTCGCCCTCTTCGGTGAGCGGAAGGACTTGAAAAAAGTGCTGACGAAGCACTATGCACACCAGGCCCTGCTCCAGATAGAGGCAGATTTCTGCGCCGTCAACATCTGCAACGAATGCCTTTTCCCGGCCCGCCTGGCCGAGTGGAAAAAGCAATAAGAATCGGACGTCCATCTCGCTCGCGGCAGCCGCTTGCCCAATAAATCGTTGCTTCCATCTCACTCGGCAGATTCAGGTATCGCGCGCGGAGCAAATCCTGTGTTTATCACTCATCGCACCGCGATGAGTTCTCGTACAAGGCGCAGCCTTGTTTTCGCCATCGGCCCAGCCGATTTTTCACCCTGAGCCGCAGGCTCAGTTTTCATCCGTGGCTTTCACCAAAGCCAGGCCCCGCTTTAATGTATAGCGTTGCTTCCCGATTTCTGCCGTGGTGGCAGTCTGTCGCCCCCCCCCGGGGCTTTCTGTGTTTTTATGTGTCCCTCCGGAGGCTGCGCCTGCTGCCGCAGGCTTACCTCCGGCTATGATTCCTGCACCCTCCGGGCGCCATTTTTTCCGCAGCCCCATGGGCTGCCATTCTCTATCACTACCGCCAACAGACGGTAATTTCACTATCCGAAGAGCGGATAATTTCACTGTGCCGTCAGGCACAATTTCATTTTTTTCGTTATGAATACCGCTGATGCAGAGTGCCTAAATCTTAACCCTTACATGCTTTTATTTCAACATTGTTCTGACTCGTACGAATAGAGCTGATAAGCATGCGTCGGATTGCCTCCGCAGCCCTGTTTCAATCCTTGGCGATAGAGTAAAGTCGTGCGGAAAATGTGGGTGGTTTGTAGAAAAGTCGTACAGAAAATGTGTGGGTTTGCTGGAAAAGTCGTGCGGAAAATGTGGGGCGGAGATTGAAATATTATTGACATTCAATGTGAAATGAAGTAGAGTTTCATCAGGAGGTAAAAAGATGAAAAGAGATGCGATAACTCAGCTTCTGCGCTGGAAAACGGATTCTTTGCGTAAACCGATGTTGTTGTTGGGGGCTCGACAAGTCGGAAAGACATGGTTGATGAAGGAATTCGGGAAGCAGGAGTTTTCGAATGTTGCCTATATTCGCTTTGATTTGGATGAACAGGTAAAGCGGAACTTTGAGCAGGATTTGAACATTAAGCGATTATTGCAGGTAATTCAATTACATGCCGGATTCAGACTGATTCCGGGAAAGACGCTCATCATTTTTGATGAAATTCAGGAATGCCCGGCGGCATTGACTTCTCTGAAGTATTTTTGTGAAGAGGCTCCGGAGTATCATGTGATGGCAGCGGGGTCTCTTTTGGGGCTTTATGAACATAAAGGAACCGGTTTTCCTGTGGGAAAAGTGGACATGATGACTCTTTATCCGATGTCGTTCAGAGAGTTTTTGTCGGCCATCGATAAGGAGCTATATGTGGAGCTCCTGGACAGCGATGATGAGACTATGGTGAACAACTTTTCAGCTTCATTGACAGATATGCTGAAAATTTATTATTATGTCGGAGGTATGCCGGAGGCTGTCAAGGCGTATGTTCAGACCGGTGATTTTAACCGGGTGCGAGCTATTCATCAGGCTCTTTTATTGGGATATCAGCGTGATTTCAGCAAGCATGCTCCGAAAGAGGTAACTCCCAGAATATCATTAATCTGGGATTCTATACCTGCTCAGCTTTCCCGAGAAAATAAGAAATTTACATGTAAAACCGTTGAACCCGGATTACGCATGCGGGATTTGGAAGTAGCCTTGCAATGGCTTTATGATGCAGGATTACTGTTTTCGATTCCTCGTATTTCCAAACCTGCCATACCGGTAGCTGCTTATAAAGAAGCGGCTTTCAAGACTTTTTTTCTGGATGTGGGATTATTGGCGGCACACGCAGAACTACCTGCAAAAGTCATCCTGGAGGGGAATCGTATTTTTTGCGAATTCAAAGGAGCATTGGCAGAGCAGTATGTGCAACAGGAACTTCGAGCTACTTCCGGGTTAACCCCCGTTTATTGGTCAGCTGATAATGGTCGTGCAGAGGTTGATTTCATCATTCAGCACGAAATGGAGCTTGTCCCTATCGAGGTGAAAGCAGAATCTAATCTGCAAGCCAAGAGCCTTAAGGTATATTGCCGTAAGTTTCATTGTGCACAGGCAATCCGCACATCCATGGCGTTATGGAATGAACAGACCATGCCTTTGGATGATGTCGGCTCAGTATGCCGTCTCATCAATCTGCCTCTTTATGCTGTGTATCGTGCTCCCGCCATCCTCCGTGTGGGGGGGGGCTGCTCAAGGGTGAGATTGGGGCGTTTGGTGGAAAAGTCGTGCGGAAAATGTGGAAAGGACGGCACATGTGTCCCCAAATTTTGAAAAGTCCCCGTTTATTGTTGGAACGTTTTCATTTGTGTAATAATCGGCGTAAGCCGCTTACATTTAATTCGTCATTCGTCAATCCTGCTTCAGCATGCTCCGGTAGGCTGTTGTTCTTGTATCATCGGGCAGATTCAGGTATCGCGCGCGGAGCAAATCCTGTGTTTATCACTCATCGCACCGCGATGAGTTCTCGTCCAAGGCGCAGCCTTGTTTTCGCCATCGGCTCAGCCGATTATTCACCCTGAGCCGCAGGCTCAGTTTTCATCCGTGGCTGTTCCCGTTTCCTCGCTCGCGACAGCGGGTGTGCTCGGGGCGTAAGCCCCTTTCACGCGCAGCTTTCACGGAGATCTCGTCTCCTATTGCGCCCAGGGGTGACAGAAAGTAATGCAATTTACTGATACTACGCCTTCTGTCACCCCTTGCGGGGCTCCGATGATTTTTTTTCAATTTACCGGAGGCTGCGCCTGCTGCCGCAGGCTTACCTCCGGCTATGATTCCTGCACTCTCCGGGTGCCATTTTCGCAGCCCGCCGGGCTGCCTAATAATCACTACCGCCGTTTCGGCGGTAATTTCACTATCCGCAAGGCGGATAATTTCACTGTGTCGTCAGGCACAATTTCACGTTGCGCAGCAACATTTCACTGCGCCATGAGGCGCAAATTCCCACGTCAGGCGCACCTCTCCCCCAATCGGCAATACTTGCTTGCCCAATAGATTCTGGCCGACTCCTCACTCGGCAGGTTCAGAT